>NZ_CP192510.1:3217261-3538987 GCF_050613175.1 Halomonas sp. H5
GCTGCCTTCGCTCGATACAGCGCCTGGTTTCACCCTACTCAGCGGAGGAGGACTCGGCTTGCCGGCTAGAGCCTCATGAATTGGCATTCAGGGCACCATGTCATCCGAGAATTTTCTTATCGAACCCGAGACGTCACGCCTGCGGCTGCGCCAGTGGCGGGAGGGCGACCTGGCGCCCTTCGCCGCCCTCAATGCCGACCCCGAGGTGATGGCGCACTTCCCGGCGCCGCTGAGCCGCGCCGAGAGCTATGCCATGGCCACGCGTATACGCGGGCTGATCGCCGAGCGGGGCTGGGGGTTCTGGGCGGTGGAGGTGAAAGCGGAGGCGTCCTTACAGGCGTCCTTACAGGCGTCCTTACAGGCGTCCTTACAGGCGTCCTTACCGGCGTCCTTTATCGGCTTCGTGGGGCTGCATATTCCCCGGGACGACCTGCCCTTCGCGCCCTGCGTGGAGATCGGCTGGCGCCTGGCGCGACCCTATTGGGGGCACGGCTATGCTCGGGAGGCAGCCGAGGCCGCCCTGGCGGCGGCCTTCGACTCGCTGGGGCTCGACGAGGTGGTCTCCTTCACCAGCCTCGACAATCGCCGCTCCCGGGCGGTGATGGCGCGGCTCGGCATGCGCCACGACGGCACCTTCGAGCACCCCGCCCTGCCCCCGGGCCACCCGCTGCGCCCCCATTGCCTCTATCGGCTGGGTGCCGCCGCCTGGCGCGGCGCGCGCCGCTGATCGACCCGACGCCAAGAATCGACGAGGCCCTCCATGGAGGGCCTCGTGGGGAAGTGTGACGTCGGGGTAGTGCAGGGTAGTGGCAGAACAGGCGCCTGGCGAAACGGCCGGTTCAGGCCGCTTGGCGAGGCGCCCGCCCCTTGCGGGAGTAGCTGCCCTTGCCCTTCTTGGGGATCTCGCGCCGCTGCTTGAACAGCGGGGTGCGTAGCGTCGCCTTGAGGGCGTTATCGCGAATCTTGCCGGTCTTCTTCATCGAGACACTCCTTGGATGACACAGGAGGCGAACACCGCCTCCCGGCGCCCCTGGGACTGTAATCGTGCCCGGGGGTTCCCTCACTCCTTCGCCACCCCGGCCTCGACCACCAGGCGCTGCCGCTGCGCCGCCATCCGCACCACGCTGCCCACCAGGATCAGGCAGGGCGAGGGCAGCGGCTCGGCCGCCAGGCGTGCGGGCATATCGGCCAGGGTGCCGATCAGCGCCCGCTGCTCGGGCAGGCTGGCGTTGGCCACCAGCATGATCGGCCAGTCGTCGGGCAGGCCGGCGCCGCGCAGGCCGGCACAGATCGCCTCGACCTTGGCCAGGCCCATATAGAACACCAGGGTCTCGTCGCGACGCGCCAGCGCCGCCCAGTCGGGCTCGCCATCCACTCGGCACAGTTGGGCGGTCACCAGGCGCAGCTGCTGGGCATGGGCGCGGTCGGTGAGGGGAATGCCCAGGCCCGCGCAGGCCGCCGAGGCGGCGGTGATGCCGGGCACGATCTCGCTGGGCACCCCCGCCGCATCGAGGGCGGCGAGCTCCTCGCCCATGCGCCCGAAGACCCCGGGGTCGCCGCCCTTGAGGCGCACAACCGACTTGCCCTGCCCCGCCAGTTCTACCAAGAGCTCGCCGATCTCCGCCTGGGGCACGCTATGGTGGCCACTCGCCTTGCCCACGTAGTAACGCTCCCGGTGAGCAGGAATCAGCGCCAGCACCTCATCGCCCACCAGGCGGTCGTAGACCACCGCATCGGCCTCGCCCAGCAATCGGGCGGCCTTGAGGGTCAGCAGCTCCGCCGCGCCGCTGCCGGCCCCCACCAGATAGACGCTGCCGGGGCGACAGTCACCGCCCAGGGCCGTGCCCTTTCGGTGGTCCGCGCCATCGGTCCGCCAGGGGGCGGTGGCACCGATCATCCGGGCCAGGCCGCGCAGCGGCGCCAGCAGGGCGTCCCATGACAACCGGGCCTTGATACTCGGGTTCAGGGTTCGCATGGGAGGCTCTCCTCTTTGGCGCACGCGTCGCGGTGCTCTTCGATCAGGGATTTCAACTCGGGAATGCAGCTGCCGCACTGGGTGCCACAGGCCAGGCGGGCGCCCAGCGATTCGACGCTGGCATCACCGCCGCGGATCGCCGTGACGATGGCCTTCTGGCCCACCTGGTGGCAGCTGCACACCACCGGGCCGCTATCGGCGGCGCCATCGTCGCACCCCGCCAGCAGGCGGCGCCGACGCTCGGGGGCCAGGGCCTCGCCGTGGGCGGCCTCGGCGAAGCGTTCGTCGAGCCAGGCCAGCCCCGGCAGCTCGGCGGGGGGACCCACCATCAGCCACCAGCGCAGGCGACCGTCCTCGATACCCGCGGCGCGCAATCGCCCGCCGGCGGGGTCCTCCAGCCACAGCGCCGCGGCCACCGGCAGATGGTGCGCGAGCCAGGCCAGCCAGTCGCGATCGGCGCTCTCGGGGGCCCCGGCCAGCTGCCAGCGCTGGCCATGGGCCAGGGGGATACGCGCCCAGTAGGCGGCATCCGTGCACCAGTCGGGGGTCACCGCCAGGTCATCGGCCACCAGCAGGGTCGCCTCCCAGGCGATGGGCAGGGGCTCGAGGGCCACGGCGCCGTGCTTGGACTCGGGCTGCCCGGAGAGTGGGTCGAGGTGGGCCTCCAGCAGGCTGCCCATGCGCGCGCTCCCGCTGAAGCGGTCGCTCCAGTGCATGGGCACGAACACCTCGCCGCGGCGCTGCCCCTTGGTGAGCCGCACCCGCCCGAGATAATCGCCACCGGCACCGGTGAGCCGCGCCAGTTGCTGGTCGCCGACGCCCAGCGCCAGGGCATCCTCGGGGGTGATCTCGATAAAGGGCTCGGCGCGGTGGTTCATCAGCCGCGGCGCCCGGGCGGTGCGGGTCATGGTGTGCCACTGGTCGCGGATGCGCCCGGTGTTGAGGCGCAGCGGCCGCGCATCAGAGAGCGCCTGCTCGGGCTCCCGCGGGCGCACCGCAATCAGCCGGGCCTGGCCGTCCGGGGTGGCGAAGCGGCCGTCCTCGAAGAGCCGCACGGTACCCTGGGGCGCGGCGGCATTGACCGGCCACTGGATGGGCGCCAGGGCGTCGTAGGCATCCCGGTCCAGCCCGGCCAGGCCGGAGATATCGAATAGCCGCTTGCCCTTATCCTGGGTGTCAGAAGGGTTCTCGAAGCCGGAGAGCCGGGCATGCTCATCGAAGATCTCCGCCGGGTGCGCATAGTCGAAGGCCTCGCCATAGCCCAGCCGCCGGGCCACCTGGGTGATGATCCACCAGTCGTGCTTCGCCTCCCCGGGCGGCGGCAGCAGGCCCCGCTGGCGGGAGATGCGCCGCTCGGAGTTGGTCACGGTGCCGTTCTTCTCCGACCAGGAGGAGGCCGGCAGCACGATATCCGCATAGGCCAGCAGGTCGGTGTCGGCCACGCACTCGGAGACGATCACCAGCGGGCATTTCTCGAGCGCCGCCCGCACCCGGTCGGCCCGGGGCAGGCTGACCGCCGGGTTAGTGGCCATGATCCACAGCGCCTGGACCTCGCCCCGCTCGATGGCCTCGAAGAGTTCCACCGCCTTGTGCCCGGGCCCCTCGGGCAGGCTCGGGGTGAGCGACTCGGTGGCCCAGAAGCGGGTCACCCGGTCGAGGGCCCCCGGGGTGTGGTAGTCCATATGGGCGGCCAGCTGGTTGGCCAGGCCGCCCACCTCGCGGCCGCCCATGGCGTTGGGCTGGCCGGTGATCGAGAAGGGCCCGGCCCCGGGCAGGCCGAGCTTGCCGCCGGCCAGGTGGCAATTGATGATGGCGTTGCACTTGTCGGTGCCGCTGGAGGACTGGTTGATGCCCTGGGAGTAGAGGCTTACCACGTGTAGCTGGCTGGCGAACCAGTAGTAGAAGGTCTCCAGGCGCTCCGGATCCAGGTCGCAGTCGGCAGCCACGGCGGCCACCGAGCCGTCCTCTTCCCGGGCCGCGGCCAGGGCCTCCTCCAGCCCCTGGGTGTGCTTCTCCAGGTAGACCCGATCGAGCTTGCCCTTGTCGGCCATCCAGGCCAGCAGGCCGTTGAACAGTCGGGCGTCGCTGCCGGGTCTGAGGCCCAGGTAGAGGTCGGCGATCTCGCAGCTGTCGGTGACCCGGGGGTCGATCACCACCACCCGCATCAGCGAATTGCGGGTCTTGGCCACCTTGAGGCGCTGGTAGAGCACCGGGTGGTTCCAGGCCAGGTTGGAGCCCACCAGCACCACCAGCTCGGCCTCCTCCAGGTCCTCGTAGCAACAGGGCACGGCGTCGTCCCCCAGGCTGCGCTTGTAGGCGGCCACCGCCGAGGCCATGCACAGCCGCGAGTTGGTATCCAGGTGCGGGGTGCCGAGGAAGCCCTTGAACAGCTTGTTGGCGACGTAATAGTCCTCGGTGAGCAGCTGGCCGGAGAGGTAGGCCGCCACGGCGCCGGCGCCGTGCTCGCTTCGGGTCGCCGCCAGGCGGTCGGCCACGGCGGAAAGCACCGTCTCCCAGTCCACCTCGGCGCCGTCGACCCGGGGCCGGGTCAGGCGGCCCTGGTGGCCGAGGGTCTCGTGCAGGGCCGAGCCCTTGACGCAGAGGCGGCCATAATTGGCCGGGTGCTCGCTGTCGCCGCTGACGCCGACGATCCGCTCGCCCTCCAGTTCCGCCAGTACGCCGCAGCCGACGCCACAATAGGGGCAGGTGGTTCGCGCCTGATGCATAGGGTTGCCTCTTGAAACGACGATGGCGCCCTCCCTCGGCCGCTAAGCCGTGGGCAGGACGCCATTGTCGTGTTCGCTGAACTGCTGATATCGATAGGACCGCCATTGGTCCCGGGTTACTTCCTGGTAAGCAAGGCGTATGCCACAAGACCGTATAATCGTCATAACCCACTGACTGGCCAAGGCATTATGGAGAACGACCAGGCCCCTGGATTACCCCGGTCGCGCCCCCACGCACCACCACAAGGCACCCATTGACGTCACTGCACCCCGGCAGCGCAATCCCGGCCATCCCATGGCGGTGCCAGCCTTCGCCAAGCGGCAAATATGCAGACCGCTCCCAAGGCTATCGCTATTGGAATGACGAGGGGCGCTGGGGACAGGACGGAGCGGGGGTTTTTTGCCAGGGATGGCAAAAGTAGCGCCCAGGGAGGGGTTCACAGCGCCCCGCGACGACCTGCCCCCAGGGTAGCCCCGGGACTCCTGCAGAATGCGTGTGGCTGCGATAGCACGGGTTTCCCCGCCCCGATCCCCGGCCAGCTGGAACGCTTATTGCAAGGCAATAAGACCTTAGCTTCCCGCGAGTCCCGTTATGTCCCCACCCACGTCCCTGAAGATATTGCTGGTCGACGACGAAGTGGTGCGCGCCGCCATGGTGGAGGAGGCCCTGACCCACGAGGGACACCGGGTGATCTGCCGCCTGGCCAGCCCCGCCAGCCTCAACGAGATGGTGGCCCGCCATGCCCCCGATGTGGTGATCATCGATATGGAGTCCCCGGACCGGGACACCCTGGACAGCATGGCGCTGCTCAATCGCGAGAACCCGCGCCCGGTGGTCTTCTTCGCCGATCAGCACGACCCGGACACCCTCCAGGCCGCCCTCAAGGTCGGGGTCAGCGCCTATGTGGTGGACGGCCTGGTGCCCGGCCGGGTCAAGCCGATCATCGAGGTGGCCATCGCCCGCTTCGACGCCTTTCAGTCGCTGCGCCGCGAGCTGGACAAGACCCGCAACCAGCTCAGCGAACGCAAGCGCATCGAACGCGCCAAGGGGCTGCTGATGAAGCACCAGAACACCGACGAGGAGCAGGCCTACCGCATGCTGCGCAAGCTGGCCATGGACCGTGGCCAGCGCATCGCCCAGGTGGCCGACAACGTCATCGATATCCTCGAACGCCTGGAGAACGGCCTATGACCTTCCTACCGGATGCCGAACGTCCCGACCTGACCCTGGGCTTCGTGCCGCTGCTGGATTCGGCCCTGCTGGTGATCGCCCGGGAGGCGGGCTTCTTCGCCGACCAGGGCCTGGACGTGACCCTGGCCCGCCAGAACACCTGGTCGACCCTGCGCGACAAGGTGGCCGCCGGCCTGCTGGACGGCGCCCAGATGCTCGCTCCCCTGCCGCTGGCCATGAGCCTGGGACTGGGCCGGGCCCCCTGCGAGACCCTGGCCCCGGTGACCCTGTCCCGCAACGGCAACGCCCTGGTGCTCTCCGAACGCCTCGCCGAGGCCAGCCACGCCCATCTGGCGGTGGACCCGGCGCGCGGCGCCTGGGCCCTGGCCGCGGCCCTGCCTACGCTGCCCCGGCCGCCGCGGCTGGCCATGGTCTACCCCTACTCCTGTCAGCACTATCAGCTGCGCCACTGGCTCGACCTGGGCGGCCTCGATCCGCAGCATGACGCCGAGCTGGTGGTACTGCCGCCGCCGCGCATGGTGGAGGCCATGGAGGCCGGCGAGATCGACGGTTTCTGCGTCGGCGAGCCCTGGGGCAGCCTGGCCCAGCACCGCGGTGCGGGACGCATCGTCGCTACCGGCGCCCAGCTGTGGCCGGAGGCTCCGGAGAAGGTGCTGGGGGTGACCCGTTCCTGGGCACGCTGCTATCCGGCCACCCTGGCGCGACTGATCGTCGCCCTGCAGCGGGCCGGCGACTGGCTGGCGGAGGACCCCGGCCATGCCCGCCGCACCCTGGAGTGGCTGGCCCTGCCCCCCTATCTGGATCGCTCGGTGGCCCACCTCTCGCGGCTGGCCCTTAACGAGGCGCCAATGCAACAACGCCTCGCCGGCAGCCTGCGCCCCGATCCCCAGGCCGCCGCCGGCTTCGCCGAGCACCTGGACCAGGCCCTGCGCCGCGAGGGACGCCGCCTGGACCTGGCCGGCCTGCGGGCCTGCCATGACCCCGTGCATTATGACGCGGCCCTGCACCAGGCGGGTGCAGACGATGCCGAAGGTGACGCACCCCCGGCCCCACATCCGAATAGCAACCCTATGTAATCACGTAAAAATTCGGCTTATCCCGGCATCTTGGCCGGGTTCTTGAAGGTCCTTGACCAGTACGGGGCATCAACGGCGATTGCCTCGACACGATTCAAGACAACGGCGTCTTCCCCTGGCCTTCGGGCCTGAGGAAGGCGCCGTTTTTGGTTTTCGGCATGGACAGGAGGTGCCCCCATGGCCCCTTGCATAGCCCAGCGAACCCCGGACGATCCCCTGGTGATCATCGGCAACGGCATGGCCGGCCACCGGCTGGTGGAGGCCCTGATCAAGCGGTCCGACCGCCCCGCGCGCATCATCGTGCTGGGCGAGGAGTCCGCCCCGGCCTACAACCGCATCCTGCTCTCCCCCTGGCTGGCCGGTGAGATGGCCCGCGACGCCCTGACCCTGCGCGACACTCGTTGGTATGCCGACCAGGGCATCGAGCTGATCCTCGGGGAGCGCGTCACCCATATCGACCGCCAGGCCCGGCGCCTCACCACCGATGCCGGCCGTCACCTCGACTATGGCCGCCTGGTGCTGGCCACCGGCTCGCGACCGGCCATGCCGACGGTGCCCGGCATCGACCTGGCGGGGGTGCACGGCTTCCGCGACCTTAACGACGCCGAGGCCCTGATGGCCGCCGCCGATACCGGCGCCGAGACCCTGGTGGTAGGGGGTGGCCTGCTGGGCCTGGAGGCCGCCGAGGGCATGCGCAAGCGCGGCGCCCGGGTCGGCGTCCTGCAACGCGCCGACCGGCTGATGAACCGCCAGCTCGACGCCACCGCCGCCGCCCTGCTGGAGGACGAGCTAGGCGGCCGCGGCCTCGCGATCCACACCGGCGCGCGCCTGGCGCGGCTGGAGGACGATGGTCGCGGCCGGGTGGCGGCGGTACACCTGGAGGACGGGCGCCGCCTGACCGCCGACTGCGTGGTGATCGCCGCCGGTATCGCCCCCAATACACAACTGGGCGAGGCCGCTGGCCTGGTCATGGGACGCGCCATCCGGGTCGACGACTTCCTCACCAGCTCCGACCCGCATATCCATGCCCTCGGCGAATGCTGCGAGTTCGCGGGCCACACCTACGGCCTGGTAGAGCCGATCTGGCGCCAGGTGGAGGTGCTGGCCGCGCGCCTGTGCGGCGAGACCACGCCCGGCTACCGGGAGGCCGCGACCGCCACCAAGCTCAAGGTCAGCGGCATCGCCCTCTACGCCTTCGGCCCCACCGAGGCCGACGCCGACCACGAGGTCCTCGTCTATCACGACCCCGACCAGGGCGACTACCGCCGCCTGCTGCTGCGCGACGGCCGCCTGGAGGGCGCGGTGCTCTATGGCGATACCGCCATGGGCCCCTGGTACTTCGCCCAGGCCCAGGCCGGCCGCGATCTCGGCGCCTGCCGCCCGGCCCTGCTGCTGGGCGCGGCCGATGCCGACGCCCTGCTCGACGACCCGAATTCCACTACCCAGACCCGCCCCGTGAAGGAGGCCGCATAACATGTCCACGCAACAGCAGTTGATCATCATCGGTAACGGCATGGTCGGCCACCACCTGGTCGAGCAACTGGTCGAACGCGGCGCCCATCAGCGCTATGCCATCACCGTGTTCGGCGAGGAGCGCCACCTGGCCTATGACCGGGTGCACCTCTCCGAGTACTTCGCCGGCCGCGATGCCGAGTCGCTCGCCCTCTCCACCGGCGACTACTATGCCGAGCACGGCATCGAACTGCGCCTGCACGAGGCCGTCACCGCCATCGACCGCGACACGGGTGAGGTGGTCACTCCCCAGGGCCGCTACCCCTACGACCGCCTGGTGCTGGCCACCGGCTCCTACCCCTTCGTGCCGCCGATTCCCGGCAACGACCGGGAGGGCTGCCTGGTCTACCGTACCCTGGATGACCTGGACGCCATCCGCGCCGCGGCGGAAAACGCCGCCACCGGGGTGGTGGTGGGCGGCGGCCTGCTGGGCCTGGAGGCGGCCAATGCCCTGCGTGGCCTGAATCTCGACACCGCCGTGGTGGAATTCGCCCCCCGCCTGATGCCCATGCAGGTCGACAGCGAGGGCGGCGAACTGCTGCGCGAGAAGATCGAGGCGCTGGGCGTACAGGTGCTGACCGAGCGCGCCACCCAGCGCATCGAGGACGGCGAGGCCGGCCAGCACCGCATGGTGTTCCAGGACGACAAGGTGCTGGAGGCCGACCTGATCGTCTTCTCCGCCGGCATCCGCCCCCGGGACGAACTGGCCCGCGACAGCGCCCTGGAGCTCGGCAAGCGCGGCGGCGTGGTCATCGACGACCGCTGCCTGACCAGCGACCCGGCGATCCTGGCGGTCGGCGAGGTGGCCCTCTGGAACAACAGCATCTTCGGCCTGGTGGCCCCCGGCTACCAGATGGCCCGGGCCGCCGCCGACACCCTGATGGCCGACGCCCTCGACCGCGAGGCCGAGACCTTCGGCGGCGCCGATATGAGCACCAAGCTCAAGCTGCTCGGCGTCGACGTGGGCGCCATCGGCGATGCCCACGGCGACCGTACCCCGGGCGCACGGATGTTCCGTTACCTGGACCAGATCAAGCAGGAGTACCGCAAGCTGGTGGTTTCCGGCGACGGCAAGAAACTGCTCGGCGCCATGCTGGTGGGTGACAACACCACCTACGACACCCTGATGCAGTACTACGCCAACGGCATCGAGCTACCCAAGGATCCCGCCTCGCTGATCCTGCCGAGCAGCGAGGGGGCGCCGGCGCTGGGCCCCGACGCCCTGCCCGAGACGGCCATGATCTGCTCCTGCCATAACGTCACCAAGGGCGACGTCTGCGCCTCGATCGACGGCGGCGCCGCGGACCTGGGCAGCGTCAAGGGCGCGACCAAGGCCAGCACCGGTTGCGGCGGCTGCGCGGCCCTGCTCAAGAGCGTGGTCGAGCACGAACTGGAGAGCCGCGGCGTCGAGGTGGACCGCTCGCTCTGCGAGCACTTCGCCCATACCCGCCAGGAGCTCTACGACATCGTCCGCGTCGAGGGCATCAAGACCTTTAGCGAGCTGATGGCAACGCACGGCAACCCCGCGACCCACGGCCTGGGCTCTCCATCAGCCCCAAGACTCGGCTCTCTATCAGCCCCGAGGCTCGGCTGTGATATCTGCAAGCCGGCGGTGGCCTCGATCCTCGCTTCCTGCTTCAACGAGCCGATCACCGACGCGGCGCATATCCCGCTGCAGGACACCAACGACACCTTCATGGCCAATATGCAGAAGAACGGCACCTACTCGGTGGTGCCGCGCATCGCCGGCGGGGAGATCACCCCGGACAAGCTGGTGGTGCTGGGCCAGGTGGCGCAGAAGTACGACCTCTACACCAAGGTCACCGGCGGCCAGCGCATCGACCTCTTCGGCGCCCGCCTGGAGGACCTGCCGGCGATCTGGGGCGAACTGATCGAGGCGGGCTTCGAGACCGGCCACGCCTACGGCAAGTCATTGCGCACCGTGAAGTCCTGCGTCGGCAGCACCTGGTGCCGCTACGGCGTGGACGACAGCGTGGGCATGGCGATCAGGCTCGAGCATCGCTACAAGGGCCTGCGCTCGCCCCACAAGATCAAGCTCGCCGTCTCCGGCTGTACCCGGGAGTGTGCCGAGGCCCAGAGCAAGGACATCGGCGTGATCGCCACCGAGCACGGCTGGAACCTCTACGTCTGCGGCAACGGCGGCATGCGCCCGCGCCACGCCGAGCTGTTCGCCACCGACCTGGACGACGAGGCACTGATCCGCACCATCGACCGCGTGCTGATGTTCTACGTGCGCACCGCCGACCGCCTGCAGCGCACCTCGGTGTGGCGCGAGAACCTCGAGGGCGGACTCGACTACCTCAAGGCGGTGATCCTGGAGGACAGCTTAGGCATCAATGAAGAGCTCGAGCGCCAGATGCAGGCGGTGGTGGACACCTACGAGTGCGAATGGGCCAACGCCGTCAACGACCCGGAGAAGCTCAAGCGCTTCAGAAGCTTCGTCAACGACAGCCGCCCGGACCCGGACATCATCTTTACCAGCGAGCGCGGCCAGCTGCGCCCTGCGTGAGGAAATGGCTGCGCGAGCGAATCGCGTTGTTGCGCGGCACCCCGAAGGCTCGCCTAACACCCCGTTATGTCTCGCCTTCAGTGCGCCGCGCGCCTAGCGCTTCATCTCGCTCGCCGATTTCCCGATAACTCTCAGGAATAATTTATGACTACTGCCACCGCCCTTAAGCACGAGACCGAGATGACCTGGCAAGCCCTCTGTACCCGCGCCGACCTGGTGCCCTTCTCCGGCGTCGCCGCCTGGATCGAGACCGCCGAGGGCCCCGCCCAGGTGGCCCTCTTCTACCTACCTGGCCACGAACAGGCACTCTATGCCCTGGATAACCACGACCCCTTCTCCGGGGCCAACGTGATCGCCCGGGGCATCGTCGGCGATCTCCAGGGCCAGCCGGTGGTGGCTTCCCCCCTCTACAAGCAGCACTTCCGCCTCACCGACGGCCAGTGCCTGGAGGACGACGCCGTCAAGTTGCGCACCTGGCCGGTGCGTTTCGACGGCGAGCGGGTGCTGATCCACGCCTGAAGGGCCCGTCTCTCAGGAGCCGAAGAGCCGCCAGACCAGCGGCAGGAAGAGCGCGGAAAATACCCCGGTCAGGCTCATGCCCAGGGACGCGAAGGCGCCGGCGGTGGGCCCGAGCTCGAACGCCCGGACGGTGCCGATGGCGTGGCCGTTCACGCCCAGTGCGAAGCCGATCAGGCGCGGGTCGCTGATCTTGAACAGGCGCGCCAGCCAGGTCACGAAGAGGGTCGCCATGACCCCGGTGATCAGCAGGCCGCCCAGCATCAGCGATGGCGAGCCGCCGATCTGCTCCTGGATACCGATGGCCAGGGGCGCGGTGACCGACTTCGGCGCCAGGGAGGCCAGCACCGGGGGCGGCGCGCCCAGTAGCCAGGCGATCACCACGGCATAGAGCGCCGCCAGGGCGGCGGCGAGTGGCAGGCAGCAGAGGATCGGCTTCCACAGGGCGAGGATATGCCGACGCTGCTGGTAGAGGGGCACCGCCAGGGCCACGGTGACCGGGCCCAGCAGCAGGGTCAGCCAGGCGATATCGTGCTGGTAGTCGGGGTACGGCAGGCCCAGCAGCCAGAGGCCCGTCGCGGTCAGCAGCGCCCCGATCAGCACGGCCGGACACCAGCTCGGCCGGCCGAGCCGCTCGAACAGACGCACGCCACCGAGATAGGCGGCCAGGGTCAGGGCGATGGCCAGGATCGGCCCGTCCGGCACCAACGTCTGCCACCCGCTCATGGCCGTGGCTCCGGCGTATCGCTACTCACCAGATCCCCTGGCATAAAGCGCCGCATCAGCCAGAGCGTGGTCAGCACGCTAAGCAGGGTCCCCAGGACCAGGGCAAGCATCACCGCCGTCCAGTGGCCGGCGAACTCATCGATCACGAAGAACACCCCCACCACCCCGGGCATGATCAGCATGGCGAGCAGCGGTATCAGCGCCTGGCTCGCCGCGGCCACGCCCTCGTTGAGCCGCCGCGTCACCAGCAGCCAGACCAGCAGCAACAGCAGCCCGGCCATGGCGTGGGAGACCGGCAGCGACAGCCACTCGACGGCCACCTGCCCCAGCAGTTGGAAACCGAGCAGCCACAGGAACCCACGCAACAGTGTCATGCCATCTCCAGGAAGCAACGATCCGGGGAAGGCTTGCCACGGGGTAACGGCAGCAAGCCCTGATGAAAGTCGCACTAAGGTTATCACGCTATCGTTATTCCGGGGCGGCGCTACTCGCTCCGGCTGGCCAGGACTCGCTCCCCCTGGTCACCGCGAGACCGGGGACCCTGGAGGCTCCAGGCCGCAATCAGCGAACTTGCCAACACCGCCGCCCCGAAGAGTGTCAGCGCCAGCGCGTGTCCGAGGGCATCGATCAGGGCCCCGGTGGCGATCACGGGAAGACTGAAGCCGAGATAGGCCATCAGGAAATAGCCGGCACTGGCCCGGGACTTGTCTTCCCCGGCCACCTCGAGCACCCCGCTCAGGCCACCGAGGTAGACGAAACCATAGCAGGCGCTGCTCGCCACGACGGTGCCAATCAGCACGGCACTCAGCCTCCCCTGCACGGCACCCCAGGCGATCAGGGCATAGGCCAGGGGCAGGATAAGCAGGCCGACCCGGGTCGCGACCCGCGGCGACAGCCTGCGCGCCAGCGGCTGGAACAACACCCCGCAGCTGCAGATACCGAAGGTCGCGAAGCCGGCCCAGCCCGACAGCCCATGTCGGGCCAGGGCCGAAGGCAGGATGGCGATCACCAGCCCCACGGTGGCCCAGGCCGTGAGGATCGCCAACCCATAGCCGAAGGCACCGGGCGGATAGGCCGGCAGGCGCAGTATCCCGCCTAGGTCCCGCCTGGGTGCCTCGTCCTTCAGGGATAACACCAGCAGCAGTGCCAGGGTGGCCGCCCCCAGATACCACCCCAGGCTGGGCGGCGTCAGGCTCGGCGAATGCAGCACGAACAGGCTGGTAAAGGCCGCGCCGAGGCCGAAGCCGAGCGCCGTGCTCGCCGTCACCCAGGTGGTCGGCCTCCGGGTATCCTCGCCCGCAAAGAACTCGAGCATGTACGCCGGCGCCACGGCCGAGGTCAGCGCCGTGCCGATCCCCATCAGGAAGCGGGCAATGCCCAGGGAGAGGAGTCCCGGGGCGACGAGCGTCAGGGTCGTGGCCACCAGGCACAGCAGTAGTGCGAAGACGATCAGTGCACGCTGTCCCAGGCGCTCGGCGAGCCCGCTCAAGGCCAGCAGCACCGGCAGGACGCCGAGCACGTAGCAGGCGAAGGCCAGGGTCGTGGCGCCGACGCCGACCCCATCCCGGGTCGCCAGGGCGGCGTAGAGCGGGGCCTGCAGATTCACCGCCGTGGTGATCATGCACAGGGCGAAGGCGAGACGGAGGGCAGAGATTCGATGCATGGAGACGCTTCCTGTCGGGCGATCATCGGTGCTCATGCCTGACGGCATGGCGTCTCAGCCTCGCATCCCCATCAAGTTGGGGTAAGGTACACTTCCCCTGGTTAAGACGGCACTGTTCCGGCGTTTTCCCGAACGGTTGGATGCAACGGAGAGTTTCCTGCCAATGAAGCTTTGCCTCGACAGGCACTCGAACACCCCCATCGTCCAGCAACTGGTGGATGGCATTCGTGAGTGGATCGAACGCCACGGTATTGCGGGTGGCCAGCGGCTGCCCTCGATCCGGCGCCTGTCGGCGGCCCATGGCATCAGCCGCAACACGGTGATCGAGGCCTACGAGCAGTTGGTGGCGCATGGCTGGATTCGTTCCAAGCCAGGGTCGGGGTTCTTCGTGGCGGCCGGCGCGACCCGCGGTTTGTCGAAGGCCGGCGTGAAGACTGCCGACCTGGAGGACGTTACCGGCGAGATGTGGAAGCTCTTCCGGGCCGATAAGGGGGACCTGAAACTGGGGTGTGGCTGGTTGCCCGGCCACTGGCGCGAGAGTGACGACCTGACCCAGGCGATACGCCAGGTCGCCCGGCAAGGCGACGCCAGCCTCTTCGATTACGGCACCCCCATGGGCACACCGGAGCTTCGCTCCCTGCTTCAGGAGCGGCTACGACGCCTCGGCCTCGAGGCCCCTGCCCGGCAGATCCTGCTGACGGCAGGCGGCAGCCATGCGCTGGATCTTATCGTGCGGCTGATGCTCGAGCCCGGTGACGTCGTCTTCGTCGAGTCCCCGGGCTACTACAACCTCTTCGGCCTGCTGCACCTGCAACGGATCACGGTCATCGGCATACCACGCCTGGCCGGCGGGCCGGACACGGAACACCTGGAAGCGCTGCTCAGGCGGTACAGGCCCAAGCTGTTCTTCACCAACAGCGTCTTCCACAATCCCACCGGTACGACACTGACCCCGACGGTCGCCCACCGGGTGCTTCAACTGGCGGAAAGGCACGGCTTCCGGATCGTCGAGGACGACATCTACGCCGACTTCCAGCACGATCCCACGATACGGCTCGCCGCCCTGGATGGCCTGGAACGGGTCATTTACCTGGGCAGCTTCTCCAAGAGCCTGTCCTGTTCCCTCAGGGTTGGCTTTATTGCCGCGGCCCCCGCCCTCGTCAAGCGGTTGGTCGACGTGAAGATGCTGACCAGCATCTCGGCCTCGCGATTCTCGGAGCAGGTGGTCGCCACCATGCTCCGGAACGGATCCTTCCGGAAGCTGACGGAGCGGCTCAGGATCAAGCTTGGGGATCAGATGGCCGCGACGCGGCATCTGCTCGGGGAGGCCGGCTGGGAGGTCTTCGCGGAACCGGCCGGCGGTATGTTCCTCTGGGCACGACACCCCCGGATCGAGTCCTCCACCCGACTCGTGCAAGGTGCCCAGCGGGCCGGTATCAGCCTGTCGCCGGGGCATGCCTTCCATCCCCAGGGTACCGACTCGCCCTGGATACGCCTCAATGTGGCGTACGCGCGTGACCCGCGGGCGACCCGCTTCCTCGGCAACCCTCTCGACTAGGCGCCTCGAGTGCCTCGCTCCTCGCCGTCGGGGCCTGGTGGCGAAGGCAAGGCTCCGGGCGGCCTCGCCACCTCGAGAAAGCGTTGAAGCACGTCGCTGGCAGCGACGAGTCAAGCGGCGCATTCTAGGGTCAAAGGGAGTATCCCGGGCCATAGAGGAGGCACGTCATACCAGGGAAGCGGCATTGGCGCGACGCCCTTATGACAGGCTGTCATATGACCGTAAGGTGTCACTGCCAATGTCGATCATGCCGTCAACCAAGGAGCGCTTCCAACGATGGTGCGAATCGACAAGAAGCCCACTCGGCTCTACGTGCTGGATACCAATGTCCTGCTGCATGACCCCACGGCCATCTACCAGTTCGAGGAACATGACGTCGCCATTCCCATGACGGTCCTCGAGGAGCTCGACAAGCACAAGAACGGCATTCGTGAAATTGCCCGTACCGCCCGTCAGGTCAGCCGTACCCTCTCGGAGCTGACCAACCAGGTCGCCTTCGACGAGATCCCCCACGGCATTCCCATCCCCCGGGCCAACGACGCCCCCAGCGGGCGCCTGCTGTTCCTCTGCTACCGGGACCTGGCCCCCCTGGATCATCTGGAGGAGAGCCCCGACAACCAGATCCTCGCCGAGACCTGCCGGCTGCGCGACGAGTACCCGGACGCCTCGGTGATTCTGGTCACCAAGGACATCAACCTCAGGGTCAAGGCCGCCGCCCTCAAGGTGCCGGTGGAGGACTACCTTACCGATCGCGCCTTCGACGACAGCGACGCCATGAGCGAAGGCGCCCAGATCGTCGCCAGCGCCGGTCATGACGGCAGCGCCCTCTGGGAGTCGCTGGCCGTCGAGGTCGAGGTGGAGCGCGCCGATCATCACACCTTCTATGCCCTGCGCGGCGAGCTGCCCGACGACTGGCATGTGGGCATGCTGGTCTCCGACGACGAAAACGGCGCCCACTTCGAGGCCATTATCCGCGAACTGGAGCCGGGTCGGGCACGCCTGCAGCTGCTGACCAACTACCGCCACAAGGCCAGCGTCTGGGGCGTGCATGCCCACGACAGCCGACAGAACTTCGCCCTGAATCTGCTGATGGACCCGGATATCGACCTGGTGACCATCGCCGGCGGCGCCGGCACCGGCAAGACCTACATGACCCTGGCGGCGGCCTTCCAGCAGACCCTGGATGGCAAGCAGTTCGAGCGTATCGTCTTCACCCGGGCGCCGATCTCCATGAGCGAGGATATCGGCTTCCTGCCCGGCACCGAGGAGGAGAAGATGTCGCCCTGGATGGGCGCCTTCCACGACAACATGGATAACCTGCTGCGCGACGAGAAGGATGGCTCCAGCAGCTGGAGCGAGGACGCCACCCGCTCGCTGATCGGCTCCCGGGTGCAGATCCGCTCGCCGGGCTTTATGCGCGGGCGGACCCTCAACGACACCTTCCTGATCATCGACGAGGCGCAGAACTTCACGCCCAAGCAGCTCAAGTCACTGGTCACCCGGGCCGGACGCAACACCAAGATCGTCTGCCTGGGCAATGTGGGGCAGATCGACACCCCCTACCTGACCCCCAACACCTGCGGCATGGCGGCGCTGGTGCAGCGCTTCCGCCACTGGCCCCATGCCGGCCATATCACCCTGCGCAGCATCGAGCGCTCGCGGCTGGCCCTGGCCGCCGAAGAGCTGCTCTAACCTCAATCCCAACCCACCCGGCGGGGCGCCCCAGGGCGCCCCGCGTCGTTATCCCGGCTTGCCATCGCCCAGCCGACCGCCGCCGCCGACTGGCCTTTCCGGGCCCTGGGCACTATCATCGTGCCAGCGAAAAACCCCTCAACCGAAGTGGCTTTCCATGGCGCAATACGTCTACACCATGAACCGGGTGGGCAAGATCGTGCCCCCCAAGAAGCAGATCCTCAAGGACATCTCCCTGTCCTTCTTCCCCGGTGCCAAGATCGGCGTGCTGGGCCTCAATGGCGCGGGCAAGTCGACCCTGCTGCGCATCATGGCCGGCGTCGACACCGAGTTCGAGGGCGAGGCGCGCCCCATGCCGGGCATCAACGTCGGCTACCTGCCCCAGGAGCCCGAGCTCGACGACGACAAGAACGTCCGCGAGACCGTGGAAGAGGCCCTGGGCGAGATCAAGGATGCCCAGGCCAAGCTCGACGCCGTCTACGCCGCCTACGCCGAGCCGGATGCCGATTTCGACGCCCTGGCCGCCGAGCAGGCGCGCCTCGAGAACATCATCGAGGCCGCCGACGCCCATAACCTGGAGCGCAAGCTCGAGGTAGCCGCCGACGCCCTGCGCCTGCCGCCCTGGGAGGCCAAGGTCGGCAACCTCTCCGGGGGCGAGCGCCGCCGGGTGGCGCTGTGTCGCCTGCTGCTCTCCGGCCCCGATATGCTGCTGCTGGACGAGCCCACCAACCACCTGGACGCCGAGTCCGTGGCCTGGCTGGAGCGCTTCCTCCACGACTACAACGGCACCGTGGTGGCGATCACCCACGACCGTTACTTCCTCGACAACGTGGCCGGCTGGATCCTCGAGCTCGACCGCGGCCAGGGCATCCCCTTCGAAGGCAACTACTCCCAGTGGCTGGAATCCAAGGAGAAGCGCCTGGAGCAGGAGGCCAAGCAGGAGGCCTCGCGCCAGAAGGCCATCAAGCACGAACTGGAGTGGGTGCGCTCCAACGCCAAGGGCCGCCAGGCCAAGAGCAAGGCGCGCCTCAACCGCTTCGAGGAGATGCAGTCCGGCGACTTCCAGAAGCGCAACGAGACCAACGAGATCTATATTCCGCCCGGCAAGCGCCTGGGCGACAAGGTCATCGAGTTCCACGGCGTCTCCAAGCGCTTCGATGACAAGCTGCTCTACGAGGACCTCTCCTTCACCGTGCCCCAGGGGGCCATCGTCGGCATCGTCGGCGGCAACGGCGCCGGCAAGTCGACCCTGTTCAAGCTGGTCAAGGGCACCGAGCAGCCCGATGCCGGCGAGGTGGTGATCGGCGAGACCGTGGATATCGCCTATGTGGAGCAGCTGCGCGATGCCCTGGACAACAAGCAGACGGTCTGGGAAGCGGTCTCCGACGGCCAGGACATCCTCAATATCAATGGCTACGAGGTCTCCTCGCGGGCCTATGTGGGGCGCTTCAACTTCAAGGGCAACGACCAGCAGAAGCGCCTGTCGGACCTCTCCGGGGGCGAGCGCGGCCGCCTGCAGCTGGCCCAGACCCTGAAGCAGGGCGCCAACGTGCTGCTCCTCGACGAGCCCTCCAACGACCTGGATATCGAGACCCTGCGCGCCCTGGAAGAGGCCCTGCTGGCCTTCCCCGGCTGCGCCATGGTGATCTCCCACGATCGCTGGTTCCTCGACCGCATCGCCACCCATGTGCTCGCCTTCGAGGGCGACTCCCAGGTGGTGTTCTTCGAAGGCAACTACACCGAGTACGAGGCGGATCACAGGAAGCGGGTCGGCAACGACACCCCGCATCGGATGAAATACAAGCGTATCGACGCCTGACCGGCTTCGCCGGAGCCGGAAGCCGTAAGCGTTAAGCTGAAAGAAACCCCACGACCGCAAGGTCCGTGGGGGTTTCTTATGGCTTCCAGCTTCCAGGCGCGAAGCGCCGCTCTTCCAGCTTGACGCGAAGCGTCAGTAGAACCCGGGTTCACCCTCGGGGCGGGTCTTGAAGCGCCGATGCAGCCACAGGTACTGCTCCGGGTGCTTGCGGATCGCCGCCTCGATCACCGCATTGACGCGGGTGGCATCGGCCACCTCATCGCCGCTGGGGAAGTTCTCGAGCGGCGGCAGGTACTCCAGGGTATAGGTGCGATTGTCCGGGTTGCGGTGGAAGATCAGCGGGATGACCGGGGCCCCGGTCATGCGTGCGATACGCGAGGTCATCCGGACCGTGGCCGCCGATATGCCGAAGAAGGGGGCGAAGACGCTGGCATCGCGACCGAAGTCCTGGTCCGGGGAGTACCAGACCCCATGACCGGCCTTGATGCGCCGCACCACGCCGCGCAAATCATGACGGTCGAGGACCGTATCGAAGTAAGGTGCCCGGGCGCGCCCCATGAAACGGTTGAAGAGCGCATTGTCGTGGGGACGCTGCACGGCGTCGGCACGGAAGTAGAGCGAATGAAGCGCGCCGCCCAGGTCCAGGGTCGAGAAGTGAATGCCGAGAATCAACGCCCCCTTGCCCTCGGCCTGCAGTCGGGCCCTATGCTCCTGCCCCTTGAAGGTGACCCGGTGGCGCAGATGCTCCGGGTCGCGGCACCAGCCGGTGGCGGTCTCCAGCAGGCCGATGCCATTGGCGACGAAGGTCTCGCGCACCAGCTCGGCGCGGCGCGCCTCGGAAAGCTCCGGGAAGCACAGCCGCAGGTTGGTCTCGGTGATATGGCGCCGGCGCCTGGCCAGGCGCCAGGCCAGCAGGCCGATCCCCTTGCCCAGGGCCAGCTTCAGGCGCCAGGGCAGCCAGGCCGCGAGGCGCATGGCGCCGATGCCCAACCAAGCGGGCCAGTAGCGGGGATGGGCGAAGTGGGTCTGGGAATCGTCCTTGGACATAGCGGCAACCGACGGGGAATCAGCCGCGATTATAGCGTCTCGGCACCCTCGGCAGCACCCCGGTCAACAGGGTGTAGCTGATGGTGTCGCAGTGGCGGGCCACCTCGTCCACGCTAAGCACGCGACCATTGGCGGCACGGCCCCAGAGCACCACCTCGCTGCCGATCTCCGCCTCGGGGATCTCGGTGATATCCACGGTCAGCATATCCATGGAGACCTTGCCGGCGATGGCGGTACGCCGGCCATCGACCAGCACCGGGGTGCCGTCTACGGCGTGGCGATCATAGCCGTCGCCATAGCCGCAGGCCACCACGCCGATCCGCGCGGGACGCGATGCCTTCCAGCGCCCGGCATAGCCCACCGGCTCGCCGGGCGCCAGCTCACGCACGGCGATGATCTCGGAGCGCAGGGTCATCACCGGCTGCAGGCCGCGGCTCGCGTCGTTGGCCACCTCGAGCGGGTCGCTGCCGTAGAGCATCACCCCGGGGCGGTTCCAGGCGCCGTGGGCCTCGGGATGAGCCAGGGTGGCCGGGGAGTTGGCCAGGCACAGGGGCGCGTCGAGCCGCTCGGCCAGGGCGCGCATGCGCAGCAACTGGGTCTCGAAATAGGCCGGATGGGTCGCATCGGCGGTGGCGAAGTGGCTCATCAGCTGCATCTCGCCGACCACCTCCGGGGCCGCCGCCAGCCGTGCCCAGACCGCCGCGGCCTGCTCCGGGGCGAAGCCCAGGCGATGCATCCCGGAGTCCACCTTGAGCCACACCGGAATCGGCTGCTGGGGGCGATAGGCGAGCAGCGCCTCCAGTTGCCAGTCGCTATGCACGGCGATCCACAAGCCGTGGGCATCCACCAGTTCCAGCTCGCCGGCCTCGAAGATGCCCTCCAGCAGCACGATGGGCGTGGCGATACCCGCCTCACGCAGGCTCAGCGCCTCCTCGATGCAGGCCACCGCGAAGGCCGGGGCCAGGTCTTCCAGGGCCCTGGCACAGGCCACGGCGCCATGCCCATAGGCATCCGCCTTGAGCACCGCCACCGCCTGGCTGTCGGGCGCCAGGTCGCGGGCCAGGCAGTAATTGTGGCGCAGGGCCTCGAGGTCGATATCGGCGATCAGGGGGCGTGCCATGGGCGTCTCCAGGGGCTCTTTCGGCAAATCGTCAGGAAGGCATGATTATTTGCCAGAAAAGCCCCGATTTCACGCCATCTAACCACCAAATATGGCGCTATTTTTAACATCATTATTTGTTAAAAATGTCTCAGATAGAAAATATATCTAGGTGTAAGACGAAAGCCTGGTGATATCCCCCAACGAATAAGGGGACGACGCCAGGCGCCGCCCCCTCGGGAGTCCATCGATGCCGCCGGGTTATTCGAAGATGGCGTCCAGGTCCAGGCCCTGCTTCTCCAGCACCCGGCGCAGTTTCTTCAAGGCCTCCACCTGGATCTGGCGCACCCGTTCCCGGGTCAGGCCGATTTCCTCGCCCACCTCTTCCAGGGTAGCGGCCTCGTGACCACGCAGGCCGAAGCGGCGTACCACCACCTCCATCTGCTTGTCGGTGAGCTCCGCCAGCCAGTCATCCACGTGCTGCTTGACGTCCACGTCCAGCAGCCAGGATTCCGGGCCCTGATCGTTGTCGTCGGCCAGGGTCTCGATCAGCGGCTTGTCGCTCTCGCTGCCCATGGGGTAATCCACCGAGGAGACCCGCTCGTTGAGGCCCAGCATCTTCTTTACCATGGCCACCGGCTTGTCGAGGAAGTCGGCGATCTCCTCGGGAGTGGCCTCGTGATCGAGCTTCTGGGTCAGCTCCCGGGCCGCCCGCAGGTAGATATTGAGTTCCTTGACCACATGGATCGGCAGGCGAATGGTGCGGGTCTGGTTCATCAGCGCACGTTCGATGGTCTGGCGAATCCACCAGGTGGCATAGGTGGAGAAGCGAAACCCCCGCTCCGGGTCGAACTTCTCGACGGCGCGGATCAGGCCCAGGTTGCCCTCCTCGATCAAGTCGAGCAGCGACAGGCCCCGGTTGAGGTAACGGCGGGCAATCTTGACCACCAGACGCAGGTTGGACTCGATCATCCGCGCTCGCCCGGCGGGGTCGCCGGCCTGGGCCAAACGCCCGTAGTGGACCTCCTCTTCGGGGGTCAGCAGCGGCGAGAAGCCGATCTCGTTGAGATAGATCTGGGTGGCATCCAGGCTATGATGGTAGGTGTTCTCTTCACGGCTGAGGGCCTTCTCGAACTCATCGGACGCCTTGTCATCGTCGACCACCTCCTCTTCTTGATTGAGGGCTTCGTCGACGGACTCGATTTCCATGTCCTGCAGATCGCGTTCGAGCATGCTCATATACTACCCCATTCATCAGACCCTGGAACTATGGCCGCCACCGGCGGCCACCCTTCGATCCTGGCTTGCTGTTATAGCGGCCGCCGCATCAGCGCGACGGCAGGAATGTCAGGGGGTCCTGAGGCTGGCCGTTACGCCGCACCTCGAAGTGCAACTTGACCCGGTCGGCATCGGTATCACCCATGGTAGCGATCACCTCGCCCGCCTCCACCACGTCGTTCTCGCTGACGCTCAGGCTGTCGTTGTGGGCGTAGGCGCTGAGGTATTCGTCGTTGTGCTTGAGCAGGATCAGGTTACCGTACCCCCTGACGCCACTGCCCGCATAGACCACGATGCCTGGTCCGGCTGCCTTGACAGATTGCCCCTTTTGTCCGGCGATATCAATGCCGGCGGTGATATTGCCACCGTCGCCGAAACTGCCCACCAGCTCACCCTCCGTCGGCCACTGCCAGGACACTTCGGCCACCGGCGTATAGGTGCGCTGGCCATTGCGGCTGGCCGGGGCGGCCTCCTCGGCCGGGGCCGCGGCCTCCTCCTGGGACTCAGTATCCGCCACCGACGATGACGATTCGGTGTCGGCGACGTCACGAGCGTCAGTATCCCGGCTCTCGGTGCTTGAGCTCTCAACGGCGGACTCACGGGAGGCCGCCTCCTGTGCCTGGCGCGCCTCGCGCTCGGCCAGGTCGCGCTCGCTGAGGCGGCCATCGGCCCCCGGGCTGTCGGGATTGACGACCGGGCCGGGCGCGACCACCTCGGTCTCGGTCACCTGGTCGGCCGCCGCCATCGCCTCCCCCTCCAGGGGGGTGGCGCTCAGGCGCCGATTGCGCTCGATGGCGGACTCGTCCGGGGCCAGCCAGTCCAGGTCGCCGTCCGCCGGCGCCTCGCCCAGGGGCGTGACCTGGATGCCGCCGGGGCGCGCCTCGCTGGCGGTGTCGGCCAGGGCCCGCCCGTCCTCGTCGTCGCCCAGCCGCAGTTGCTGACCGGGCTGCAACTGATAGGGAGGCCCAATCTGGTTGAGCCGCGCCAGCTCGCGATAATCCATGTCGTGACGCCAGGCGATACCATAGAGGGTATCGCCGGGCTCCACGGTGTAGCTGGCGGGCGCCGTGGCTTCGCGGGCCACCGAGAGATCACGCACGGTGACCTGGCCACCGGGCTGCTGCTGGGCGGCACAGCCCGCCATGGCCAGGGCCACCGCCGATACCAAGAGTGCCTTACGCATCAATGTCCTCCTTGGGATGCCTGGGATCCGGCCTGTCGGCTGATCACCAGCACCAGAATCAAGCCTGCCAGCATCAGCGCCAGCACGGGAACGAGCTGGGCCGATTCGCCGGTAAGCTGGGCATAGTCATGGGGTAGCAGGTAGCGATAGTCCAGGGGGATCATCTGCTCCGCCGGCCCGAGTTGGTAGCGCACCAGTTCCCGCCAGGGCCAGAGCAGCGGCAGGGAACCGACGATAAAACCGATCATCAGCTGCAGGGTGCCGGTGCGGGCATGGTGCAGCAACCAGGAGAGCAGCCGCGAGAAGAAGAACAACCCCAGCAAACAGCCCACCCCGAACTGGGCGATCAGCGCCAGATCGAAGCCCTTGATGCCCTCCATCACGGTGCCATAGAGCCCCATGGTCAGCAGCAGGAAGCTGCCCGAGAGCCCCGGCAGCAGCAGGGCACTGATGGCGATGGCGCCGGCCACCACCAGCATCAGCGACTCCGCCCCCAGCTCCGCCACCAGGGGCATCAGCCCCGGCAGGGCGCGGGCCAGCAGCAGGCCGCCGATCAGCGGCAGCACATGCCAGAGGCGCCAGTTCCGCAGGCTGCGGCTGACCACCAGGGCCGAGGCGGCCACCAGGCCGAAGAAGAAGGCATCCAGCAGCAGCGGCTGAGCCTCCAGCAGCCAGGTGACCAGATGCGCCACGCTGACCAGGCTGATGCCGATGCCCAGCAGCAGCGGCCCCACGAAGGCCAGGTTGAGGTGCAGGGCCAGGCCGCTCAGGCCACCGCGGCGCCAGGCGCCGAAGGCGCTGGGACCGAACTGCTTGATGGTATGGATCAACTCCTCGTAGATGCCGGTGACGAAGGCGATGGTGCCTCCGGAGACCCCGGGCACCGCGTCGGCGGCCCCCATGCCGGCGCCCTTGAGGAAAACGCTAACCTTGGACTTCAACGAATGACTCCTTCCAGTAGCGGCACGAAGCGAACCCGCTCGAGCCGCTGATAATCGTAACCCTGCCCCTGGCGCTGAACCCGGGTCAACCACTGCTGGCCGTCGCTCTCCTCCAGGGGAGCGATCAGCACCCCGCCCTCTGTCAGCTGTTCCAGCAGCGCCTCGGGCAGTTCACTGGCGCAGGCGGTGAGCAGGATCACATCGAAGGGCGCCGCCTCCGGCCAGCCATGGCCGCCATCGGCCAGGCGCAGATGAGCGTTGTAGGCCCCCAGCCGCCGCAACCGCTCCCCGGCGCGGCGATGCAGGGCGGCGATGCGCTCCACCGACCACACCTCGGGCACCAGCCGCGCCAGGATCAGGGTCTGGTAGCCGGAGCCGGTGCCGATCTCCAGCACCCGCCGCGGTGCTTCATTGACCACCAGTTCGCTCATGCGTGCCACCATCCCGGGCTGGGAAAGCGTCTGGCCATGGCCGATGGGCAGGGCGGTATCCTCGTAGGCGCGGTGGGCCAAAGCCTCGTCGAGGAACAGGTGGCGCGGCTCGGCGGCCATCACCTCCAGCACCCGAGGCTCCTCGATGCCGGCCCGGGCCAGGCGCCGCGCCAGGCGGTCCCGGGTGCGCTGGGAGGTCATGCCGATACCACGCAGGTCAAGCGAGTGCATCCAACCAGCCTCGTACGTCAGCCAGGGCCGCATGCCGGGTCAGGTCGGTCTGCAGCGGCGTGATGGACACATAGCCCGCCTCCACGGCGGCGAAATCGGTATCGGGACCGTCGTCGGCGCTCTCCCCCACGGCGGCAATCCAGTAGCGCTCGCGGCCCCGCGGATCCTTGACCCGCAGCGGACGGGCGGCGGGGCCGCGGAAGCCCAGCCGCGTCACCCGAAAGCCCTGGATCTCGTGCCAGGGCCGGTCGGGCACATTGACATTGAGCAGGCTGCGGGGCGGCAGCGACAGGGTGTCGGCGGCATTGACCAGGCTCGCCGCCACCCGGCCGGCGGTCTCGAAATGGCGACTGCCCACCAGCGACATGGCGATGGCCGTCATGCCCAGGTTGCGCCCCTCCATGGCCGCCGCCACGGTGCCGGAATAGAGGACGTCGTCGCCCAAGTTGGCGCCGTGGTTGATGCCGGAGATCACCAGGTCCGGGGTCTCCTCCCAGAGGTCGCTGACGCCCAGGTAGACGCAGTCCGCCGGGGTGCCGTCGACGCCGTAGAAACCGTTGTCCAGGGCGTTGAGCGACAGCGGACGGGTCAGGGTCAGGGAGTTGCTGGCCCCGCTCTTGTCGCGATCCGGGGCCACCACCCGCAGCCTGGCCAGGCCCGCCAGGGCGTCATGGAGGGCGCGCAGCCCCGGCGCGTGAACGCCATCGTCATTGGAGAGCAGCAGTCGTCGCATCCTGGGTCCTCGTCTTATCCACCGGCTGAGCGGATGATACTCGCGGCGAATCGTCGTCGGGTTCTGGGGCTAAAGGGTCGGGTGACTGATCAGTTCCCGGAGCACGGCGGTGGCGAAGCCGCCCCGGGGCAGGTCGAAGGCGAGCCAGAGGCCGCCCGCGTCCCGCTGCAGGCTGGGATGCCCCAGGCGCAGGCGCAGGGCACGCCGCCCCAGGCTCACCCCAGCGGCCTCGAGGCCGGCGCAGAGCGCCGGCGCCAGCGTCGTCAGGGCCTGTTCATACCGGGCCGCCTGCTCGCGACTGCTCAGGGGCCCCTTGCCCCAGAGCACGCCGCTGGGGTGCAGGTCGAGGCGCCCGGCCCGGGCCAGGAGTTCCTCGTCCGGTGTCTCCACCAGGAACTGGCTGGCGGTGCCATCCAGGATCACCAGTTCGCCGGGCAGCGGCGTGGCCCAGTTGCCCTCGGCGATGCGCGTCGCCAGCAGCTGATTGAAGAGGTAGCTGCGCGCCGCGGAGAGCAGCAGCCCCTCTGGATCGGCGCGCTTGCGCCAACCGCGCCCCAGCAGGGCCTCGGCGCGCCCCAGGTTGCGCCCCTCGTGGCCGAAGCGCTGGGGGCCGAAGTAGTTGGGCACGCCCTGCTCGATCAGCGCCTGCCAGCGGGCCGCGAAGCCCGGATCCTCGCAGGCCTCGCCGGTCAGGCGCAGGCGGAAGCGGTTGCCCTTGTGCACCCCGCGCTTGAGCTTGCGGGGATGACGGTGGTATTCCAGCAGCCGCACCGGGGTCTCCCCCAGGCGCGCCTCCAGGTCCTCCGGCGCCTCGCGGCCGGGCAGATGCACCGAGAGCCACTGGCGGGTCACCGCCTGGCGATCCTTGAGGCCGGCGTAGCCGATATCCCGCGGCCGCACCTCGCAGGCCCGGGCCAGGCGCTTGACCAGCTCGATGGTGGTCAGGTCACGCTTCTCCACCCACAGCCAGAGGTGCTCCCCCTGCCCTTCCGGGGCGAAGTCGAGCAGTTCCTCCACCAGGAAGGCCTCGGGGGTGGCGCGATACTCCCCCGGCGGCGGCGTGCCGAGCCGCGCCTCCAGGGCCCGCGGCCAGTTCGGCGGCCAACTGATCTCGCTCATGTCAAGCGCTCCAGCAGCACCACCGCCTCGGCGGCGATACCCTCGCCGCGGCCGGTGAAGCCGAGGCGCTCGGTGGTGGTGGCCTTGAGGTTGATGGCATCCCGGGGGGCCGCCAGGTCCTCGGCCAGGTGGGTCATCATGGCCGCCAGGTGGGGCGCCATCCTGGGGGCCTGGGCGATCAGGGTGGCATCCAGGTTGCCGAGCCGATAGCCGGCCTCCGTCACCAGGCGATAGACATGGCGCAGCAGGTCGCGGCTGTCGGCGCCGGCCCAGGCGGCATCGGTGTCGGGGAAATGGCGGCCGATATCGCCCAGGGCGCAGGCGCCGAGCAGGGCATCGCAGATGGCATGCAGCAGCACATCGCCATCGGAGTGGGCCACGAAGCCGTGCTCGAAGGGGATGCGTACCCCGCCCAGCATCAGGTGGTCGCCCTCGCCGAAGCGATGGACGTCGAAGCCATGGCCGATTCTCAGGCGCATCAGGCAGGTTCTCCGGGGTTACGATAAGGGTTGCGATCAGGCTCGTCCTGGGCGGCGAGGATCCACCCCGCCAGGCCCAGGTCATCGGGATGGGTAACCTTGAGGTTGTCGCGCCGCCCGCTTACCAGGCGTGGCGCCAGGCCCAGGGCCTCCACCGCCGAGGCCTCGTCGGTGATCGCCACGCCCTGGGCCCGGGCCGTCTCGAGGGCGCGACACAGCAGCCCATAGCCGAAGCCCTGGGGGGTCAGGGCGTGCCAGAGGCCGTCCCGGGGCTCGGTGGCGCGGATCCGGCCCCGGCCGTCGTCGCGTTTCATGGTGTCGGCCACCGGCGCGGCGAGGATGGCCCCGGCGGGCGCGGCGAAGGCAGCATCCCTGAGCCGACGCAGGTCATCGATGGTGACGCAGGGGCGGGCCACGTCGTGGACCAGCACCAGGTCGTCGGTATCGGCCTCCGCGGCGATGGCCGCCAGGGCCCCGCTGACGCTGTCTACCCGCTCGGTACCGCCGGGGGTGCGCCGCCAGTCGGCGAAGGGCACCCAGCGGGGATCGAACCAGGCATCGTCGGGATCGAGGCAGAGGCAGAGCCGGGCCTCGGGGAAGGCCTGGTGCAGCCGCGCCAGGGTGCGCGCCAGGATCGGCCGCCCGGCCAGCTCCAGGTACTGCTTGGGGCGGTCCGCGCCCATCCTTCTCCCCTGCCCGGCGGCGGGCACGATCAGCCATAGCCGACGGCTCATGAATGCCCCTCCTCGACCAGGCCCCAAGCAGGCTTGGGACGGCCGGCGGCTCTCTTATTGCGCTTGCCCTGCCCCGCGGCGGGCACGATCAACCAGAGGCGACGGCTCATGGGCGGCCCTCCCCGGCGCCGATGGGCAAGGCGTTCTGCTCGATCAGGGCCGATTCGATCACCACCCCAGGCACCCAGAAGAACTGCTCATCGCGGCGCACCATGCCCAGTTCGCTGCGGCCCCGCTCCTCGATGGCATCGAGGCCGGTCTTGAGGTCACTCACCTCGGCGGCCAGGCGCTGGTTGCGGGCGCGTAGCGGCTCGTTGGCCGTCTCCACCGCGTCGGCCCGGGCGCGGGTCTCGGCCAGCTCGCGCAGGCCGCCCTCGCCGAACCACAGGCGGTACTGGAGCAGGGCGATCAGCACCAGCAGCACGCCGGCCAGCCACTTGAGCATGAGGTCATCCCATCCACGGAAAAGGTCGGCGCCGATTATGCCATTATCGCCACCATGGCGGCGAGTCGCGCCGGGGTTATCCAGGGCTATCGCAGTTAGCTTTGCGGTCCTGGGGGCAGGTCGTCGCGGGGCGCTGTGAACCCCTCCTTGGGAGCTACTTTTGCCCTGCGGCGCTCTCGCATCCTGCTCCGCTTGCAGGGCCGGTGCTGGCCATCCCTGGCCAGCCCGTTCGGAGGATTCCTCCTCACCCCTGGCAAAAAACCCCCGCTCCATCCTGCCCCCAGCGCCCCTCAGCGATTCCAACCGTGATAGCCCTGCTGGGTTATCCGGAGGATGTCCCCACGGAATCCTTGAACGGCAGGGCCGCCTCGGCGGCATCGCAGTAGGCCGCCAGGTGGCGGGCCTCCTCGGCGCAGAAACGCACCACGGCATCGCGCAACCGGGGGTCGGCGATATGGTGCAGGGAGCGCAACCGCACCGGAGCGAAGCCCCGGGTCAACTTGTGCTCGCCCTGGGTGCCCGGGTCGAAGGTGGTCAGCCCCTTGGCCAGGCAGTGCTCGATGCCCTGGTAGTAGCAGGCCTCGAAATGCAGGCTGTCGGCCATCACCTCGCTGCCCCAGTAGCGGCCATAGAGGGTACGGGAGCCCTGCAGGCTCAGTGCCGCCGCCACCGGGCGCCCCTCCAGCCAGGCCCGCACCAGCAACAGCGCCTCGGGCATCGTCGCCCGCAGCCGCTGGAAGAATGCCAGCGGCAGGTAGGGGCGCTGCCCCCGCTCCAGGTAGGTGAGGCAGTAGCAGCGGTAGAAGTGCGCAAGCGCCGCCTCGTCGATGGCCTCCCCTTCCAGACGCTCCAGGCGCAGCCCCTGGTCGGCGACCAGGCGCCGCTCGCGGCGAATCGCCTTGCGCCGCTTGGAGGTCAGCGCCCCCAGGAAGCCGTCGAAGTCGCCGAAGCCCGCATCCCGCCACTGGAATTGCACCCCATGACGCACGATCAGCGCCGGCCTGGCCTCGAGCCAGGCATCCACTTCCGGCGCCTCGGCAAACAGCAGATGCCAACCGGAGAGCGCGCTACCCTCCCAATGGGTGGCCAGGTGGCGCCGCGCCGCCCCGGGGTCGATGCCTGGCGCCAGCAGCAGCCGTGGCCCTGGCGCCGGGGTAAAGGGAATCGCGCTCAGGGCCTTGGGGTAGTAGCGGCCACCCGCCCGCTCCCAGGCATCCGCCCAGCCCCAGTCGAAGACGTACTCGCCCCGGGAGTGGACCTTGTGATAGAGCGGCAGGGCCCCGACCAGTCGCTCCCCTTGCCACAGGCAGAGGTGCCGCGGCGTCCAGCCGCTGTCGGTGGACACCGCCCCGCTCGCCTCCAGGGCGGCCAGGAATTCGTGCCGCAGGAAGGGGTAGTCATCCCCGACCAGGGCATTCCAGCGGGCGGCGGCCACCTCGTCGATGGCGGCCAGCGATTGCACCCGCAGGGCGGGGCGGACAGATCCGTGCATAGGACAGGCTCTCGGACGACGACCCTGCGACCATAGCGAAGCGGCGCCCACCGGGAAAGTGGGCGCCGCCAAACGAGCGAGAAAGCAGATGAATTAGCGTCGCGCGGCCTGGCGCCGGGGGGGCGTCGGTTCCGAGGCATCGCTGGGCTCGGCGGCCGTAGGCGAAGGCGCCGGACGCGATGGCGTGGCGACCCGGGGACGACAGGCGGCCAGCAGGGCCTCGAACTGCTCATGGGTCAGCTCCACCCGCTCGCTGCCCTGGCCGGGCGCCCAGCAGACCCACAGCACCGGCGTGGCCTGGGCCTGATCGACACCCACGATGCGCCCCTCGCGGCCCTTCTGGGTATCGCGAAGCGAGAGCCCCAGCAAGGGCTGCACATCGACGGGGGGCGGGAATCTCACTCTGCCTGTCACGGCCGCTGCTCCATGTTAGTGACCATTCAGCGTCCATCGCTGATGGGACTAAGCCTAGCAGCTTAGCGCCGGACAAGCACCGTTGGCCAGCGCCGAAGTCAAGGGCAACGGCAAAAAAGAGAACGGGTGCCCGAGGGGCACCCGTGAAGCGCAGGACATGACGTCACCATGACACCGGAGCGGAGCCGTGAGTCGCCGTGGGCATGGCGACGCCATATCGTGCCGGGGGTGGATCAGCGCGCCGCGGCCATGGCCAGGGCGGTGTCCAGCATACGGTTGGAGAAGCCCCACTCGTTGTCGTACCAGGCCATGACCTTGACCAGGCGACCATTGACGCGGGTGTGGTTGGCGTCAAAGGTGGAAGAGTGGGCGTCATGATTGAAGTCGATGGAGACCAGCGGCTGGGCGTTCACCGCCAGCACCGGGGAGGCCTCGGCGGCCTTGGCGACGATGGCGTTGATCTCTTCCTTGGTGGTGTCGCGGCCGGCGGTAAACACCAGGTCCACCAGGGAGACGTTGATCACCGGCACCCGCACCGCCAGGCCATCGAACTTGCCGGCCAGTGCCGGCAGCACCAGGCCCACGGCGGCGGCGGCGCCGGTCTTGGTGGGAATCATCGACTGGGTGGCGCTACGCGCCCGATAGGGATCGCTATGGTAGACGTCGGAGAGATTCTGGTCGTTGGTGTAGGCATGCACCGTGGTCATCAGGCCGTTCTCGATGCCCACCGCCGCGTGCAGGGCCTGAGCCACCGGGGCCAGGCAGTTGGTGGTGCAGGAGGCGTTGGAGACCACTCGATGCTCCGCCGTCAGCACGTTCTCGTTGACGCCGTAGACCACGGTGGCGTCGGCATCGGGGCTGGGGGCGGAGATCAGCACCTTGCCGGTGCCGGCGGCCAGGTGCTTGGCGGCGGCCTCGCGCTTGGTGAACAGGCCGGTGCACTCCATTACCAGGTCGACATTAAGGGCGGACCAGGGCAGTTGGGCCGGGTCACGCTGGGAGGAGATGGCGATGCGGTCGCCGTCGACGCTGAGGCTTTCCTCGTCGTGCTCGACCTTGAACGGGAAGGGGCCATGAACGCTATCGCGCTGCAACAGATGGGCATTGAGGGCCGGGTCGCCCAGGTCGTTGATGGCAACCACCTGGACCCGATCGCGGTAACCGTTTTCGTAGAGGGCCCGAAGGACGTTGCGGCCGATGCGGCCAAAGCCGTTGATAGCGACACGTAGGGTCATGCTGGCATCCTCGCGTTCTTGTGCTGTCGAGTCGATGACGGCGACCCCGCTGAAGGGAGCCGACGCCTGGTAACATTGAAAGATTACTATCTATGGCCCCCAATTTGGCCCAAAGTCGGGGAGCTTTCAAGGTATTTTTTTGCTAAGTTTACGACATTGGACATCGCCGAGCCGGCGAAACCCGCCCACTTCGATCAGACGAGGTTGCCATGACTGCCCAGACTCCCCCGCTCAATGACGTCGTCAACCATGTGACAAAACGCATCGCCGAACGCTCCGCCGAACGCCGCGCCCTCTATGAGGCGCGCATGGAGGCGCAGCACCGCCGCGGGGTGCACCGGGGCGAGCTCTCCTGCGGCAACCTGGCCCACGGTTTCGCCGCCTGCGGCGAAACCGACAAGGGGCGCCTCAAGCTGATGAACAGCGCCAACCTGGGCATCGTTTCGTCTTATAACGACATGCTCTCCGCCCACCAGCCGCTGGAGACCTACCCGGAGATCGTCAAGGAGGCGGCCCGGGCCATGGGCTCCACCGCCCAGTACGCCGGCGGCGTGCCGGCCATGTGCGATGGCGTGACCCAGGGCCAGCCGGGCATGGAGCTGTCGCTGTTCTCCCGGGAAGTGATCGCCATGGCCACCGCCGTGGCCCTCTCCCATAACATGTTCGACGCCGCCCTCTACCTGGGGGTGTGCGACAAGATCGTCCCGGGCCTGTTTATCGGCGCGGCGCGCTTCGGCCACCTGCCGACCCTCTTCGTGCCCGCCGGCCCCATGCCCAGCGGCCTGCCCAACAAGGAGAAGGCGCGCATTCGCCAGCTCTATGCCGAAGGCAAGGTGGGCCGCGACGAGCTGCTGGAGGCGGAGTCCGCCTCCTACCACAGCCCCGGCACCTGCACCTTCTATGGCACCGCCAACTCCAACCAGCTGATGATGGAGATCATGGGCCTGCATTTGCCCGGCGCCTCCTTCGTCAACCCGGGCACGCCGCTGCGCGAGGCGCTGACCCGCTACGCCGCCGAGCAGGCGATCCGCAACAGCGAAGCCGGCGGCACCTATCGCCCCTTCTACAAGCAGGTCGACGCCAGGGCCATCGTCAACGCCATGGTCGGTCTGCTGGCCTCCGGCGGCTCCACCAACCACACCCTGCACCTGGTGGCCATGGCCGCCGCGGCGGGGCTCACCGTCACCTGGGACGACTTCACCGAGCTCTCCGCGGTGACCCCCAGCCTGACCCGCATCTACCCCAACGGTCAGGCCGACGTGAACCACTTCCAGGCCGCCGGCGGCATGAGCCTGCTGATCCGCGAGCTGATCCAGGCCGGCCTGATTCACGCCGATATTCCCACGGTGTTCGGCACCGACCTGACCGCCTACACCCAGGAGCCCTTCCTCGAGGACGGCGAGCTGGTCTGGCGCGAGGGCCCCACCGAGAGCCTCGACGCGGACGTGCTGCGCGGCGTCAGCGAGCCCTTCGCGCCTACCGGCGGGCTCACCGTGCTGGACGGCAACCTGGGCCGCGGCGTGATCAAGGTCTCGGCGGTGGCCGAGGAGCACCGCGTCGTCGAGGCCCCGGCGCGTATCTTCGAGGACCAGAACCAGCTCAAGGCGGCCTTCGAGGCCGGCGAGCTCGATCGCGACCTGGTGGTGGTGGTGCGCTTCCAGGGCCCCAAGGCCAATGGCATGCCGGAGCTGCACAAGCTGACCCCCTTCCTGGGCGTGCTCCAGGATCGCGGCTTCAAGGTGGCCCTGGTCACCGACGGGCGCATGTCCGGCGCCTCCGGCAAGGTCCCGGCGGCCATCCATATGACCCCCGAGGCCCTGGACGGCGGCCCCCTGGCGCGGCTGCGCGACGGCGATGTGGTCCGCCTGGACGCCAACGCCGGCACCCTCGAGGTCAAGGTCTCCGCCCATGACCTGGCCGAGCGCGAGCTGGGCGAGCCCCACCTGGAGCACTACCACCAGGGGCTGGGCCGCGAGCTGTTCGCCGGCTTCCGTCACCTGGCCAGCGGCTCCGAGCACGGCGCCTCGGTGTTCGGTGGCTTCGAGGCCGACGACCTGGCCCAACAGGCCGGCCAGATCCACGACGAAGACGCCTAAGCCCTGTGTCTGCGACTGTTTAAAGAGGCCAGCTCACGATGATTCGACCGGCATTGATTGGCGGATCTTATGGAGAGCGGTGGGACCATGCCCTGTATCTGCGACTGTATAAAGAGGCCCGTTCACGATGATTCGACCCGCGCTTATCGGCGGATCTTCTGGAGAGCGGTGGGACCATGCCCTATGTCTGCGACTGTTTGAAGAGGCCAGTTCACGATGATTCGACCGGCATTGATCGGTGATATCGGTGGGACCAATGCGCGCTTCGCCTTGGTGACCCCCGGCGCCTTCGAGCCCCACGATATCCTCAGTCTGCCCTGCGCCGACTACCCGGGCCTGGTGGAGGCGGTCAACGACTACCTGACGCGGGTCGGCGCCAGCGGGGCCCAGGCGCCCCGGGAGGCGTGCCTGGCCTTCGCCTGCCCGATCCGTGGCGACCGGGTCAAGATGACCAACAACCATTGGGCCTTCTCCCGGCGCGAGGCGCAGCAGGCCCTGGGTCTCGAGCTGTTCAAGGTGATCAACGACTTCACCGCCCAGGCCCTCGGCGTGCCCCATGTGGCCGAACAGGACCTCGTCGAGGTGCAGCCCGGCGAGGCCCTGGCGCATACCGCCCGGCTGGTGATCGGCCCCGGCACCGGCCTCGGCGTGGCCGGCCTCTTCCCCGGCCGCCAGGCCTGGATCCCGCTGCCCACCGAGGGCGGCCATGTCACCTTCGCCCCCACCGACGAACGGGAGCAGAACCTGCTGCGCCACTTCCGCAACCGCTACGGGCGGGTCAGCGTGGAGCGCATCCTCTGCGGCCAGGGGCTGCTCGACCTCTACCTGGCCCACTGCTCCCTGAAGGGCGCCCCGCCCCGCTACGCCAGCCCCGCCGAGGTCAGCGAGGCCGCGGGAGAGGACCCGGTGGCCCGTGATACCCTGCTGCGGTTCCTGAAGATCCTCGGCGACGTCTGCGGCGATGCGGCCCTGACGATGGGCGCCCGGGGCGGGGTCTATCTGTGTGGCGGCATCCTGCCGCGGCTGCTCGACTGGCTGCCGCGCAGCCGCTTCCGCGAGGCCTTTACCGCCAAGGGGCGCATGGGCGACTACACCGGGGCGATTCCGGTGCATGTGGTCACCGCCGCCTGGCCCGGCCTGCTGGGCGCCGCCGAGGCCCTCCATAACCCCGAGGTCGACTGATCCTTGTCAACGTCCCTAGGAGAGAGCCCGATGATTCCCGATTCCCTGCGCCAGCTGCTGGAGGTCACCCAGGGCCAACGCCGCACCCAATGGCAAGGCCGCGAGGTGTGGCTGGCCAACGAGGCCTGGGGGGAGCTCGCGCTCTCCCTCCAGGGTGCCCAGGTGCTTCATTTTCGCCCCGCGAGCCGTGACGACAGCGGCTGGCTATGGGTGACCCCCACGCCCCAGGCGCTGCCCGGGGCGATCCGCGGCGGTATCCCGCTATGCTGGCCCTGGTTCGCCGACGAACGCTATGCGGATGAATCGGAAGACCATAGCGGCCCCTTCCATGGCACCGCCCGCAAGGCGGAGTGGCGCCTGGATGCGGTGGACGAGCACGAGGGCGGCGTGGAGCTGCATCTCTCCCCGGAGACGCGCCTGCATGGCCAGCTCAGCCCGCGGCTGATGGTCCAGGCCAACGCCAACCGCCTGCATGTGGAACTGATCACCGAGCACACCGGCGAGACCCCGGTGAAACTGAGCGGCGCCCTGCATAGCTACCTGGCGGTAAGCGACGCCCAGGCCTGCCGCGTCGAGGGCCTGGCCGGGGCCCGCTACCTGGACAAGCACCGCGACTTCGCCGAGGCCGATCAGCAGGGTGAACTGGGGGTGCGCGGCGCCGTCGACCGCATCTACCACAGCAACGCCGAGCTGACCCTGGACGATGGCCAGCGTCGCCTGCGCATCGCCCGCCAGGGCAGCGACTCGGCGGTGGTCTGGCACCCCGGCGAGGCCCTGCCGGAGGATACCGACGCCGAGGCGGCGCGCCGCTTCCTCTGCGTGGAGGCCGCCAATACCCGCCTCGACCCGGTGTGGCTGGTGCCCGGCGCCCAGCACCTGCTGGGCACCACCCTGTCGCTGGCAGCGCCCGAGGAGGTCACCCCATGAGCGCCACCTTCGACGTGCCCCTGGTGCTGGGCATGATGCGCCTCCATGAGGCCCGGGACCTGCAGGATCCCGAGCGCCTGGCCGACTGGATCGAGGCACGCCTCGACCAGGGCCTGGTGTGGTTCGACCATGCCGATATCTACGGCGACGGCCAGGGCGAGGCGCTGTTCGGCGCCGCCCTCAGGCGCCGCCCGGGCCTGGCTCAGCGGGTGCGCATCGTCACCAAGGCGAGCATCATCACCCCCCAACGCGACACCTCCGGCTATGCGGTCAAGCACTACGATGCCTCGCCGGCCTACCTGAGCGCGGCCATCGACGCCGCCCTGGCGCGGCTGGGGGTGGAACGCCTCGACCACTTCCTGCTCCACCGCCCCGACCCGCTGATGGATGCCGAGGCCACCGGCCGCGCCCTGGACGACGCCGTGGCGGCCGGCAAGATCGCCGCCGCCGGGGTCTCCAACTTCCTGCCGGAGCAGTGGCGGCGCCTGCAGGCCGCCATGCACCAGACACTGGCGGTGCATCAGTTGGAGCTCTCCCTGGGGCACAGCGCGCCGCTCTTCGACGGCAGCTACGACGCCCTGCTGCGGGACGGCCTGACGCCCCTGGCCTGGTCGCCGCTGGGTGGCGGCAGCGTCTTCGAGGACCGCCTGGGCCAGGTGCTGACCGCCGAGGCCGAGGCCCACGGCTGCAGCCCCGGCGCCCTGGCATTGGCCTGGCTGCGCCGCCTGCCCGGTCGCCCCGTCCCGGTGGTGGGCACCCTCAAGCCCGAGCGCCTGGAGGCGCTGCTGCAGGCCCCCGCCCCCTCCCTGGCCGCACCGCCCTGGTACGCCCTGCTGGAGGCCGCGCGCTGCCATCGCGTGGCCTGAAGCGTCACTAACAACCACAGTCACGACCCGGAGGACCCCATGTTTCAGCTGACCCGTAGCGTCACCTGGCAAGCCCTGGAGCGGCTCTGCCGCGAGACCGCCAAGGACCGCATCCACGACTACTTCGCCGCCGACCCGGCGCGCTTCGACAAGATGAGCCTGCGGGTCGGAGGGTTGTTCCTCGACTACTCCAAGCACCTGGTCTCCGACGAGGTGCTGGAGAAACTGCTGGAACTGGCCGACCACTCCGCCCTGGTGCAGCGTCGCGCCCAGATGTTCTCCGGCGATATCATCAACGTCACCGAGGACCGCCCGGTACTGCACACCGCCCTGCGCCACCTGGGCGACTCCCCGGTCCATGTGGACGGCAAGGACGTGATGCCGGAGATCCACCGCACCCGGGAGCAGATCCAGCGCTTCTCCGAGGCGATCCGTAGCGGCGAGTGGAAGGGCTACAGCGGCAAGCGCATCAAGGACGTGGTGAATATCGGCATCGGCGGCTCCGACCTGGGCCCCAATATGGCCTGCCGGGCGCTGCTCAAGTACCGCCACCCGGAGCTCAGCTTCCACTTCGTCTCCAACGTGGACGGCACCCATATCCAGAAGGTGCTCAGCGGCCTCAACCCCGAGACCACCCTGTTTATCGTCTCCACCAAGACCTTCTCCACCCAGGAGACCCTGCTCAACGCCAAGACGGCGCGGCGCTGGTTCCTCGACAACGCCGGCGAGGACGCTGACGTGGGCGCCCACTTCGTGGCCGCCTCCACCAACAGTAAGGCGGCCATGGAGTTCGGCATCCGCGAGGAGAACGTCTTCGAATTCTGGGCCTGGGTCGGCGGGCGCTACTCCATGTGGTCCTCCATCGGCCTGCCCATCGCGCTGTCCATCGGCTTCGACGGCTTCATGGAGCTGCTGGAGGGCGCCCACGAGATGGACGAGCACTTTATCTCCGCGCCCTTCGCCGAGAACATGCCGGTGCTGATGGCGCTGATCGGCATCTGGTACATCAACTTCCAGGGCGCCGAGACCCAGGCCATCGTGCCCTACGACCAGGCCCTGCATCAGCTGCCCTCCTTCCTGCAGCAGTTGGACATGGAGTCCAACGGCAAGTCGGTGGATATCTTCGGCCACCCCGTCGACTACAAGACCGGGCCCATCGTCTGGGGCCAGACCGGCTCCAACGGCCAGCACGCCTTCTTCCAGCTGCTGCACCAGGGCACCCGCTTCGTGCCCATCGACTTCATCGCCTCGCTGAAGCCGGAGCCGGGCTTCGAGGACCACCACTTCGCCCTGCTCACCAATATGCTGGCCCAGGCCAACGCCTTTATGGAGGGCAGCCAGGAGGGCGGCCAGCTCGACCCCTACAGCTGCCCCGGCAACCGCCCCTCCAGCACCCTGCTGCTCGACGAACTGACGCCGAAGAACCTGGGCGCCCTGATCGCCCTCTACGAGCACAAGGTGTTCGTCCAGGGGGTGATCTGGAACATCAACTCCTTCGACCAGTGGGGGGTGCAGCTGGGCAAGCGCATCGCCGGCGAGATCAGCGAGCGCATCGACGAACGCACCCAGGACTTCGACGCCTCCACCCAGGGGCTGCTGGCCCTGGTGCGCCAGCACTTCCCCGGCCGCGACCCGGCCCGCGCCGCGGATCAGGCCGAGGCGGCCAAGGCAGCGCCCGAGCAAGGCAGCCCCGCCAAGGGCGGCAAGGCCAAGCGCGGCAAGGAGCAGGCCCAATGATCCCGGTGATCGCCTTCGGCGAAGCCCTGGTCGATATGCTCTCCAGCCGCCTGGGCGACCAGGCGGCCGAGGGCCCCGAGACCTTTACTCCCTATGCCGGCGGCGCCCCGGCCAATGTGGCGGTGGCCTGCGCGCGGCTCGGCGTGCCCAGTCGTTTCCTGGGCATGCTCGGCGACGACCACTTCGGCGACTTCATCGCCGAGGAACTGGCCGCCCACGGCGTCGACACCGGCGGCGTGGTGCGTACCCGACGGGCGCGGACGGCGCTGGCCTTCGTCTCCCGGGACGCCCAGGGCGAGCGCACCTTCGACTTCTACCGGCCGCCCGCCGCCGACCTGCTCTATCGCCTGGAGCACCTGCCCCAGGGGGTCTTCGCCGAGCCGGCCATCCTCCACCTGTGCAGCAACAGCCTGACCGAGCCGGCCATCGCCGAGACCACCCTGGCCATGGCCGAGATGGCCCACCGCGCCGGCTGCCTGATCAGCGTCGACGCCAACCTACGCCACAACCTCTGGGAGGGCGGCCGCGCCGATGGCCCCCTGGTCACCCGGCTGCTGGATAGCGCCGACCTGCTCAAGCTCTCCCGGGAGGAGGTCGACGACCTGCGCGGCGACCATCCGGAGGCGGCCTGGCTTGCCGAGCGCCTGGCCGCCGGGGTCAAGGCGATCGTCATCACCGATGGCCCCGACGCGGTGCGCCTGCTGGGCGCCGGCCGCGAGCTGAGCGTGGCCCCGCCGCGGGTCCGGGCGGTGGACACCACCGCCGGCGGCGATGCCTTTATCGGCGGCCTGCTGGCCGAGCTTGCCACCCACCTGGAGAGCGCCGGCATCGCCAGCGACTGGCACCAGGACGACGCCTTCCTGTCCCGGGCGGTGACCACCGCCTGCCAGTGCGGCGCTCATGCGGTGACCCGCCCCGGCGCCTACGCCGCCCTGCCCACCCGGGAGGACCTGGCGCTCGGCTAACGCCGAATAGGGCTTCAAAAAAGGGTCGCTCCAGCGCCTCGCCGCCGAGGCCGAATACGACCGCGTCGACGGTCGCCGGGCACTATAGTGAAAGGCATAGCGTCCTGGTGAACGGGGCACCGCCGCGGACCTCGGCCGGCACGCGAGGAGCCGCTCATGGCCACCACCGTCGCCGTCATCCAGAAACCACCGGTACTGCTCGAGCGCGAGGCCACCCTCGAACGGATGCTCGCCTCGATCGATGAGGCCGCCGCGGCCGGGGCTTCCCTGCTGGTATTCCCGGAGGCCCACCTGCCCGGCTACCCGGCCTGGGCCTGGCGGCTGAAACCCGGCGGCGACATGGCGCTCTCCGCCGAACTCCATGCTCGCCTGCGCGCCAATGCCGTCGACCTGGATGGCGAGGCGCTACGTCCCCTGGAGGAGGCCGCGGCGCGCCATGGGGTGACCCTGGTGCTGGGCTGCCACGAACTCGACAGCCGCTACAGCGGCACTACCCTCTACAACACCCTGGTGGTGATCGGCCCGGATGGCGTGCGTCTCAACCGGCATCGCAAGCTGATGCCGACCAACCCGGAACGCATGATCTGGGGCCTGGGGGATGCCAGCGGGCTACGGGTGGTGGCGACCCCCGCCGGACGGCTCGGCTGCCTGATCTGCTGGGAGTGTTATATGCCCCTGGCGCGCTATGCCCTCTACGCCCAGGACCTCGAGATCTTCATCAACCCGACCTGGGACACCAGCGACGTCTGCCTGGCCACGCTACGCCATATCGCCAAGGAGGGAGGCTGCTGGGTGATCGGCTCGGCCACGGCCATGCAGGGAAGCGACGTCCCGGCGAGCTTTCCCGAGCGCGACCGCCTCTTCCCGCCGGACGAGTGGATCAATGACGGCAACGCCGTGATCATCGCCCCCGGTGGCGAGGTGACGGCCGGCCCCCTGCATCGCGAGAAGGGCATCCTCTACGGCGAGGTCGACCCCGAGCAGGCCAGACGCGCCCGCCGCTCGCTGGACGTCTGCGGCCACTATGCCCGGCCCGACCTCTTCACCCTCTCGGTGGACCGCACGCCCAGGGGACCGGTCCGGTTCGCGGACGAGTGACCCTTCGGGCAAGCGACGCCTACCAACCAGCGGTAACCCTCTCACGAAACGGGCGCGACATGCGTCGCGCCCAAAAGGCTCAGCCCAGGTGGCCTCGCAGTCATGGAGGCCCCGTCAGCGGGTCCCGGGGGCCCGCGTCATTGCGGCTCAGCTCGCCTGGGGCGTTTCGCCCCGCGCCAGCCGGGCATTGATGTCATCGATCACCCCCGGCAGGTCGGCGATGGTGTCGATCAGGTAGTGGGGGCGAGAGGCCTCGAAGAGCCGGGCGACCCGGGCGCGTTCCTGAGCCAGCTTCTCGGCGGTCAAGGCCCGGAACGCCTCATGGGTGAGGCCCAGGGCATTGCCGGAGCAGGTCAGGGCCACGGTCCACATGCCGGCGCTACGGCCCTCGAGGATGCCCGGCGTGGTGTCGTCCACCTTGACGCAGGCGGCCACATCGCTCACGCCCAGGGCGATGACATTGGCCAGCGCCTGGGCCGGATGGGGGCGGCCATTGGGCACCTCGTCGGTCGCCACCACTTGGTCGGCCACATAGCCATTGCGTTCGGCCAGGGCCACCACCTTGTCCATGACCACCGCCGGATAGCCGGAGCAGGAGCCGACCTTCAGCCCTCGCTGGCGCAGCTCGGCGATGGCTTCCAGGGCCCCGGGAATCAGCGCCGAATGCTCGGCGATCTTCTCGATCTGCAGCGGCATAAAGCGCTCGTAGAGGGCCGTGACGTCGTCATCGCTGGGGGCATGCCCCACCGCCTGCTCGAAGCGCTCGGCGATGGCGGGGATATCACAGAGGGTGCGGATATGGTCCCACTTGCCCATGCCCATGGGGCCGCGGGCCTCTTCGAGGCTGACCGCCACGCCGAACTCGGCGAAGGCCTCGACGAAGATCTGGGTGGGGGCGAAGGAGCCGAAATCCACCACGGTACCAGCCCAGTCGAGAATGGCGCACTGCAGACGGTCGGGGTGTTGATATTGCATGGTTCTTCCTCCTTGGAAGGATTGGGGGGGTCACTCTCTCGCCTGAGCGGCCGGCGCCGCAATCGCGGCGGCCTCGTCGTCGGCTACCAGGCTATCGGGGCGGGTATTCCAGTGCAGAAGCATCATCACGGTGGCGATCAACGCCGTACCGGTGAACAGCAGGAAGACGGTCTCGGTGTCGAAGAAGCCCGGCAGCAGGCCACCGAGGACGGCGCCCACGGAGCCGCAGCCATTGACGAAACCGGAGGCGGTGGCGGCGGTGCCCTTGCCGAAGTCCACCGCCGCGGCACCGCTGATCATCGAGTCGGGGCCATAGAGGGTCAGGCCGATCAGGAACAGCACGCCGACCACCAGGTAAACGCTGCCGCTCTGCATCGCCGGCACGAACAGGACCAGCAGCACCGAGAGGGTCAGCAGGCTGATGGCACAGGCCGGGAAGCGGCGGGCACCGAACCACTTGTCGGACATCAGGCCGATCAGGATGGGACCGAAGAGCCCTGCCACCTCGAAGGAAGTGGGCACGATGGCCGCTCCCACCATGCCGACCGCGGGCATGCGCTCGTAGACCATCACCGGCCCCCAGAAGAGGATGGCGTAACGGGCCGGCTTGAGCAGGAAGTAGGCCAGGCCCAGCACCAGGACGGTACGGTTCTTCATGATGGTCATCAGGCAGGCGCCGAAGCTGGCATAGCGTCCCTCACCATCGGTTCGAGGCGCATACTCGGCCTCTACCGGAGGCAATCCCACATCCTGGGGGGTATTACGCTGGAACAGGAAGAACAGCACGGCGACGACGGCCACCACCCCGGCGCAGGCGAAGAAGGCGGCACGCCAGTCACCGAAGACGTGGTAGGCCCACCAGCCGGCGAAGGGCGATGCCACCAGGCCACCGAAGGCATAACAGGAGCTCCATAGCCCGAGGATGCGCCCCCGCTCCTGGGTGGCGAAGAAGCTGCCGATGTTCTTGCAGAGCCCGGCCCAGCCGGTGGACTGGGCCAGGCCCTGGACCACCATGCAGGTGGCGAAGATCGGCAGGGTGGCGAAGGTGCCCATGATCACCGCCGCCACGGCGGAGATCACCAGGCCGCCCAGCACCACGACCCGCGGACCGAAGCGGTCGGCCAGGATGCCCCAGGTGAACTGCCCCACCGCATAGGCGGCCAGGTAAAGCGCATCGAGTTGCGCCATGGCGGCGCGTTCCAGTTCGAAGCTGGGATCATCGACGATCCCCAGCTTGGCCACCGAAAACGCCTTGCGGGTGAAGTAGAAGGCGGCATAGGCCAGCCAGGTGATGGCGAACACCTGCCAGCGCCAGCGGCGCAGCGAGTGCAGGCCGGATGCCAAGGGGGTCGAGCCAAGATGATGGTTCATACGATTGGCCTCTCGATGGCTCTCGCCGGGCGAGAGCAGGAAATTGTTGTTGTAAGTGATGCCACGCCGCTATCGACACGGCCGCCGCGTCAGGCCGCCGGGCGACAGTCGTCGACGCCCATGGCCGCCAGCGACTCCTGAATCGCCGCCAGCAGGCGCCGAATCACCGCCTCGTCGATCTGGCCGATGCAGCCGATGCGGAAGCTCTCGGCGATGGTCAGCTTGCCGGGATAGATCACGAACTGGCGCGCCTTGAGCTCGGCATAGAAGCGCTTGAAATCGAAGCTGGGGTGCTCCGGGGAGAAGAAGGTGGTGATGATCGGCGACAGCCAACGATCCTCGAGCAGGGTGGCAAAGCCCAGCTCGCGCATGCCGGCCACCAGCACGTCGCGGTTGTGGCGATAGCGAGCCAGCCGTCCCTCGACCCCACCCTCCTCACGGTGCTGAGCCAGGGCGGCATGAAAGGCCACCACGGTATGGGTCGGCGGGGTGAAGCGCCATTGGCCGGTGCGTTCCATGTAGCGCCACTGCTCGAGCAGGTCGAGGCTGAGCGAGTGGGCCCGGCCGGCGCTCGCCTCCAGCAGGTCGCGTCGGATGATCACGAAGCCGAAGCCGGGAACCCCCTCGATGCACTTGTTGGCCGAGGAGACCATCACATCGAAGGGCACCTCGTCGATGGTCAGCGGCACCGCCCCGAAGGAGCTCATGGCATCGACGATCAAGCCCTTGCCATGGGCCTTGACCACGTCGGCGATCTCTTTCACCGGGTTGAGAATGCCCGAGCTGGTCTCGCAATGTACCAGGAACACCGTGGTGATCTCCGGGTGAGCCTCGAGCAGCTCGGCCACCTCCTCGGGCTGCGGCGGCAGGTAGTCACCCTTGTCGAGGGTGAGGTAGTCGCGCCCCATGTACTCGAGAATCTGGGCGGCGCGCTTGCCATAGGCACCGTTCATCAGCACCAGGGCCTTGCCATCCCGGGGAATGGCGCTGGCCAGGGCCGCCTCCACGGCGAAGGTACCACTGCCCTGCATGGGCACGCAGACATGGCTGTCGCCATGGACGCCCGCCATGGCCAACAGCCGCTGGCGCACCTCGGCGGTGATGCGGTTGAAGTCAGCGTCCCAGGACCCCCAATCGCGCAGCATGGCCTCCTTGGTCGCCAGGGACGTCGTGAGGGGGCCCGGCGTCAGGAGATAGAGCTCGCCCTGGGCGGGGGCGGCGAGGGGGTGGCGGGAAGCAAAGAATTCGGCCTGAGTCATGATCGTCCTCCAGCGGTCGTAGGCGCGGTGGATTACCGCTGGAGTCGATCAAACCAAGTTGCCATATATAAATAAAATCGTTTATTTATATATCTGAAGAAAGTCAAACTTATAAGTGAGGCCCCATGGCCATCTCCCACGCCCAACTGCGCGCCTTCCATGCGGTGGCCATTCACGGCAGCTTCACCCGTGCCGCCGAGCGCCTCTTCCTGAGCCAGCCGGCGGTTTCCGACCAGGTGCGCAAACTGGAAGAGCAGTTCGGCGTCAGCCTGCTCCGACGCAATAAACGCTCGGTACAGCTCACCGAGCTGGGCGAGCGGCTCCTGGGCATCACCCAACGCCTCTTCGCCGCCGCCGGCGAGGCCGAGGAACTGCTGGTCTGCTCCCGGGAACTGCGCTCGGGACGCCTTACCCTGGCGGTCGACTCGCCGCTGCATGTGTTGCCCTTTATCGCCCGCTTCAACGAGCGCTACCCCGCCATCCGCTTCAACCTGGTCACCGGTAATACCGACGAGGCGCTGACGCGCCTGTTCGAGCACAAGGCCGACTTCGCCGTACTCGGTCGCCCGGTGGAGGATCCGCGCCTGTTGGCGCAGGAGCTGAGCTGCGATCCCCTGATCGCCTTCGTCCCCTCCCGGCATCCCTGGGCTAGCCGGCGCTCCCTGACCCTGGCCGACCTCGATGATGCTCCCCTGGTACTGCGGGAACGCGGCTCCATGACGCGTCAGTTGATCGAAGAAGAACTCAAGGCGGCTGGGTACCGCATCAACCTGGCGATCGAGGCCGAGGGACGAGAGGCGGTCTTCGAGCTGGTTGCCGCGGGCCTGGGAATCGGCATCGTCTCGGCGGCAGAGGCCGGTGCCCACCGCGACCTGCATGTGCTGCCGATCGAGGACTCGCAACGCCGCATGACCGAGACCCTGGTCTGCCTGCGCCAGCAGAGCGAGCGGCGTCTTATCGCCACCTTCCTGGAAATGGTGCGAGCCGGGCTCGACGAGCGCCCGGAATAAAAAGAGACCCGCCAAGGGGCGGGTCAAGGCACAGCACTAGCCTGTAGCTACGGGCTGTCGAGAGAGACGCGGTGACAGAACCTCAGTGGTGGAAGCGCTCGGCGGCCTGGCGCTGCTGGGCCGAGGTCATGCGCCCTCGGCCATGCGGCGCGACCGCCAGGCGCCTGGGGCAAGGCCGGTGCTGCGCTTGAAGGCGCGGCTGAAGGCCGCCTCGGATTCGTAGCCGACGTCGGAGGCGATCTGCGCGATGCTGGCAGCGCCACGGGTCAGCTTGCCCGCCGCCATCTGCATGCGCCAGTGGCAGAGATAGGTCATGGGCGCGACGCCGACGCGGTCGGTGAAGCGGCTCACCAGCACGGTCCGGGAAACGGCCGCTTCCCTGGCGAGGGTATCCAGCGTCCAGGCGCGTTGCGGATGCTCGTGCAGCAGGCGGATGATGCGCCCGACGAGAGGATCCGCCAGCGCGGCCAGCCAGCCGGTGGCCTCGTCGGGAAGCGACTCCATATGGCTGCGCACCACTTCGATGAAGAGCAGTTCACTGAGTCGCGCCAGCACGCTGTCGACCCCGACGCGCTGCCGGCGGCTCTCCGTCATGATGGCCTGGATCAGGCTGCTCAACCAGCCATCGCCGGCCGTATAGCCATCGGGAATGTGCACCATGCGCGGCAGCGCCTGGATCACGGGATTGAACGGCAGCAGGTCGCAGCCAAGGAACCCGCAGATAAGCCGCGTCTGCTCGGGGCCGCCACCGAATTGCTCGATATAGAAAGGGGGCGACAGCTCCGCGGGTTGAGCGAAGAGGCCGACGTTGGGCTCCGCCCGCATTTGCGGGCGGCTGGACAGCGCGTGCGGGTCGCCCTGGGGAAACATGATCACGCTCCCGGGCGCCAGCCGTACCGGCGCCTCCGGCGAGTCGATCAGCGTCGCCCAAGCGAAGCCGCTGGTAATCACGTGATACTCGATGAGGTGTTGCGCATTCGGCATCACCAGTGGCAGCAGCAAGGCAGCGGCCGGCGCCTCGGCCACCCAGGGCGACGACGCGGCGACATCGAAGAATACCGCCCCCGACAGGCTCACGGAGCGCAGCACCTCGGACAGGATGTCCTCTCTCATGATGGCCCCCCGCGGCCCGATTCCCAGTGGTGGCACGAGCGAACGCAAGATCCGGACGATCGGGCAAGAAGCCCGGCCGTCCGGTCATGTCCAGAACCGCCCCCGCCAGCCAAGCTGCGTCTCACGCTCGCCGCATTCGAGCGTTCCCCCACCCGGCTACGGCTGGAGCCCGCGCCGCTCTCACATGACAGAGGAATCACTATGGACAGCGCAACCGTATCTGTACAGGTCAGCGAAGAACGCCTCACGGCCTTCATCGGCAAGGTGATGGAAGACATCGGCGGCTCCCTCGCCGTCCTGCTCTCCTTCCTGGGCGACCAGGCCGGCGTCTACCGCACCTTGCGCGACATCGGTCCCTGCAGCACCACGGAACTCGCCCGATTGAGCAAGGTCGACGAACGCTATCTGCGGGAATGGCTCAGCGCCCAGGCGGCGGCGGGCTACGTGATCTATCACCCGGAAGACGACACCTTCTCCCTCACCCCGGAACAGGCCATCGTACTCGCTCAGGAGGGCCATCCCGCCTGCATGCAGGGCTTCTTCCAGCTGCTGGTCTCGCAATTCACCACCCATGACAAGGCGGTGGCCACCTTGCGCTCCGGAGCCGGCCGGGCCTGGGGAGAACACCACGGCTGCTGCTTCTGCGGCACCGATCGCTTCTTCCGACCGGGCTATGCCGCGAATCTCGTCGACGCCTGGCTGCCGGCGCTCGAGGGCGTGACGGCAAAGCTCGCCGCGGGCGGCAAGGTCGCCGATGTGGGCTGTGGACACGGCTCGTCCACGGTGCTGATGGCACAGGCCTTTCCGAACGCCACCTTCTACGGCTATGACTTTCACGCGCCCTCGATCGGCATGGCCACGGAGAAGGCCGACGCGGCGGGCGTGGCGGCGAACACGCGCTTCGTCACCTCGACGGCCAAGGACATTGCCGATAACGGCTTCGACCTGATCTGCATGTTCGACGCCCTGCACGACATGGGCGACCCCGTCGGCGCGGCACGACGCCTGCGCGAACGCCTGAAGCCCGATGGCACCCTGATGCTGGTCGAGCCCCTCGCCGGCGATCACCTGACCGACAACCTGCATCTGCTCGGGCAGATCTTCTACTCCGCCTCGACCCTTATCTGCACACCGGCCTCGCGGGCCCAGGAGGTCGGGCTGGCGCTGGGCGCGCAGGCCGGCGAGCGAAGGCTGACCGAGATCTTGAAGGAAGCGGGCTTTCGGCAGGTGCGGCGGGCCACGCAGACGGCGATGAACATGGTGCTGGAAGCGCGTCCATGAGTTCCATGAGGAGTCCCGTGCGGGAGGCAGTCATGACCCGATTCAACGACCTTATCGAAACCCGGCAGCAGTTGCGTGCCGTGCTGCCGGAGCCCAGTGAACTCGTGACCCGCAAGTGCCTGTCCGCCCTGGACAGGCACTGCGGCCAGTTCATCGGGCGCTCGCCCTTCATGCTGCTCGCCTCGGCCGATGCCCAAGGCAATGTCGACGTCTCGCCCAAGGGCGACCCCGAGGGGTTCGTCAAGATACTCGATGCCCGGACCCTCGCCATTCCCGACCGGCCGGGGAATCACCGGGCCGATTCGATGGAGAACATCCTGACGAATCCCAAGGTCGGATTGATCTTCCTGATCCCCGGCAAGACCGAAACCCTGCGCGTCAGCGGCACGGCCACTATTACCCAAGACCCGGCGCTGCTCGACTCGATGGCGATCGCCGGAAGAAGCCCGAAGCTGGCGATCCTGGTCCGGGTGGAGGAAGCCTTCTTTCATTGTTCGAAGTGCATGATTCGCTCGAAGCTCTGGCAACCCGAGCACTGGCCGGACCTCGAGGGGTTGCCGCGCCTGGCACAAACGATGGTCGACGCCGGCAATCTCGAACTCACGGAAAACGAGATGCACCGGATCGTGGTCAACGACGAACGCGAGAGACTCTATTGAACGGCGACCTCACGAGGCGTGGAGACCCGATCGGGTAGGGATGCCGGTCGGGCTGGCGGACCGGCGCATCGCGGCGCCGCAGGCAAAAAGAGACCCGCCAAGGGGCGGGTCAAGGCACAGCACTAGCCTGTAGCTACGGGCTGTCGAGAGAGAAGCGGTAACAGAGTCTCAGTGGTGGAAGCGCTCGGCGGCCTGGCGGGCCAGGTCGCGAATGCCGTCCCAGTCCTCGGCCTCGATCAGGGCCTTGGGAGTCAGCCAGGAGCCGCCCACGCACATCACATTGGGCTGCGCCAGGTAGTCGGCGGCGTTGTCCAGGGTGATGCCGCCGGTGGGGCAGAAGCGCGCCTCGGGGATCGGCGCGCCGAAGGCCTTGATCGCCTTGACGCCGCCGCTGGACTCGGCGGGGAAGAACTTGAAGCGACGGTAGCCATACTGCCAGCCGGTCATCAGCTCGGAGACGGTGGCCACGCCGGGCAGCATGGGTACCGGGCTCTCCACGCCGTAACGGTAGAGGGCCTCGGTGGCACCGGGGGTGACCACGAAGTCGGCGCCGACCTTCTCGGCCTGACGATACTGGGCCGGGGTCAGCACGGTGCCGACGCCGATGCTGGCCTTGGGCAGCGCTTCCTTCATGCGCGCCACCGCCTCCAGGGCACAGTCGGTGCGCAGGGTCACCTCCAGCACCGTCAGGCCGCCCTCGACCAGGGCGCGGGCCAGGGGCACGGCATCCTCGAGGCGCTCGATGGTGATCACCGGAATCACTTCCGCCTTGAGGCAGATGCTATCGATCTCGGTGGTGCGGGTGGAAGGCAGCTGTTTGTCGATGGTCATGTCTGGTACTCCACATCGGGGCCGGCGAGGCAAACCCGGCCGGGAAATCGGAAAATCAGGGCGCCCAGTAGATCGCCAGGGGGCAAGCCAGGAAGGCACGGATCGGCAGCTCGCGGACGTCGTCGCCGGCCAGGGCCCGGCCCAGGACGCTGCGCTTGTCCTCGCCGCTGAGGTGCAGGAAGTGGCGGCGGGCCTGATGCAGGCGGTCAGCGCTCAATGTGATGCGCGCCTGGGGCTGGCTGGGGGTGCGCACCGCCACCAGGGGCTCGGCGGTGCTCAGGGCCAGACTCAGCTCCTGGCTGTCGGGGAACAGCGAGGCGGTATGGCCGTCGCCGCCCATGCCGAGGATCACCACGCTGGCCGGCCAGCTCAGCGCCATGACGCGCTCGGCGACCTCCGCCACGCCCTGCTCGGGGGTGGCGGCATCGCTGGTCAGGGGCACGAAGTTGGCCGCCTCGGCCGGCCCCCGCAGCAGGGTCTCGCGGACCAGGCGGGCATTGCTGTCGGCGGCGTCTTCGGCCACCCAGCGCTCGTCGGCCAGGGTCACGTCGATACGCTCCCAGGGCAGCTCCGCCCGAGACAGGGCCGCGAAGAAGGGCTTGGGGGTCGAGCCCCCGGAGACCACCAACAGGGCACGCTCCTGGCGGCCCAGGTCCTCGTGCAGCGCCTCGGCCACCGCCTCGGCCAGCTGCGCGGCCAGATGTTCACGGGACAGATCGCTCATCGTAGTTATCCTCATGCTTAGCGGCGGCTAATAGTCTTCATACCAGCTACGACCGTCTGGGTGATCATGGCGGTCTGGAGTGAGCCGACACGGCCCCCCGGGGCCCATCGGCCGTCTTTAGTAGTCTTCATACCAGCTACGACCGTCCTGGGTAATCATGGCAATCGATGCCACCGGTCCCCAGGAGCCCGCCGAGTAGCGCCGCGGCGCGTCGTCCCGGGCCTCCCAGGCACCGATCAGCTGATCGATCCAGCGCCAGGCATACTCGACCTCGTCGCGGCGCACGAACAGGTACTGCTGGCCCTTCATCACCTCCAGCAGCAAGCGCTCGTAGGCGTCGGGAATCCGCGACTTGGGGAAGGCGCTGTTGAAGTCGAGGTCCAGGGGCCCCGGGCGCAGGCGCATGCCCTTGTCCAGGCCGCTGTCCTTGGTCAGCACCTGCAGGGCGATGCCTTCCTCCGGCTGCAGGCGGATGATCAGCTTGTTGCTGGCCAGGCCGCGCTGATCCGGGTCGAAGATATAGTGCGGCTGCTGGCGGAAGTGGATGACGATCTGCGACAGCTTCTCCGGCATGCGCTTGCCGGTGCGCAGGTAGAAGGGCACCCCCGCCCAGCGCCAGTTGGCCACCTCGGTCTTCATGGCCACGAAGGTCTCGGTGCGGCTGGAGGTATTGGCGCCCTCCTCGTCCAGGTAGCCGGGCACGCTCTGGCCGTCCATCGAGCCGGCGATATACTGGCCGCGCACCACGTCCCGCTCCAGCACCTCCGGGGTGAAGGGCTTGAGGGCCTTGAGTACCTTGACCTTCTCGTCGCGGATGGCGTCGGCGTCCAGGTTAGAGGGCGGGTCCATGGCGATCAGGCAGAGCAGCTGCAGCAAGTGGTTCTGCACCATGTCGCGCAACTGGCCGGCCTGGTCGAAGTAGCCCCAGCGCCCCTCGATGCCCACCTTCTCGGCCACGGTGATCTCCACATGGGAGATATGGTTCTGGTTCCACTGGGTGCCGAACAAGGGGTTGGCGAAGCGCAGGGCGATCAGGTTCTGCACCGTCTCCTTGCCCAGGTAGTGGTCGATGCGATAGACCCGCGACTCGGGGAAAACGGCGCCGATGGCGTCGTTGATCTCGTTGGAGGAGTCCAGGTCATAGCCGATCGGCTTCTCCACCACCACCCGGGCGCTGTCGTCCAGGCAGTCGCCGGCCTTGAGGTTATGGCAGATGGCGCCATAGATGCTCGCCGGCACCGCCAGGTAGATCATCAGCGAGCGGGCCTCCGGGGCCTGCTGGCGCCAGTCGCGGATGGCCGCGTAGCCCTCGGGCTTGGCGAAGTCGACGCTGATAAACTCCAGGCGCTCCAGGAAACGGGCCAGGCAGGCCTTGTCCAGGGTCTCGCCCTTGAGGTAGGTCTTCAGCGCCGCGGTCACCTTGTCGCGAAAGGCCGGGGTCTCCAGGCTCTGGCGGGCCAGGCCGAGGATGCGGGTGGTCTCGCCCAGCAACCCCTCCCGCTCCAGGTGGTAGAGCGCCGGGAATAACTTGCGCAGGGCCAGGTCGCCGAGTGCGCCGAACATCGCCAGATCGACGCTGGGTGTCGCCGAGGCGACGGAACGGGTCTCTTGGGTCATGCCGCACCCTCTGAAAAATGGTTAACTTACCTAAAAAATACGCTATGCACGCCGAGAATGGCAACAATTTTAAGTAATTTTACAACCAAAGTGTCATCCCTGGCCACCCATGCGCCCCCCATGTCTAGCGTCCTAAGGAACTACCGTCTAGGATAGTGCCAGACAATGTAGTGAAATAACTACATGGTAGCGCGCCCGTTGGTCTTCCGCCGCGGCGCGCCTCAACGCCACAGTCACCGCCCCAAGCCAGCAGAGAGAACGCGACCCACGATGGCCAGCCATGACCTGATCGAACGCATCCGCGCCCGCCTCGACGAGCTCAACCGCTCCGAGCGCAAGGTCGCCGACGTCATCCTCCAGGACCCCGCCTCGGCGACCGGCATGAGCATCGCCGCCCTGGCCCAGGCCTCCTCGGTCAGCGAACCCACGGTCAATCGCTTCTGCCGCAACTTCGACGCCAAGGGCTACCCGGATTTCAAGATCAAGCTGGCCCAGAGCCTGGCCGGTGGCACCCCCTATGTCAGCCGCAACGTGGAGCGCAACGACGGCGCCGCCGACTACGGCGACAAGATCTTCGGTGCCACCGTGGCCGCCCTCGACGATGCCCGCCGCGCCCTGGACGCCAAGCGCATCGAGCGCGCCGTGGACTATTTGATCCAGGCCAAGCAGATCCATTTCTTCGGCCTCGGCGCCTCCGGCCCGGTGGCCCAGGATGCCCAGCACAAGTTCTTCCGCTTCAACCTGCCGGTGATGGCCTACGAAGACGTGCTGATGCAGCGCATGGTGGCCGCCGCCTGCCATACCGGCGACGTGGTGGTGATCATCTCCTACACCGGGCGCACCCGGGAGCTGGTGGAGATCGCTCGCCTAGCCCGGGAGAACGGCGCCGTGGTGCTCGGCATCACCGCCCCCGACTCGCCCCTGGCCAAGGAGTGCACCGAGACCCTGGAGGTCACCACCCCGGAGGACACCGACGTCTATATGCCGATGACCTCGCGGATGATCCACCTGGCGCTGATCGATGTACTGGCCACCGGCGTGACCCTGCGCCGCGGCGAAGACTTCCTCGGCCACCTGAAGAAGATCAAGGATTCCCTCCAGGCGACCCGCTACCCGGCCCAATAGGGTTCGGGAGACCAGGCTCCCCTATACCCATCAGGCTGGCCACTGGTGTGGTGGGAGCGAGGGTCTCCCCTCGCGATTGGGCGCCGCCAGGCGCCCTGGGGAATCGCGCCTCACAGCCTCCCACTGCGGTATTTACGCCAGAGTGCGAAGGACCTTACTTCTTCACTTCGATAAACCATTTTGGCTGCATCTCATCGAAGTCCGTGCGGATATTCGAGGGAAGGTAGCTGGCCGAATCCAGCACCACGGCCTGCCCCTCCAGGCGCTTGAACACCACCCAGTGCCAGAAGTTTCTCCCCTCCTCCTGATGGTGCTTGATAGACAGCAACGCCAGATCGGGCAGCTTTCTCCACGACTCGAAGGGAGTCTCACCGGCGGAGGTCTCGACCCCGGCGCTGGCCAGCAGCTTTCTTACATACCGGGTGTCTGACCACAGCGATTTATCCTCGGCATGGATACCCATGGCGTTTGCCACGGCCTTCATTTCCGAATAGGACTTCCCCAGAATATTGGCAACCGAGGCGATGCCACATCCCGAGATTTCTTCCTGAACCACGACTTCCATGGTCGGCTGCTCCTTGATGGTTAACGCCCAGCCTGTGGCAGATAAAAGTAATAGAGGCATGTTCTAGCCCACCCCCTCTTCCCCCCAGCATAACGGCAGACTGGCAGGTAATGGGGAGCTAACGGGGTAAGCCGCGCGGGGCTTGGCCCAGTACGGCAAAAAGCCACCCTACCGCTTGGCGTTGTCTCCGGGGTGGGGATAACGCCAAGCGGTAGGGTGGCTTGGGAGCGCCCTGAATGGCCACTGGTGTCGTGGGAGCGAGAGTCTTCCCGCGCGATTGGGCGCCGCAGGCGCCCTGGTGCTGGTCAAGATCGCCCTTCGGGCGATATCGCCGATGCGTCGGACCGACGGCGGAGCCGCGCTCCCTCGGTGGTCTGATCTTCTCGCTTACCGGTCGAAGACCACGGTGCGGCGGGCGTGGTGGAAGGCTCGACGCTGGACGTGATAGCTCACGGCGCGGGCCGGGGCTATGGAAAGCGGCACTCGATATCCCAATCCTTTATCGGTCGAAGACCACGGTGCGGCGGGCGTGAAGGAAGGCGCGACGCTGGACGTGGTAGCCCACGGCGCAGGCCGGGGCTATGGAAAGCGGCACTCGATATCCCCATCCTTTATCGGTCGAAGACCACGGTGCGGCGGGCGTGGTGGAAGGCTCGACGCTGGACGTGATAGCTCACGGCGCGGGCCAGGGTCATGCATTCGATATCGCGGCCCTTGGCCACCAGGTCTTCCGGGTAGTCGGCATGGCTAACCGGCTCGACGCCCTGGGTGATGATCGGCCCTTCGTCCAGGTCGTCGTTGATGTAGTGGGCGGTGGCGCCGACCAGCTTGACCCCCTTGTCGTAGGCCTGATGGTAAGGCTTGGCGCCCTTGAAGCCGGGCAGCAGGGAGTGGTGGATATTGATCGCCCGGCCGCTGAGCTTGGCGCAGAGGTCGCTGGAGAGCACCTGCATATAGCGCGCCAGGATCACCAGCTCGGCGCCGCAGGACTCGATCACCTCCCACACCTGGGCCTCCTGCTCGGCCTTGGTCTCGGGGGTGATGGGGAAGTGGTGATAGGGAATATCGTGCCACTCGGCCAGGGGTGCCAGGTCCGGGTGGTTGGAGACGATGGCGCGAATCTCGATGGGCAGCTGCCCGGTGCGGTAGCGGTAGAGCAGGTCGTTAAGGCAGTGGTCGGCCTTGGAGACCATGATCACCACCGGCATGCGCCGCCCCGGCGGGGTCAATTCGAACTCCATGGCGAACTCGCCGGCGCGCTCGGCGAAGGCGGCCTGGAAGGCCTCGGCGGAGAAATCGTCGTCCAGGGGACGGAATTCGGTGCGAATAAAGAACCGTTCGCTGAGCCGATCATCGAAGGATTGCTGCTCGGTGATATAGCAGCGATTCTCCTTGAGGAAGCGGGTGACCACGTCCACGGTGCCCAGACGGCTGGGGCACTGGGCGGCCAGGATCCAGGTGGAAGATGCTTGGCTCATAATGGGTGCCTCACTCGAAAAGGCCGGTGCTTCGCGGATCGTGCATGACACCATGGCCTGGCTGACACCTGCTGCCAGCCAGGATCGCCCTTCGGGCGATATCGCGCGGCAAAGCCGTGCTCCCACAAGAGTACTCACGCCAAGGTGCGAAGCACCAAGAATCAGGGGATGACCAAGCCGGGAGCATGGTACCCCTGCCCCCGGCCTTGATCCTTGCTTTCAGCGTACCACGCCGATGGCGTACTCCTCGCCGGCGTCGAGCAGCCAGCGATAACAGTAGTCGGCGAAGCTGCGGCGCACCACCAGTTCCCAGCGCTCCTCGGAGGGGCGACGGACGATGGCGGTGGCCTTGGCGAAGACCGTGGTCACGCCCCTGCCCACCGGGAAGTGGCTGGGATGGACGTCGTAGATCACCGTCTTCATCAGCAGCTCGCGGGCCGCCTCGCCGGAAAGCTCCAGCAGGGTCTGGCCACCGCTGACATCGCTGATGGCGTAGTGGGCGTCTCCCAGGCGCTCGCGCAACTGGGTCTCCAGCTCGAACTCCTCACCGCCGGGGACGATCACCAGCCACTCGTCCGGGGAGAGCCACTGGATCGAGCGCTCGCCGCGCTCGTCCTGGACCAGCCCCTGGGGCTCGCCGGGCAGGCCCAGGCCCAGCACCTCGCGCACCGCCTCGTCGAGGACGATGGCGCCGCCGCGCAGCACCAGCTGGCCCAGCAGGGCGCGCTCGCGCAGGGTGACGCGGCTCTCGGGGCCGGCCGCCGGGGCACCGCTGCGGCGGTAGCTGTAGGCCAGCGGCGACTCCACCGGGATGGCGCTATCGGTACGGGTATCGAAGGTAGCCGCGTTAGACATGCTGGCGCTCTCCCTTGGGGTCGTAGAAGATCGGGCTGACGATTTCGGCTTCATGGGTCTGGCCGTCCGCCATGGGCAGGTAGACGGTCTCGCCCATCTTCTTGTGGCCACCCTTGACCACCGCCAGGGCGAAGCCGGAGTCCAGGGTCGGGCTGTAGTAGCTGGAGGTCACGTGCCCGGCCATCGGCATGGGGATGGCATGCTTGGGATCGAAGACGATCTGCGCGCCCTCCTCCAGCACCACCTTGGGGTCCTTGGGCTTGAGGCCCACCAGCTGCTTGCGGTTCTCGCGCTTGGTGTCGGTACGGGTCAGTGCCCGCTTGCCGATCCACGAGAAGGGCTTGTCGTAGCCCACGCACCACTGCATGCCCAGGTCTTCCGGAGTCACCGAGCCATCGGTGTCCTGACCGACGATGATAAAGCCCTTCTCGGCGCGCAGGACGTGCATGGTCTCGGTGCCGTAGGGGGTCAGGCCGTACTTCTCGCCGTGCTTGAAGAGGGTCTGCCACACATGCATGGCGTAGTTGGCCTGGACGTTGATCTCGAAGGTCAGCTCGCCGGTGAAGGAGATGCGATAGACCCGCGCCGGTACGCCCGCCACCTTGCCGGAACGCCACTCCATAAACTTGAAGCTGTCCTTGTCGAGATCGATATCGGTGATCTCGGCCAGCAGCTTGCGCGCCTCGGGGCCGGTGATGGTCATGGTGGCCCAGTGGTCGGTCACCGAGCTGAAGTAGACGTCCAGCTCCGGCCACTCGGTCTGGTGCCACAGTTCCAGCCACTCGAGGATCGCCGCGGCGCCGCCGGTGGTGGTGGTCATCAGGAAGTGGTTGTCGGCCAGGCAGCTGGTCACGCCGTCATCGGTGACCATGCCGTCGTCCTTGCACATCAGGCCGTAGCGGCACTTGCCGACCGCCAGCTTCTCCCACTTGTTGGTGTAGACCCGGGCCAGGAATTCCCGGGCGTCGGGGCCCTGGATATCGATCTTGCCCAGGGTCGAGGCGTCGAGGATGCCGATCTTCTCGCGCACCGCGCTGCACTCCCGAGCCACCGCCTCGTGCATGGTCTCGACCTTGCCGTTGACGCGCTGCGGGTAGTACCAGGGGCGCTTCCACTGGCCCACGTCCTCGAACTCGGCGCCGTTTTCCACATGCCACTGGTGCAGGGCGGTGTAGCGCTCCGGGTCGAACAGATCGCGGCAGTGACGGCCGACGATGGCGCCGAAGGTCACCGGGGTGTAGTTGGGGCGGAACACCGTGGTGCCCACCTCGGGGATGGGGCGGCCCAGGCAGCGGGCGGCGATGGCCATGCCGTTGATGTTGCCCAGCTTGCCCTGGTCGGTACCGAAGCCCATGGCGGTATAGCGCTTGACGTGCTCGATGGACTCGAAGCCCTCGCGGGTGGCCAGCTCGATGCCCGCCGCGGTGACGTCGTTCTGCAGGTCGACGAACTGCTTGGGCGCGCGCAGGGTCGGCTTCTCGTGGGGCACCTGGAAGAGCGCTGCCGCCGGGCCCTGCTTGAGGGCCTTGACCTGGGGCAGGCTCACCGACGGGGCGGCATGGCCGCTGACGGCGGCGGCCTTGACGCCGGCCTCCACGCCGTCGGCGAGCACCTCACCCAGGGCATAGGTGCCGTTGGCACCGCCGCAGGCGTGCACGCCCTTGACCAGGCTCGGCACGAAGCCGAGGAGATCGTCGCGCCAGGTGGGCCGGGCGCCGGTGTGGGAGGCCAGGTGTATCACCGGGCTATAGCCGCCGGAGCTGGCGATGGTGTCGCAGGCCAGTTCCTGGGCCGGCCCCTTCACCTGGAAGGCGTCGATATCGATCTTGGCGACCCGCGCCGCGCTGACGCGGCTGGATCCCTTGGCCTCGATCACGGCGCTGCCGGTGATGATCTTGATGCCCTGGGCGCGGGCGGCTTCCACCCAGTCGCCGGCGGGGGCCTGACGGGCGTCGACGATGGCCACCACCTCGCGACCCGCCTCCTTCCAGTCGAGGGCGGCGCGATAGCCGTAGTCGTTGCTGGTGGTAAGCACCAGCTTGTTGCCCGGCGCCACGCCGTAGCGGCGGATATAGGTGGAAACGGCGCCGGCCAGCATATTGCCCGGCACGTCGTTGCCGGCGTAGACCAGCGGACGCTCGTGGGCGCCGGTGGCCAGGATCACCTGACCGGCGCGCACCCGGTGCATGCGGGCACGCACCTGGCGGCGGCCCTTGGCCAGGGGCGCGGTCTCGCCGAGGTGCTCGGTGCGCCGCTCGTGGAGGGTGACGAAGTGGTGGTCGTGGTAGCCGTTGGCGGTGGTACGCGGCAGCAGGGTGACGTTCTCGTACCCGGCCAGCTCCTTGACCACCTGGGCCGCCCACTGGTCCGCCGGCTTGCCGTCCAGGGTCTCGCGGCTATCCAGCAGCGAGCCACCCATTTCCTCCTGCTCGTCGGCGACGATCACCCGGGCACCGCTGCGCGCGGCAGCCAGGGCCGCGGCCAGGCCGGCGGCGCCGGCGCCCACCACCAGCACGTCGCAGTGCTGGTGCAGGTGGTCATAGGTGTCCGGGTCGGCTTCCATGGGGCTGCGACCCAGGCCGGCGCTCTTGCGGATGTACTTCTCGTAGGTCATCCACAGCGAGGCCGGGGCCATGAAGGTCTTGTAGTAGAAGCCCGGGGGCATGAACTTGCCGCCCAGCTTGCCGACTACGCCCATCAGGTCGCGCTGCACATTGGGCCAGCCGTTGGTGCTGCGGGCGGTCAGGCCGGCGAACAGCGCCTGCTGGGTGGCACGCACGTTGGGCACCTGGGCCGCCTCGGTGCTGCCCAGCTGGACGATGGCATTGGGTTCCTCGGCGCCGGCGGCGACGATGCCCCGGGGCCGGGAGTACTTGAAGCTGCGGTTGACGATATCCACGCCATTGGCCAGCAGCGCCGAGGCCAGGGTATCTCCCGGGTGGCCCTGGTAGTTCTGACCATTGAAGGTGAAGCTCAGCGTGCGGGAGCGATCGATCCGACCGCCCTTGGCCAGGCGGTGCACTTGTTTCTTGGACTGGCTCATGCGCGCACTCCTTCTTGACGGCTGGCCGCCACGGCCTCGCGGGGCTGGCCCTGGGCATCGGCGGTGATCGACGGCTGCTCGCCCATCTTGTAGGTCTCGAGGATCTCGTAGGTCACGGTGTGACGGGTGACGTTAAAGAACTTGCGGCAACCCACCGCATGCACCCACAGCTCGTGGTGCACGCCACGGGGGTTGTCACGGTAGAACAGGTAGTCGCCCCACTCCTCGTCGCTGCACGCCTCGGGCTCCTTGGGTCGCTCGATATGCGCCTGGCCCTTGGGGTGAAACTCCTCTTCCTCGCGGTGTTCGCCGCAGTAGGGGCAGTAGATATAGAACATGGCGAATTCTCCTTAGTGGGCCACGCCGGCGGCGCCGTGCTCGTCGATCAGCGCCCCACTGTGGAAGCGGAACATGGAGAAGGGCTCGGCGATGGGGTGCATCTCGCCCTTGGCCAGGCTGGCGGCGAACACATGACCCGAGCCCGGCGTGGCCTTGAAGCCACCGGTGCCCCAGCCACAGTTGAAGAACAGGCCCTTCACCGGAGTCTTGGAGAGGATCGGGCAGGCATCCGGGCAGGTGTCGACGATACCGCCCCACTGGCGGTTCATGCGCACCCGGGAGAAGATCGGGAACATCTCGACGATGGCCTGCAGGGTGTGCTCCACGGTGGGGTAGCTGCCGCGCTGGCCATAGCCGTTGTAGCCATCGATACCGGCGCCGATCACCAGGTCGCCCTTGTCGGACTGGCTGATATAGCCGTGCACGTGGTTGGACATCACCACGGTGTCGAGGATCGGCTTGAGGGGCTCGGAGACCAGGGCCTGCAGCGGATGCGACTCCAGCGGCAGATTGAAGCCGGCCATCTTGGCCAGCACCCCGGAATTACCGGCGGTCACGCAGCCCACGGTCTTGGCCTCGATATCGCCGCGGTTGGTGTGCACGCCATAGATCTGGCCGTCGCGGATCTTGAAGCCGGTGACCTCGGTCTGCTGGAGGATATCCACGCCGTGGGCGTCGGCGCCACGGGCATAGCCCCAGGCCACGGCGTCGTGGCGGGCCACGCCGGCGCGCGGCTGCCAGGAGGCACCCAGCACCGGGTAGCGGGCGCTCGAAGAGCAGTCCATGATCGGCACCAGCTCCTGCACGCCCTTGGCGTCCAGCACCTCGCCGTCGATGCCGTTCAAACGGTTGGCATTGACCCGGCGCTGGATATCACGCATGTCCTGCAGGGTGTGGCCCAGGTTGAGCACGCCCCGCTGGGAGAACATCACGTTGTAGTTCAGGTCCTGGGAGAGCCCCTCCCACAGCTTCATGGCATGCTCGTAGAGGGCCGCCGACTCGTCCCACAGGTAGTTGGAACGCACGATGGTGGTGTTGCGCGCGGTATTACCGCCGCCCAGCCAGCCCTTCTCGATCACCGCCACGTTCTTGACGCCGAACTCCTTGGCCAGATAGTAGGCGGTGGCCAGGCCGTGGCCGCCGCCGCCGACGATGATCACGTCGTACTGTTTCTTCGGCGTGGGGTTGCGCCACTGGCGCTCCCAGTTCTCGTGGTGGCTCAGCGCGTGCTTGACCAGCCCGAAGCCAGAATAGCGTTGCATAGGGGTCTCCTCAGTTCGGCCTCGCCGGGCGTTGCCCGGCGGCCGGTTCAAGCGATGGTTTCGACGGCGGTTTCGGCGATGGCCGCGCCATAGACCGGATGCCGGGCACATACCTCGGCGACCTTGGCCTGCACCTCGGCTTCCACGCTGGCACTATCGCCGCCGTCGGCCAGGGCATCCAGGATGTCGCAGATCCAGCCGGCCAGCTCGGTACACTCGGCGGCATCGAAGCCGCGGGCGGTGACCGCCGGAGTGCCGAGGCGCAGGCCGGAGGTGACGAAGGGACTCTGCGGGTCGTTGGGCACCGAGTTCTTGTTGACGGTGATATGGGCGCGGCCGAGGGCGGCGTCCGCGTCCTTGCCGGTGACCCCCTGCTTGATCAGCGAGACCAGGAAGAGGTGGTCGTCGGTGCCGCCGGAGACCACGTCATAGCCGCGCTCGATAAAGACCTCGGCCATGGCCCGGGCATTCTCGATCACCTGCTGCTGGTAGCGCACGAAGTCCTGGCTCATGGCCTCCTTGAAGGCCACCGCCTTGGCGGCGATCACATGCATCAGCGGGCCGCCCTGCTGGCCCGGGAAGACCGCGCCATTGAGCTTCTTGTGGAGGGCCTCGTCGCCGTGGGCGGAGAGGATCAGGCCACCACGCGGGCCGCGCAGGGTCTTGTGGGTGGTGGTGGTGACCACATGGGCGTGGGGCAGCGGGCTCGGGTAGAGACCGGCAGCGACGAGACCCGCCACATGGGCCATATCCACCATCAGGTAGGCGCCCACCTCATCGGCGATGGTGCGGAAACGACGCCAGTCGACCACCCGGGAGTAGGCGGAGAAGCCAGCGATGATCATCTTCGGCTGATGCTCGCGGGCCAGGCGCTCGACTTCCTCGTAGTCGATCTCGCCGGTCTCCGGGTTGAGGCCGTACTGCACGGCGTTGTAGTGCTTGCCGGAGAAGTTGGGGGCGGCGCCGTGGGTCAGGTGGCCGCCGTGGGCCAGGCTCATGCCCAGCACGGTGTCACCCGGAGAGACCAGCGCCATGAAGACGGCGGCGTTGGCCTGGGCACCGGAGTGGGGCTGGACGTTGGCGTAGTCGGCACCGAAAAGGTCGCAGGCACGCTCGATGGCCAGCGCCTCGACCTTGTCGACGAACTCACAGCCACCGTAGTAGCGCTTGCCCGGGTAGCCCTCGGCATACTTGTTGGTGAGCTGGGAGCCCTGGGCTTCCATCACCGCGCGGCTGGTGTAGTTCTCAGACGCGATCAGTTCGATATGGGCCTCCTGACGGGCCACTTCTTCGGCAATAGCCGCGGCCAGGGGGGTGTCGTATTGCGCCAGGCTCTCGTTGCGCAGGGTCATGTCGGCCTCCAGAGATTGTTGTGGTTTGCGGCGATGGTATCCCTGGGCCTGGGGGCCAAGATGCTTGGCGACGTCACGACCCGGTGCGTTTGCGACACGGGTGTCGCGACTGACAAACTTTTTCCCGAGCGCGGGGAGCGCGAGAATTCGTTTGCCCTCTAAGCATCCGATTCACGACAATGGGCATTCCCTTACCGCCAGCGAGGAGCGCCCATGCTTGTCGAACTCTTTGCCGTGATGGCCCCGGTCTTTATCGGCGCCAGCCTGGGCTTCCTGTGGATCCGCCTGGGCCACCCTTACCCGGTGGAGTTCGTCACCAAGCTGGTCTTCAATATCGGCACCCCGGCGCTGATCCTCGCCTCCCTCTCCGGGGCCGAGGTAGACGCCGGCAGCTTCGGCCTGACCATGCTCGGCACCCTGCTGGTGCTCACCGCCATGGGCCTGGCCAGCTTCCTGGTGGCGCCGCTGCTCGGCAAACCCTGGCGGGTGGTGATCTCGCCGATGATGTACCCCAACACCGGCAACATGGGCCTGCCGGTGGTGCTCTACGCCTTCGGCAGCGCCGGCTTCGCCTTCGCCATCGCGGTGATGGTCACCGTCTCCCTGGTGCAGTTCACCTTCGGCACCATCATGGCAAGCCAAGGCAATCCGCTGCGCACCCTGGCCCGCACCCCCACCGTCTATGCCATCGCCATCGCCCTGGCGATCCTGCTCAGCGATACCGACCTGCCGCTGTGGCTCGACAACACCCTGGAGCTGATCTCCGGCTTCACGGTGCCGCTGATGCTGATCACCCTCGGGGTCTCGCTGGCCAGCATCCAGGTCAAGAGCCTGCGCTCCGGGGTCGGCTTCAGCCTGATCCGCACCCTGGCGGCGGCGACGCTGGCCTACCTGGTGGGGTGGCTGCTGGGGCTGCCGCCCCTGGCCCACGGCATCCTGGTACTGCAGATGAGCATGCCGATCGCCGTGTTCAACTACCTCTTCGCCCAGCGCGCCGGCCGCGAGCCCGCCTATGTGGCCAGCCTGGTGTTCTGCTCCACCCTGCTCGCCTTCCTCTATCTGCCGCTGCTGCTGGCGCTACTGAAAGGCCTAGTCTAGATCGGCTAGGCTCGAGGTAGCCAAGTACCACACCGAGGAGGAGTCATGATGCGACCGATACGTCCCCTGCTAGCGCTGCTGGCGGCCCTGGCCGCCGCCCCCGCCCCGGCCGCCGAGGTGATCGAGGCGCGCCTGACCAGCGACCACCATGACTTCCGCCTGGTGCGCCTGGTCGAGGGCCTGAGCCACCCCTGGTCGCTGGCCTTCCTGCCCGACGGCCGCACCCTGGTCAGCGAGCGTGGCGGCCGCCTCTGGCTGCTGGAGGGCGACGACCGCCGGGCCCTCTCCGGCCTGCCGGCGGTCTCGACCCGCGGCCAGGGCGGCCTGCTCGATCTGGCCCTTCATCCCGACTACGGCAGTGGCGACGGCGACAGCGACTGGCTCTACCTGACCTACTCCCGCCCCGGGCCCGGCGGCAGCGCCAGCGCCCTGGCCCGGGCGCGACTCGGCGATGCCGGCCTCACCGAGCTCGAGACCCTTTTCGTCCAGGACCGCTATTCCGACCCGGGGCGCCACTACGGCGGCCGCCTGGCCTTCCTGCCCGACGGCACTCTGGTCATGAGCATCGGCGAACGCGGCCGCGACCCGTCGCGGGCCCAGGACGGTGGCGACCATGCCGGTAGCGTGCTGCGCCTCACCGCCGAGGGCGCGGCCCCGGCGGACAACCCCTTCGTCAATGATGCCGCCGTGCTGGACGAGATCTACAGCCTTGGCAACCGCAATATCCAGGGCATGACGGTGGATGGCGAGGGCCGACTCTGGGCCAGCGAACACGGCCCCCGGGGCGGCGACGAGCTCAACCGTATCGAGGCCGGCGCGAACTATGGCTGGCCGGAGGTCAGCCTGGGCCGCGACTATGTGACCTTCCTGCCCATCGGCGACGACAGTCGCCCCGGGATGCGCGACCCGGTGCACGTCTTCGAGGGGCGTTTCGCCCCCTCGGGGCTGGCCTGGGTGAGTGGCGACGCCTTCCCCGGCTGGCGGGGCAGCCTGCTGGCCGGCGGGTTGCTCAGCGAACGCCTGGTGCGCCTGGTGATCGACGGCGACACGGTGGTGGAGCGCGAGGTGCTGCTGGAGGGCGAGATCGGGCGCATACGCGACGTGCGCAGCGGCCCCGACGGCCAGGTCTACCTGCTCAGCGACGAGGGCGACGGCGGCCTCTACCGGCTGGAGCCGCGGGAGTAGCCGTGATTAGCGCTCGTTCCCCGGCTCGCCGAAGGTCTTCCGCCATTCCCGGGGGCTGACCCGATAGCGTTGCCGGAAGTGCTGGCGGAAGGCGGTCGCCGTCTGGAAGCCGCATCGCTCGGCGATTCGCTCGATGGGCAGTGCGCTGGTCTCCAGCAGCTCACGGCTGCGCCCCAGGCGCTCGTGGATCAGCCACTCCCCCACCGTCATGCCGGTGGCCCGGTGGAAATGGCGGGTAAAGGTACGCCGACTCATGGCGGTGCGGGCGGCCAGGGCATCGAGGGAGTGCGTCTCGGCCAGGTGTTCGCGCAGATGGTCGAGCAGGCGGTTGATCTGGGCATCCTGGGTGGAGATGGCCACCGGCTGCTCGATAAATTGCGCCTGACCGCCCTCCCGGTGAGGCGGCACCACCAGCAGGCGAGCCACCTGGTTGGCGATGCGCACACCATGGTACTCGCGCACCAGGAACAGGCAGCAGTCCAGCCCGGCGGCGGTACCGGCGGAAGTCACCAGGCGATCTTCCTCCACATAGAGGGCATTGGTATCCAGGCCGACCTCGGGGAAACGGCGACCGAAGTCCTGCTCGGCCATCCAGTGGGTGGAGGCCCGCCGGCCATTCAGCAACCCCGCATAGGCCAGGGCATAGGCGCCATAACAGAGTCCCACCACATGGGCGCCCCGCCGATGACAGCGCATCAGGGCCTCGGCCAGTTCCGGCGCCGGCGGCTCGTCCAGGTCGTGCCAGCCGGGCACCACGGCGATATCCACCTCCTCCAGCAGCTCCAGGCCACCGTCGGGTCGTACCGTCATGGCCCGCTCGGCCTCCAGGGGCTCTCCCCCCGGCGCCACGATAAGCAGCTCGAACAGGGGGCGCTCGGGCCAGGCCATGCCGAACACCATATAGGGCACCGAGAAATGAAAGGGGCTGAAACGCGGATAGAGAATCAGCCCCACGCGGGGCAAGGACATGGTTCATCTCCCGAGGGTTGGGACCTCAGTCTGGCATTTTGGCCCGAAAGTTTCGATTACTGTCACTCGGGCCAATTATCCGGCCGAGCCGATCCGCCTAGAGTGTTCCCATCGACCGCGACACTCAGGAGATCCCAGATGTCACTCAAACCCCTCGCCGCTTCCCTGCTCCTGGCCACGGCCCTGGTCGCCGGCGGCGCCTCCGCCGAGCCCGCCGAGCAGCAGACGACCCAGCAGGTGCAGCAGATTCGTAATGCCACGGTGAAGATCACCTATGGCGAGACCACCTTCCTGATCGACCCGATGCTGGCCGAACAGGGCACCTACCCCGGCTTCGAGGGCACCCATCGCAGCGAGCTGCGCAATCCGCTGATGGAACTGCCGATGCCGGCAGAAGCGGTGATCGACGGCGTGGACGCGGTGATCGTCACCCACACCCACCTGGACCACTGGGACGATGCGGCCCAGGCCCTGCTGCCCAAGGATATCCCGCTGTTCGCCCAGCACGCGGCCGATGCCGAATTGATTCGCTCCCAGGGCTTCACCGACGTGCGCCTCCTCGACGGCAGCGCCGAGTTCGGCGGGGTCAGCCTCCACCGCACCGGCGGCCAGCACGGCTCCGACGCCATCTATGCCGTCCCCGAGCTGGCCGAGGCCCTCGGCGAGGTGATGGGCGTGATCTTCGAGGCGCCGGGCCACCAGACCACCTATGTGGTCGGCGATACGCTCTGGCGCGACGAGGTCGACCAGGCGCTGGAACGCTACCGGCCCGAGGTGATCGTGCTGAATGCCGGCGCCGCCGAGGTCGACGGCTTCGAGGGCGACCCCATCATCATGGGCAAGGAAGATACCCTGCGCGCCTATCGAGCGGCCCCCGAGGCCACCATCATCGCGGTGCATCTGGACGCCGTGAACCATATGACCCTGAGCCGCGATGAACTTCGCCACTACGTGCAGGAGGCAGGCATCGAGGATCGCGTGCTGATCCCCGCCGATGGCGAGGTCATGGCGTTCTGATCGCCCCACGACGATTGCCCGGCCCCGTCCCATGCCGACAGTGGGTACCGGGCGATCCCATCCAGTCGGCGGGCCACCGCCACGACCAGAGGACCTGAACCATGAGCAAACGCGCGATTATCGTCGTCGATATCCAGAACGAATATTTCCCCGCCGGCAAGCTGCCCCTGGAAGGGATCGATAGCGCCGTCGCGAAGGCGGCCCGGGTCATCGAGCACGCCCGGGCGGTGCAGGACACCGTCATCTACGTTCGTCATGAAATGCCCGACCCGGAGGCGCCCTTCTTCACCCCCGGCACGCAAGGGGTGGAGATCCATTCGGCGGTTACCCCCCTGGCATCGGAGACGGTGCTGCTGAAGCATTACCCCAACGCCTTTCTCGAGACGGGCCTGAAGGCGCTGTTGGATAAACAGGTTATCGAGGAGCTGGTGATCATCGGCGCCATGAGTCATATGTGCATCGACGCCACCAGCCGGGCCGCCTCGGACCTCGGCTACAAGACGACGATCGTTCATGATGCCTGCGCCACCCTTGACCTGGAATTCGAGGGCAAGACGGTACCGGCGGCTCAGGTCCATGCCACCATCATGGCCGCCCTGGCCTTCGCCTACGGCACGGTCACGACCACCGACGACTATCTTGGGCAGGCGCGTTAACGCCCCGATCCACCCCATAAAAGCAATAGGCCTCGCCTCGGCGCCGAAGGGACCGTGGCGAGGCCTCGCTGTATTCCTCAGGCCACCCGGGCATCTCTCGGGTGGGTATCGCTGTTCAGGTAACGCCGGTACTCGTGCTGGCCACTGGTATAGGGCGCATAACGCGGCGGGTCGAGGCGCAGACCAATCATTATGTACATAAAACTGACACAACTGTACGGTTCGCGCATTCCCCTAACGAGAGCGCCGCCATGCCCACCACCGATCGCGCCACCGATGCGCCCGCCAAGGGCTCCCGGGACGCCTGGCTCGATGCCGCCTTCGTCCTGCTGCCGGAGTCCGGCGTAGACAGCGTGCGCACCTCGGCCTGGCTCTGGTCGAGAACCACAGAATCGACATATCTCTATGTTTTAAAACAGGATTCTCCTGTTACTCATTAGCCAAGACGGTCGCCCCACCAGGCGCCTTAACGCACCACCCCGCCACCCATACAACTTTGGTCGCAATCTGGACAGTACACCATTGTCATTTCATATGACACAAGTGTACATTCCATTGATAATGGCTGGAGGTAGGGACATCACCGCTCGGTGACTACCAGCTAAACCTCAGCCTCAGGGGGCGGGCCAGTCGGCGAAACCACATACCAGTGCTTCTATCGCCAGTCCTCATTCCAACAACCTCCAATAAATCAGGTGGAATATGATTGATGCCAATCAAGGCGTCGTGATCGGCACCTTCTTAGTTTACTTCGTAGTCATGTTCATCATCGGTATAGTCGCATACCGACGCTCCTCGGATTTCTCCGATTATGTGCTTGGCGGTCGTACCCTAGGTCCCTTCGCCACCGCGCTATCGAGTGGTGCATCAGAAATGTCAGGCTGGTTGCTGATTGCCATGCCGGGTGCCGCGTTCCTCATGGGGATGTCGTCGTTCTGGATTGCTGCGGGGCTGCTGGCCGGGACCCTGCTCAACTGGTTGATCGTTGCGCGGCGCCTGCGCGTCTATAGTTTCATCGCCAATAACTCCTTGACCATTCCCGAATACCTCGCCGAGAGGTTCCAGGATCGCGCCTTGGTTCTTCGGCTGGTAGCGGCAGGCTTCATCATTACCTTCTATCTCTTCTACACCAGTTCTGGCCTGGTCGCCGGTGGCAAACTTCTCAACACGGTATTCGGTCTCAACTACACCCTGGCGGTACTGATCGGAGCCCTGGCAGTCGTCTCCTATACCTTTTTCGGGGGCTATCTCGCCGTGTCATGGACCGACGTGATCCAAGGCCTGATGATGATTCTCACTCTTGTCATCGTGCCGGTGGTAGCCATTCATGAGCTGGGAGGAGTGAACGAGACCTTCTCCGCTGTCAGCGAGGCGAAGGCCGGCATGCTGGATGTCTTCCGCGACGCCTCGAGCGGAGATCTGTTGACCTGGGTAGCCATCGTCAGCTCACTCGCCTGGGGTCTTGGTTACTTTGGTCAACCACATTCTCTGGCCCGCTTCGCGGGTATCGATGATGCCAAGAATATTCCCGTGGCTCGCACCATCGCCGTAAGCTGGACGGGCATCGGGCTAGTTGGGGCACTGCTGATTGGCATCATCGGTAATGCCTATCTCCCCGAGGGTCTGGATGATCACGAGCGTATCTTCATGTTCATGATCGACATCATGTTCAATCCTCTGGTGGCAGGAATCCTGCTGACGACTGTCCTGGCGGCAGTCATGTCCACGGCCGATTCCCAACTGCTGATCTGCTCTTCGACCATCGCGGATGACATCTACAAAGCCGTCTTTAGGCGTGATGCCACTCAAGGAGAGCTAGTCCTCGTCGGCCGCCTGGCGGTCCTTGGCGTATCTATCGTGGCGGTCCTGCTGGCCATGAGCCCCGAGTCCAATGTCCTGGGCCTGGTGTCCTATGCCTGGGCGGGATTCGGCGCTGCCTTTGGCCCGACCCTGATCGCCTCGCTCTATTGGTCTCGCCTCAACCAGTGGGGGGCCTTGGCCGGTATCATCGCGGGCGGCCTGACCGTGGTCGTATGGGCACAACTGAATGGCGGCATCTTCGACATCTACGAGATTGTTCCGGGATTCATCCTGTCGGTTCTGGCTATTGCCGTAGTAACTCTGGTTACCCCTGCACCAAATAACTCTGTGCAGCGTCAATTCGCCTCGATGCTGAATGAAATGAATGGCCGACCTGTAAGCAATCTCAAGGAAGTGGAAAACCATAAATAATCATCACCTGATCTCAACTTACTTTACCATCATGAGATGTGTGGCGGGATGATACTCGGTTGGCGATTAACCCAGTGGCTAAAGCCATCAAGTAGCTTACTGGCCCGCAAACTTAATTGATAGATCAGAGGAGTCAGGGGAGACCATCCCCTGACTCCAAAGATAATCAAGGCGACGGCAGGAGCGAGATATGCATACATACAGGGGTTTTTGGTACGCGCAGGCGCTGGATTACGACAGCCACGTCGCGCCATCGCTTCAGGGGGATATCGATGCGGATGTCTGCATCATCGGTGGAGGCTATCTCGGGCTCTGGTCGGCTATCCGGCTCAAGCGGGAAAAGCCGGGGCTGAAGGTCGTCGTCATCGAGCGTGACCTGTGCGGCGGTGGGGCCAGTGGCCGTAATGGCGGTGTCGCCACCAACTGGTGGGGGAAATTCCTGTCTGTCCGCAAGCTCTGCGGCCACGAAGAAGCCCTGCGTATCTGCAAGGCCGCCGAATCCGCCATTGATGAAATTGGTGAGTTCTGCGAGGAAAACGGCATCGATGCGGAGTACCGTAAGGAAGGCTGGATCTGGTCGGCCAGCTCCGACATGCAAAAAGGCTCCTGGGACGTCCTGGTGGATTCCCTCAACGAATATGGCGTGAATCCCTTTATCGCGCTGGCCCCCGGTGAGGCGCAAGCGAGGACCGGAAGCCCGAAAAATATCGAAGCGATCTTCGACCCCAATGCCGCCACCGTACAGCCCGCGATGCTGGCACGAGGCCTGCGGCGCCACGCCCTGGGACTCGGTGTCGAGATCTACGAAAAAACACCGATGAAACGCCTCGAGCGCAGCAAGACCCCGATTGTCCACACGACGAAGGGCAGCGTGAAGGCGCAAAAGGTCGTGGTCGCCATGAACGCCTGGGGGGCTATCTTCCCGGAGCTTCGCCGCGATATCGCACTGGTCTCCAGCGACATGGTGGCGACGGCCAAAGCGCCCGAGCGTCTCAAGGAGATCGGTTTCACCGGCGGTGAAGGCATGACCGATTCCCGGGTGGTGCTCAACTACTACCGCAACACCCCGGAAGGACGCGTGATCTTCGGTAAGCCCTTAGGCAGATTCGGCTTTGGTGGTCGCGTTGGTGATATGTACGAAGGCCCCTCTCCTGCCGCAAAAAGGGTAACCGAGGCCTTCCATAACATTTATCCAAACTTGTCTGACGTACCGATTATCAACAGCTGGACGGGGCCTCTTGATCGAGCCATGAATGGACTGCCCACCTTTGGGCATCTCGGTGGCCATGAGAATATCGTTTACGGGATAGGCTTCTCGGGTAACGGCGTTGCCACGACCGTTTTTGCGAGCCGCATCGTCGCCTCTCTAACCCTCGAGAAAGACGATGAATGGAGCCGTTGCGGCCTGGTCGATACGAAAATCAAGCGTTTTCCGATAGAACCCTTCCGCTATATCGGCGGCTATATGGTGCGCGACGCACTCGTACGCAAGGAAGCGCTGGAAGACCGTAACAAGACCGCCGGTTGGGTGACTCGCAAGCTGGCGTCGCTCGCGCCGGCCGGATATGTTCCCACAAAAAAGAGCTGATTGGTGGAGGTTATGCATAATATCGTCTTTCTTGACAAGAGTGCCGTGGCACCGAAGATTCACCTTCCGAAACCCGAGTTCCCTCATCAGTGGGTCGAGTATGACTACACTGAAAGCGAGCAACTGGTTGAGCGTGCCAAGGATGCGACGGTCGTCGTGACCTGCGGTGCACCGGTGCGTGCCGCTGAACTTGCACAACTGCCGAAACTGCAGATGGTCTGTGTCGCCATGACCGGTACCGACCACGTTGACGTCGATTACTGCCATGAGCATGGCATCCAGGTCAGCAATGTCCCCGCCTACTCTCCCGCCACCGTCGCGGAGCATGCCCTGGGATTACTCTTGGCCCTGCGCCGGCAGATTGTGTCCTATCACACCCTGCTGAAGAGCAACGAGTGGTATGGAGAGGATTGGCAGACCAACGTCTTTCTCGACTACGAGGTCAACGATATTCATGCCAGCCGTATCGGCATCGTCGGTACCGGTATGATTGGCAAGGCCATGGGGAAGATGGCCGCGGGTCTTGGCATGGATGTGGTCTATTACAACCAAGGGAAAACGAGTTCCGAGTTGCCGCTCGTGTCGTTCGACGAGCTTTTGGAAACCTGTGATGCCATCAGCCTGCACTGCCCGCTGAACAGTTCGACCCGGGATATGTTCACCCTGACGGAACTCAAGCGCATGAAGAAGGGCGCGGTGATCATCAATGCGGCTCGGGGCGGCATCATCAACGAAAGCGACCTCGCCGAAGCATTGCGCTCCGGTGTTCTGGCCGGTGCCGCCGTCGATATCGTTGAACAAGACCCCATCCGACCGGATGAGCCACTTCTAGAGCTGATGGAACTGCCCAATTTCATCATGACCCCCCATGTGGCCTGGAGCAGCCAGCAAGCCATGCAGGGGTTGATGGATCGTGCCATCGAAAACATCAATCAGTGGAATAAAGGCACCCCCACCAACCTGGTCTAACTCGCCAAACAGGAAACCGTCATGAAAACCAGTTACATCAATGGCGCTTTTATTTCCGCTGGGAATAATGTGCTCGAGAACAAGAACCCCTCCGATCTCTCCGATATTGTCGACCGCTTCAGTCGTGCCGGGCGTGCGGAAGCCGAGCAGGCGGTAGCGGCGGCGACGGCGGCGGCTCCCGCCTGGGGGACGTCCAGCCCTCAGGAACGTTTCGATGCCCTGGACTTCATCGGCAGCGAGATCCTGAGTCGGCGCGAAGAGCTTGGGGCTCTGCTGTCATGTGAGGAAGGCAAAACACTCCCGGAAGGCATCGGGGAGGTCACCCGTGCCGGCTACCTGTTCAAGTTCTTCGCCGGTGAGGCAGTGCGTATCGGTGGCGAGCGCCTGGAGTCCGTGCGCAAGGGAGCCACCGTCGATATCACCCGGGAGCCCGTTGGCGTCGTTGGCATTATTACGCCCTGGAACTTCCCGATTGCCATTCCTGCGTGGAAGATCGCGCCGGCGTTATGCTACGGCAACTGCGTCGTCTTCAAGCCTTCCGAACTGGTGCCCTCCTCCGCCTGGGCCCTGGCCGAGATCATTTCTCGCTCTGGCCTCCCCGCCGGCGTATTCAACATGGTGGTCGGCCCGGGCTCCGAGGTGGGTGATGCCATTATCGGCAGCGATGCCGTTCAGGCCGTGACCTTCACCGGCTCGGTCAATACTGGCGCCATGATCGCCCAGCGTTGTGCCGCACGCATGGCGAAGGTGCAACTCGAACTCGGGGGCAAGAACCCGCTGATCGTGCTGGACGATGCCAACCTCGAACAGGCCGTCGACGTCGCCGTCCAGGGCGGTTTCTACTCCACGGGGCAACGTTGCACGGCCAGCTCACGCGTCATCGTGACCGACGGCATCTACGATGATTTCATCCAGCGCTTCGTCGAGAAGACGCAAGCATTGCGTGTCGGCCCGGCCCTCGATGAAACGACACAGATTGGCCCTGTCGCCAGCGAGAGCCAGCTTCGGCAAGACCTGGAGTATATCGATATCGCCAAGCAAGAAGGCGCCACCCTGTTGGCGGGTGGCAATCGGGTCGAGGCGGATAGAGATGGCTACTACCTGCAGCCGACCATCTTCGCGGATGTGAATAACGCCATGCGCATTTGCCAGGAAGAGGTGTTCGGGCCGGTGGTCACCGTCTCCCGGGTGGCCGACTACGAAACCGCCCTGGCAGAGGCCAATGATACGCCTTTCGGCCTGTCTTCCGGCATTTGCACGACCTCCCTGAAATACGCGGAACACTATAAGCGTCACGCCAAGGCCGGCATGGTCATGGTCAATATGCCCACGGCGGGGGTCGATTATCATGTTCCGTTCGGTGGTAGCAAAGGCTCGAGCTATGGTCCTCGTGAGCAGGGAAGGTATGCCGCAGAGTTCTACACCCGTGTAAAGACCGCCTACCAGTTCGCCAACTAAAACTCTGCACTCAAAGGAGCCCAACGATGTCTGCAGTGAAAATCATCGACTTCCAGAACAGCACCGCACCCACAAGCACGTCCGTGGTGGAGTCGGAGCGCCGGCTTAGTGGCGCCCCCGAGCAGAGCCTGCAAAACATGTATGCCTCTGCCGCCAAGGAACTGCTCTCGGGCACCTGGAGCTCGGAGATCGGCAAATGGTCCGTCGACTACAGCCAGCGTCACGAATTTTGTTACCTGATCGAAGGGCATATCGTCCTGGCCGATGAAGACGGCGAGGAAAGCACCTTCAAGACCGGGGATGCCTTCGTGATTCCTGTCGGTTTCAAGGGAAGCTGGGAAGTGATCGAGCCCGTCACCAAGTATTACGTCATCTACAACGTGGCCTGATATCTAGACAGGTGGGTGTTCCTGATAGCCCACCTGATTTCACATCGACGCCTCCTCTTCGTTATCGACGGTGGAATCGGATATTAAAACAGCAAGAGTTTTGGGTGATTAGGATAAGGCGGGGCTATCTGCCCACTCAAGAGGTGCTCAACAATGAAGATCAACAACCTGCCAGCCGATGATGATAGTTGTGGTTGGACCAAGATACTCCCGAAGCACGATCCTCGGCGACTCGAAGGGCCGACCGAAGCCGATTGGGTGATTGTCGGTGCCGGATTCACTGGCCTTGCCGCGGCACGTCAGTTGGCGGCTCACCGCCCAGATGACACCATCTTGCTGGTGGACGCCCAGTGTGTCGCAGACGGGGCTTCTGGTCGTAACTCCGGGTTTTTGATCGACCTGCCTCACGACCTTTCCGCCCCGGATTATATCGGGGATCTCAAGGTCGCAGGCATGGACCTGTCGCTGAATCGCGCCGCTATCGGCTATCTTCGAGAGATCGTCGAGGAAGAGGGCATCGATTGCGATTGGCGTGCCTGCGGCAAGGTGCAAGCCGCCGTCAATGACAAGGGCATCAAGGTCCTGGAGGCCTATCGTTCGGGGCTCGAGCGGCTCGGCGCCGAGTGCCACATGGTCAATACCTCCGACATGCAGTCGAAGCTGGGTACCGGCTACTATAAACAGGGACTCTACACCCCAGGAACGGTACTGGTGCAGCCCGCGGCCCTGGCTCGTGGCTTGGCACGAACGCTTCCCGAGAATGTCCAGCTATGTGAGCTGACGCCGGTGACTCGGATCGAGCATGGCAGCCGTATCCAGTTGCATACTCCCGCTGGAATGATCAAGACTCGCAAGCTGATATTGACGAACAATATCTTCGCCCAGGAATTTGGTTACCTCTCCGGGACCCTGCTTCCCATCTTCACTTATGCGGGGCTGACTCGACCGCTGACAGAAGCCGAACAACAGCGATTGGGTGGTGATGCTTGCTGGGGGGTGATCCCCGCGGACCCTTTCGGCAGCACGGTCCGCCGCACGCCGGATCAGCGAATCCTGGTGCGCAATAGCTTCAGTTTCAACCCTGGCGGCAAGAGCTCGCCCACTGATCTTGAAAATGCCAAAAAGCATATCGTCAATGGCTACAATGCGCGTTTCCCGATGCTGGACAATGTGGAGATGGAATATTCCTGGGGCGGGGTAATGTGCATGAGCCGTAATCATGCGCCCTACTTCGGCGAGCTGGGAAAGAATGTGTTTGGTGCCGGCGGTCATAATGGTATCGGGGTTACCAAGGGAACGATAACCGGCAAGCTTATCGCCGATCATCTGGCAAACAAGGATTCTGGTCTATTGAGATATATGTTGTCGCAACCACGTCCTGCCAAGAACCCGCCGAGACCATTGCTGGATATCGGGGTGGCCGCCACCCTGATGTACAACCAGTGGAGGGCGGGGCCGGAGAGGTAAATGTCACGGCTTTTTCTTGGACATGGTTCGACTTTTTCGTGTCCAGGTGAAGTCCATTGCCCGTCGAGCGGTATGTATGGTCATGGTCGCTGCTAGCCCGAGAGAGTATACAAAGTCATGATTACACGACTGGACACTACCGAGTCGCCGCCGCCCCTTCCTGGCCGGGACGCACCTTACCTGCGCTTTCTCGAGGCCCTGGCGGATGCCGGCTTCGAGGGCGAGATCGCCCCGGATTACGCCAACCGCACGGTGCTGGCCACCGATAACTCTCTCTACCAGCGCCTGCCCCAGGCGGTGCTCTACCCGCTTGGCGTGGCCGACCTGGAGCGTCTCGCCCGGCTGGCCGGCGAAGCGGCCCACCGCCAGGTGGTGCTCACCCCCCGCGGCGGCGGCACCGGCACCAATGGCCAGTCGCTCACCGATGGCCTGGTGGTCGACGTCTCCAAGCACATGAATGCCATCCTCGATATCGACGTCGAGGCCCGTCGGGTGCGCGTCCAGGCCGGGGTGGTCAAGGACCAGCTCAACGCCGCCCTGAAGCCCCATGGGCTGTTCTTCGCCCCGGAGCTCTCGACCTCCAACCGGGCCACCATCGGTGGCATGATCGCCACCGATGCCAGCGGCCAGGGCAGCTGCGAGTACGGCAAGACCCGCGATCACGTGCTCGAACTCGATAGCGTGCTGCTCGGTGGCGAGCGCCTCACCACCCGGCCGGTAAGCGAGGCCGAGCTCGACACCCTGTGCGCCCGCGACGACGCCGTGGGCCGGGTACATCGGGTCGCCCGCGAGATCATCGACACCGAGCGCCAGCGCATCCGCGACACCTTCCCGCCGCTCAACCGCTGCCTGACCGGCTACGACCTGGCGCACCTGCGCACCGAGGATGGCCGCTTCGATCTCAACAGCGTGCTGTGCGGCGCGGAAGGTTCACTGGCCTTCACCAGCGAGGCGGTACTCAAGGTGCTGCCGATCCCCAAGCACTCGACCCTGGTCAACGTGCGCTACGCGGGCTTTATGGACGCCCTGCGCGACGCCAAGGCGCTGATGTCCAGCGGCAGCTCTTCACAAACCCAGCCGCAGGCGCGCCCCACCTCCATCGAGACGGTGGACGACAAGGTGCTGGGCCTGGCCATGCAGGACTTTATCTGGGACGACGTCGCCGAGTTCTTCCCTGCTGCAGGGGATACTCCAACGCACGGCATCAATCTGGTGGAGTTCAACGACGACGACCCCGAGCGCCTGGCCGGGCGGGTCGCCGCCTTCTGTCGCCATCTCGAGCAAGACGCCGGCGTCGAGCGCCTGGGCTATACCCTGGCGGAAGGCCGCGCCCAGATCGCCCGGGTCTATGGCATGCGCAAGCGTGCCGTGGGCCTGCTCGGTAACGTCCAGGGCGAGCGACGGCCGCTTCCCTTCGTCGAGGACACCGCGGTGCCGCCGGAGCACCTGGCCGACTACATCGCCGAGTTCCGCGACCTGCTCGACGCCCGCGGCCTCGCCTACGGCATGTTCGGCCATGTCGACGCCGGGGTACTCCACGTGCGACCGGCGCTGGACATGAAGGACCCGGCCGACGAGCGACTGATCCGCGAGATCTCCGACGCGGTCGCCGCGCTGACGCAGAAGTACGGCGGCCTGCTGTGGGGCGAGCACGGCAAGGGCGTGCGCTCCGAGTACGCCCCGGCCTTCTTCGGCCCGCTCTACCCCAGCCTGCGTCGCCTCAAGGCCGCCTTCGACCCGCACAACCAGTTGAATCCGGGCAAGATCGCGACTCCTTATATCCCGCCCGAAACCGCGGGCAAAGCGTCTACCACCCTTGCCGCCAATCCAGCGGAGCCGGTTAGGCTGGTCGATCCGGGGCTGCTGACCATCGATGGCGTGCCGACCCGTGGCCAGTACGACCGCCAGATCGACGAGCGGGTCTGGCAGGCCCACGGTGACGCCGTCTACTGCAACGGCAACGGCGCCTGCTACAACTACGACCCCGATGACGCCATGTGCCCGTCCTGGAAGGCCACCCGCCAGCGCGTCCACTCGCCCAAGGGCCGCGCCAGCCTGATGCGCGAATGGCTGCGCCTGCAGGGCCACGCCGGTGTCGACGTCCTCGAAGAGTCCCGCGGGCAGCAGGCCGAGGGGGCCTGGGGCTTCGTCAAGAGCTTCCCCCTGCGGCTCAGGAACACCCTGGCCCGGCGGCGCGGCGAGGCGGACTTCTCCCACGAGGTGTATGAGGCCATGGCCGGCTGCCTGGCGTGCAAGTCCTGCGCCGGCCAGTGCCCGGTGAAGGTCAATGTGCCGACCTTCCGCTCGCAGTTTCTGGAGCTCTATCACGGCCGCTACCTGCGCCCGCTGCGCGACTACCTGATCGGCGGCCTGGAGTTTATGGTGCCGACGCTGTCGCGGATCGCCCCGCTCTACAACGCCGCCCTGGGCAACCGCCTGGTGGACCGGCTGCTGGCCGGCCCCATCGGCATGGTCGATAGCCCGCGGTTGTCCCGGACCAGCCTCAGGAAATGGCTGGCGGCCCGGGGCGTCAGCGATGCCACCCCCGCCAACCTGGGCCGGCTCACCGAGGCCGAGAAGACCCGCAGCGTGATACTGGTGCAGGACGCCTTCACCAGCTACTTCGAATCGACGCTGGTCATGGACGTCGTCGAGCTGCTCAATCGCCTCGACATCCGGGTGTTCGTGGTCCCCTACGCGCCCAACGGCAAGCCGCTGCACGTCCAGGGCTTCCTCGGCGCCTTCGAACGCACCGCGGCGAAGCAGGCCAAGCGGCTCGGGGCGCTGGCCGATTCCGGAGTGCCGCTGGTCGGCATCGACCCGGCGATGACCCTGACCTACCGCCAGGAGTACGTGAAGGCGCTGGGCGAGGCCGCCGTGCCCGAGGTGCGGCTGCTGCCGGAATGGCTGACCGAGTGGCTGGACGAGCGGGCGCCGACCCTGGCGCCGGCCGGCCTCGCCCTCGACGCTCCCGGTTATCGGCTGCTCGCCCACTGCACCGAGAAGACCAATGCCCCGGGCACCCCCAAGGCCTGGCAGCGGGTGTTCGCCGCCTTCGGCCTCGAGCTCGAGGTGGTGGCCAGCGGCTGCTGCGGCATGTCCGGCACCTACGGCCACGAGGCGCGCAACCTCGACACCTCGAAGACCATCTACGCCCAGTCCTGGCAGCCGCGGGTGGAGGACGCCGCTAACGCCGGCCGCCTGCTGGCCACCGGCTACTCCTGCCGCAGCCAGGCTCGGCGGCTCTCCGCGACCGTGCTGCCCCATCCGCTCCAGGCGCTGCTGGGCGAGTTGCGTAGACTGGAATCATGAGGATTCAACCAGCCCCCACTCGGAAGGAGCGCCGCTATGTTCAGCAAGATCATGGTTCCCGTGGATCTGGCCCACCTCGAGGTGATCGAACCCTCGCTTCATGTGGTGGCAGACCAGGCCAGGCACTTCGGCGCCGAGGTCTGCTATGTGGCGGTCACCGCCACCGCGCCCAGCAAGGTCGCGCATACCCCGGAGGAGTATCAGCAGAAGCTGGAGGCCTTCGCCGCGCAGCAGGCCAAAGTGCACGGGCAGCCGGTCAGCGCCCGGGTCATCACCAGCCCGGACCCCATCGCCGATCTGGATGAGGTGCTGATCGATGCCATCGACGAGATCGGTGCCGATCTGGTGATCATGTCCACCCACCCGCCGACACATCTGGACGTCGTCCTCCCCTCCCATGGCGGCAAGGTCGCTACCCACACCAGGGCGTCGGTGTTCCTGGTGCGCCCCCGGCAGGGCTGACACCGCCACTTCGCCTATCAAGGCCAGCGGATTGGCGAGCCCAGGATCACCTGAGCCAGGCCCTCGCCACGGGGAGGCCTGCCTCTCCGTCGGTCTCCAGAAATACCTTGAAAATCAATTTTATGAATAGATTCACCGTGCCTCCCCCAGGGGACGTGACCATCCGGAAAGCTGGCGAGGACTGTACATTCTTGTCAGTATATAGGTCACAAGTGGATATGAATGAATAGATGGGCTGCCCTACTGCACTGGGTGGCGAGCAATGTGACGAGGTCAATGATGAAGGCGGAAGTCGAGAAGGGGCGAAGGGATGATTGGCTGGATGCCGCCTACAATACGCTGGTTCAGTCGGGTGTGGAATCGGTCAAGATCCTGCCACTGGCCAAGTCCTTGCAGACCTCCCGTACGAGTTTCTACTGGTGCTTCAAGGACAGGGATGCCCTGCTCGAGGCCCTGATCGAGCGCTGGAAGGCCAAGAATACCCAGGGGTTGGTCTCGCAGACGGAGCGTTATGCCGACACGATCGTCGAGGCCATGCTGAACGTCTTTGATTGCTGGCTGGATGATACTCTTTTCGACTCGGAGTTCGAGTTCGCCGTGCGCAACTGGGCCATGCAGTCTCCGAAAGTCGCCCTTGAGGTCGCGTCTGCCGACCAGGTACGGCTTGATGCCTTGACCCAGATGTTCGTCCGTTTCGACTACTCACCGCACAACGCCAATGTCCGCGCCCGCACCATCTATCTGACGCAGATCGGTTATATCTCGATGCGCACCCAGGAAACCAAAGAGGAACGCATGGGGCGGATGGCCGATTATATCGAGATATTTACCGGCCAGCCTTACCGGCGACAGGATATGGCGCGATTCGCCTCACGGCACACCCCCCGGCTTGCCGAGTGGATGAAAGCATACGATGAGCGAAAGAAAGAAGAAGAGTGTCGCGCGACATAGCGGGTGGCCTCGAACCGGAGGCTCGATGACCACCTTCCTATCTATCACACCTTTCTTACTCTGAGCCACTGGCCGCCCGGTGGGCCGCCGCAAGGCCACGGTGAATGGTCTGGTGAATGCCCTCGTCGATCATCGTGCGCAGCCCCTTGGCCGTGGTGCCGTCATAGGCAATCAGCCGCTCCACCATGTCGCCGGGATCGTCTCCAAGCCTTTCCAACAACAGGCTGCCGCCCACCAGGGTCTGCATGACGGCCTCGCGGGCGATATCGTCGGCGATCCCCATCTGCCTGGCATGCGCCAGCATCGACTGAGCCAGCAAGGCCGGGTAGGCCGGGCCGGCCCCGCTCAGGGCCGTCAGGTAGTCGAGGTCGCGTTCCGCGGGAAGCTCCCGTGCTGCGCCACAACTCTCCAGCAAGGCCTGAACGAGCCGTTTGTCGGCCTCGGTAACCTGTTGTAAGGCATACCACGGAAAGTAGCCGCGACGGATTTCCGCCGCCGCGTTCGGCATGGCGCGCACGACTCGGCGGCTTCCCACCCGGCGTGAGACCTCCTGCGAGGAAGCCATCGCCAACAGGGAAATGACCAATTTGTCATGTGCCCCGATATCGACGCTGGCGAGATCCTCCGGACGAATGGACAGCACGATGACATCCGCCAGGGCGGCCAGCTCACTGTTGTCCCTGACGCAGCGCACCCCGGGCCAGTCTCGGTAGGCCTCGCCATCGGAGCGCGAGGAGATCACCAGCTGCTCGGGGGGCAGCACCCCCTGCTCCAGCCAGGCCAGCCCCAGGGAGCGGCCCATCCAGCCCTGCCCCCCGATGATTCCCACCACGACACCCTTCGATATATCAGCCATGATCGCGCCCTCCTCCAGGCCTGGCGGCGACGCCAGTACTGCCCTTCCCCCCGATGATTCCCACCATGACATCCTTCGATATATCAGCCATGATCGCGCCCTCCTCCAGGCCTAGCGGCGACACCAGTACTGCCCTGCCCTCCGATGATTCCCACCATGACATCCTTCGATATATCAGCCATGATCGCGCCCTCCTCCAGGCCTGGCGGCGGCGCCAGTACTGCCCTGCCCTCCGATGATTCCCACCACGACACCATTATGCATAGTTGTGCCCTCCTCTGGTCCAGGCAGCGACTTCGGCCTAGCAACGATGCCCCACAGGATGTACATATATGATCCCGGGATCACGCATGCCATGAAGCCTTGCGAGGTGCCCCTGTTGGCCATCTGGTGCTTGCGGGTCGCTGAACCGAACTCCCTGAGAAGGCTTGAGCGGCCTAATCGATAGAACCGCAGGATACCACCAACAGAAATGATCTCGCCGTCATGATCCTGAGAGTATCGGCATCGAGGTAGCGCCCCATCCGCCACTCACAAGGAGCGGCGGATCTTTTCAAGTACTATAGAATCGATTGCAATGTGGTCCTCTTCCGAAATATCGCTTCGTACCTGGCGGCGACCGGGTACATAGACACCACGCTCGGCGATCCGGTCAAGCTGTCGGGTGAGCCGGGAAGAAAACTCCTTGTCGATCACCGTGGGCTGGATCGCGATGATCGTCATTCCCGCGTCGATCGGCCGGCTCCCGCTCTGGAAATCCGGCATATCGAGCGACCATGATGCACCGGATAATCCGGCGGCCAGGCACTCGATCATCATGGCCACGTTTGCGCCTTTCGCTCCGCCGAATGCCAAGAGGGCACCGCGCAGGCCGGCCGCCGCATCGGTGGTCATTTCGCCCTTCTCGTCGATTGCCCATCCCTCGGGGATCTTGCTCCCACTTTCTGCAGCTTTTACCAGGCTGACGAAGGCCGTCGCACTCGATGCCTGGTCAATGACGAGTGGCGCATCAGCCTCGGCCAAGGGGGCGGCAAAAGCCATCGGATTGGTGCCAAAAGCGATCTTGCCACCGGGGGAGCCCGCGACCGCGGCCGGGCTGTTGGACACGGCAAGGGCGATAAGACCTTCCAGGGCAAGGCGGCGGGCATAGTAACCCAGCTCGCCAGGGGGATAGCTATTGCCTTGGGTCAAGAGGGCCACGCCCAGCGTGCGAGTTCTCTCGACCAGGGTTGGCAGGGCACGATCGAAGCCGAGTTGTGCCACACCGCCATCGGCATCCGAATGGAGGACGGCGGGGAGGGGCGAGCTCAGGGTCGGTTCGGCTTCACCATTAATGCGTCCCGCGCGGAAGCCGGAGAGATAATCCAGCAGATGCGGGAAGCCAACGCCGGAACGACCGAACAGAGCGGCCGAAGTCGTTGCCTTTGCCAAAGCGTACGCGGTAGCCTGATTGGCCCCCGCGGCAAGGCAAGCTCGCTCGGCTAACCGCAGGGCCTCACCGGCCGAAAGGGTTTGCTGATCCAAGAGAAAACACACCTCTCATGCTGTTGATGTTGACCCTGCTTGATAACCATTCCCGAAAAGAGTGGGTCCCTTATCCTTACGCCCAGATATCCTTCACGCAGAACCCTTCCGTGAACGGGTCATCATTATCCAGTACGTAGGTATTGATCCCATAGATCCAGCTCTTTCCGGAAATGGTAGGAATTACCGCTTCCCTTTCACCGATTGTCGTTTCCTCGACCAGCCGCCCCGTGAATACATTACCCAGGATGCCCTGATGGCGAAAGTCTTGGTTCAACGGCAATTCGCCCTTGGCATGAAGGACCGCCATCTTTGCGCATGTCCCCGTTCCGCATGGGCATCGGTCGATGGCACCTGTCCAGGTGCTGGGGTTATCCCAGTCAAAGTCACCGGATGCCACCGTCACGACATTCTTCCAATCGGCATCCGGGCTACTCGCCGGCCCAGAAAGCTGTGATATCGTGATGCCAACCCCTGGGTAATCCGGGTGTTCGACAGGCAGCTGTTCAATCGCTGCTTGCCTGATCATGGCGGAGACCCTCGCTATCTCCGCGCCATGCTCGGGTGTGAGCTCTATCCAGGGAAACTGTCGGACATCGGCAATGACATAGAACATCCCCCCCCATCCCACGTCGACCTTTACCTTGCCGAGATGGGGAACGTCGATTTCTGCATCAAGGTAGGCGGCAAACGCGGGAACATTCTTGAAAGTGACGCTCTTTACCTTGCCATCCTTGCATTCGGCCCTGATGCGAATCAGCCCGGCCGGCGCCTCGAGAACAAGCTCCGTCACGGGCTCCTGCATCGGCAGCATGCCCATTTCAAGCAGCACCGTCACCACGGAAATGGTGTTGCCACCAGACATGACCGGATACTCGATCTGTTCCATGATCACATAGCCGGCATCGGCATCGGGATGACAGGGGGGCACGATGACGTTACAGCAGAGAGGTGGGTAACCACGAGGCTCACGTAGCATCAGCTTACGCAACTGGTCATCATTTTCTCTCAGCCATACCATTTTCTCATGCACAGTCTTCCCGGGTACGTTGGGAACACCGCCAGTGACAACGCGCATCGGTTCGCCTGCATGCGTATCTACGGCATGTATGGTTCTCTTGAATGCCATTTCTACCCCCTTTGAATATTGTTGGTGGTGGCCTATGGAGGGACCGATTAATTCACATAACCGAGCAGCTTAGGCAGGAAGAGCGACAGTGCCGGCCAGTAGGTCGTGATCAACATTACAGGCAGAGCAGCCAGCAGCATAAAGCTGAAGGCGGGCCGAATGACTTGGGACATCCCGACCTGGCCGATTCGACAACTCATGAACAGGATGGGCGCCATGGGAGGGCTATTACAACCGATAACGACGCTGGTACCGACGATGGCGGCAAAATGCACCGGGTGGATACCGATACTCTCCATGACCGGCAACAGCAGCGGGCTGAGGATGGCCACGACACTCACGTCATCCATGATCATGCCCATCAGGATCAAGAAGATATTGACCATGAGAAGAATCAGCAGCTTGTTCTCGAACACCTCGAGCAAGAACGTGGTGAGTTCCTGGGGTACACGCTCGAAGGTAAAGATACGACTGGCCACGAAGGAAAACAGCAGGATGATCATGATGACGCCAGTGGTCGTGGCGGCTTGGACGAAACACCGTGCCAGGGCCTTCAGGTTAAGATCGCGATAGACGAACAGTCCGACGGGAATGGCATAGACGACGGCAATGGCGGCCGCCTCGGTAGGGGTAAAGATGCCACCATAGATACCGCCCAGGATGATGACCGGGAGCATCAAGGCAGGAAAGGCTTTCCAGCCGGTGCTGCCAATATTACGAAATCGTTCACTCAGTGTGAATGTTTCCGGGCTATAATCGGGGTTCTTGCGCGTCTTGATGGCGTTGATCACACACAGGAAGATGATCAGCAGAATACCCGGCCCGATGGTCGCCAGGAACACGGCCGCGACGGATTGTCGAGTCACCACCGCGTACAGGATCATGGTGATGCTGGGCGGAATCAGCAGGCCGAGCAGCGAAGAGATCCCGACCAGGGCGGTGGAATACGGGCGGCTATAGCCGTGTTTTTCCATCGGGCCGATCATGATGGTGCCAATCGCGGCTACCGCGGCCGAGGCCGTCCCTGAAATGGCCCCGAAGACACCACAGCCCACCACCATCGAAGTGCCCATTCCACTGCGTGACGAACCAACGATGGCCTCGACGAAGCGTATGAGCCTGGCCGCAATCCCCCCTGACTGCATCAAATATCCTGTCATGATAAATAACGGGAGGGCGAGCAGGATAATGGAGTTGATAGACCAGAACCCTGTTGTCATCAGCGACGAGATATCGACGTCGTAGGCGAGAGAAAGTACCAGCGTCATGGCGGCGAACGAGAAAACAACCGGAACGCCTATGATCATTAGAATTATGACTGCACCTATCGCTAACAAGGCACCCATGTGTTTCTCCAATTATTGTCAGGAAGCCTCTGGGAAGAGGCCTCTTACTGGGTTTCAGCTTTTTAATGAGATACGACTTCTTTTTTAAACAGCTGCCCAACATCATCAACCAGGTCTCTAATTGCATAGAGCAACAGAAAGACACTCGCGATCAGGAGGCTCCCCTGTGAAATATATTGCGGAATACTGAACACCGGTGTGACTTGCCCTCTCTCGAAGCCCCAGGAGAACAGGCTGTAGCTCCAGCTGACGAAAAAGGCCGCCAATACGACCGAGAGGATAGTGGCAATCAGCTTCGTGACATTATTCAGAGTCTCATTCTTGGAGAAGGCCTGAATGAAGTCCGCACTGAGGTGGGATCTCTCCCGCGAGGCCAGGGCGGCTCCGAGCATATACAGCCACATGGCGGCCATCAGCACCAGTTCCTCCAGGCCAAAGACCGGAGCGTCGAGCAAGGCCCTGGAAACGATGCCTACCACCATGGCGAAGGAAACGAAAAGGCCCAGGACCGTAACGGCAGCCTTCATAATAAATGCGACTACATTATCGATGCGGGAGAAATAATCCATAATGACTTCCCCATGTTACCCAGAAAGGAATCGAGCATGGAGTGACCTTGCTGAGAGGCGCCACTCCATTGCTCCGGCAAGTCGTTACTGCGGTTCCGATGCATGCTCGCGGACGGCGTTCATGACATCCTCGCCCAGGGACTCCTCCGCCTCGACCCAGACTGTCTCACGGACACGCTCGATCCAGGCTGCCATCTCTTCATCGGACGGCACGATATATTCCATACCGTCTTCCTGGGCCGTCTGGATCCACCGTTCATCCTCTTCCCTGGCATTCTCGAACTGCTCATTGACGACGACTTCCACGGCACCCGCGATGATCCCGCGGTCTTCCTCATCGAGGGCGTTCCAGGAACCCTGATTCATCAGGAAAGTATAGAAGGAAAAGTTATGCTTGGAGTGAACGAAGTAATCAAGAAGATCACTGAAATAGGTATAGTCCCAGTAGATCACATTACTCGAGTCGCCATCGACGACCCCGGTCTGGATGGAGGTATAGACCTCGGACCAGTCGATAGGCACGGCCTGGAATCCCATGGCCTGTATCGTTTGGGGAAGCGGGAATATAGGCTGCGAGCGGAGTTTGATTCCCCGCGCATCTTCATAGTTGGTAGCATAGCTATCCGCCGTGGCGATACCGCCGAAACCTTCCGGGAAGGGTCCCAGGTATTCCAGGCCAATATCCGAAAGGATGGGCCCGACGACCTCGGAGACCCAGCCATCGGTTCCATAGGCCTCTAGTGCCTCATCCCAACCCAGGGTCAGATAGGGCAGCTGTAGTACGCCAAGTCGCTCATCATAGGAAGTTTGAGGCCAGCCCAGGAAGAGGTCGATATTACCTCTGATCAATTGGTCGAAAAGTTCCTGGGGACCACCGATCTCATCCTGATAGAAGACATTCATGGTGATTCTTCCATCGGACTGCTCTTCGACAATATCAGCGATTCTCTTTACTGCCAGGCCATGGGGCGATTCTCGGTCGCCTGCCTCCGTTGCTATCGTAAACCGCAACTCCTCATCGCTTGCCAAGATGGAAGCCGAGAAACCGAGGGTCGCGACGACCGATACTGCAGCTATGCTTGAGGCAACCTTTATTGAGCTTTTCAATGTCATAACGTTTTCTCCAGACGAGCTATTGTAGTTGGGATTCATCTCTTGCCCGACCCTAGCCAGGCATGCATTCAAGCTATTACTGTGGCGAAGGTAAGGGAAACGACTTTTCTTCCGTGCAAAACAAAACCTGAGGTTATGGTTACCACGCCTGATGAAGGGAGGTGGCATTCATCGCTATATGCCGATGCTCTCTGGCGGTGAGTCAACCACCATCCACGATCCCGCGGATGGTGGGACACGCTGGATAATGGCTCAGGACAGCTGGATCCAGGTGGTCTTGAGCTCGCAATACTGATCATGGGCATACACGGACTTGTCCCGCCCACCGAAACCGGACTGCTTGTAACCGCCGAAGGGGGTGGTGATATCGCCTTCCGAGAAGCAGTTGACGGCAATGGTGCCGGCCTTGATCGCCGCCGCCATGCGGTGCACGGTGTTCAGGTCCTCGCTCCACAGCGAGGCCGCCAGGCCGTAGCAGGTGTCGTTGGCGATGGCGATGGCCTCTTCCTCGGTATCGAAGGGAATCACCGCCAGCACCGGGCCGAAGATCTCCTCCCGGGCGATTCCCGCCTCGGGGGTAACGTCGTCGAAGATGGTCGGGGCGACGAAATAGCCACCGCTCTCCTCGCGCAGCCGCTCGCCGCCGGAGACCACCCTGAGCCCTTCGGCCTTGGCCCGCTCGATATGCCCCAGCACCTTTTCCATATGGGCCCGCTCGACCAGGGCGCCCAGCTGCACCTCCGGGTCCAGGGGATCGCCGGTCTTCCAGTCGTTCTCCAGTTGGCGCTGCATCTCATCGACCAGATCGTCCTTGATGGAGCGGTGGACGATCAGCCGCGAGCCCGCCGAGCAGTTCTCGCCCATGTTCCAGAAGGCGGCGGCGAGGACGTTGCTGGCCACGGTCTTGAGGTCGCTGACGTCGGGCATTACCACCTGGGGGTTCTTGCCGCCACACTCCAGCACCACCCGCTTGAGGTTACTGGCCGCCGAGTACTCGAGGAACTTCCTGCCCACCTCGGTGGAACCGGTAAAGGCGGCCAGGTCGATATCCGCATGCAGGCCGATGGCCTTGCCCGCCTCGTGGCCCAGGCCCGGCACCACGTTGAGCACCCCGGCGGGAATCCCCGCCTCATGGGCCAGCTCGGCCAGGCGCAGGGTACTCAGCGAGGTCAGTTCGGCAGGCTTGAGCACCACGCTGTTGCCGGTGGCGAGCGCCGGACCCAGCTTCCAACCGGCCATCATGGCGGGGAAGTTCCACGGCAGCACCGCCCCCACCACGCCGATGGGCTCGCGGGTCACGGTGGCCACCACGCCCTTCTCGGTGGGCGCCACGGCGTCGTAGAGCTTGTCGATGGCCTCGGCGTGCCAGCGGATGGTGTTGGCGGTATCGGGGATATCGACGTTGAAGCATTCGCCGATCGGCTTGCCGGCCTCCTGGGCCTCCAGCACCGCCAGCTCCAGGCAGTTGGCCTCGATCAGGTCGGCGAAGCGCTGCAGGATGGCCTTGCGCTCGGCGGGAGCCAGTCCCGACCAGACGCCGGCCTCGAAGGCACGGCGGGCGGCCTGGACGGCCCGGTCCACGTCCTCGGCGGTGCAGGCGGCGACCTCGGTCAGCACCTCGCCGGTGGCCGGATTGAGGGTCTCGTAGGTGGCACCGGACTGTGCCGGGACGAACTGACCATCGATAAAGGCCTGGTTGCGGTATTCGAGCCGCTCGACCTGTTGTGCGATGGCATTCGGGGTGAGGCTATCGGACATTGTTGTTCTCCTCTTGTGCAGGAATTCAGCGTTCGGTGCCGGCCTTCCACTCTTTCCAGGCGAGGGTGGAGCGCACCCCGATCCCGAGCAGCGGCTCGGGGGGGTTGGCGACCGGCTTGGGTTGGTTGAGCATGATGTCGAGCAGCTCACTCTCCTCGCCGAGGGCATGTTCGGCGATCAGCTTCCCGGCGATGGTGCCGCGGGTCAGGCCCAGGCCGTTCTGGCAGACGGCGCTGAACACGCCGGGTGCCAGCTCGCCGAAGGGCGTGCCGCCGTTGCGGGAGACGCAGAGGGCACCGCCCCAGGTGTACTCCAGCCCGACGTCCGAGAGCATCGGGAAACGCCGCTCGAAGGAGCGCCGGTGGGCGGCGAGCGCCTGCGTCAGATGCCCGGCACTCGCCGCGACCCTCGGGTTATAGGTAAAGGCGTTGCGGATGCAGATACGCCCGCTCGCCATCCGCCGCACCGTGGTGCCCATGGGATCGGCGGGGATCAGCCCCCAGTTCTCCTCGCCGCCCAGGGTGGCGAGCTCCTCGGGGCTCAGTTGACGGGTCAGGCTGCCGTAGGTGTAGACCGGCAGGATGCGCCCCTTGAGCCCTAGCCCGCCGAACTGGGCCGCGTAGGCGTTATTGGCGAGGATCAGCCGTGGCGCGGTAATCCGCCCCCGGTCGGTGACCAGCTCATGGGGCCTACCGAGGCGAATCTCGCGTACCGGCGTGTCCTCGAAGAGCCGCACGTTCTCGGGCAGGGTGGCGCCCAGGCCACGGACCAGGGCGGCGGGCTGGACCAGCACGCAGCCAGGAGTATGCAGGCCCGAGCGGTAGAAGCCGGTGCCGGTGATCGCCCGCATCTCCTCGGCGTCGAGCACGCGATAAGGCTCGCCCAGGCCCGAGAGCCCCTTGGCGAAGGCCTCCAGGGCGCGGATGCCGTGATCCTCCACCGCGCCGTGCAGCTTGCCCTGCTCGCGCCAGTCGCAGTCGATGGCATGGCGCTGGACGATCTCGCGCATATAGTCGATCGCCCCGCGATTGAGGAGGATCTGCTGGAGATCCCGGTTGCGATCCCCGGTGTAATCGTGGGAGTTCAGGTCGTGGGGCAGATCGATCATGAATCCGGAGTTACGCCCGGCCGAACCGAAGCCCACCCGCCGGGCATCCACCAGGGCGATGGAGGCATCGGGACACAGCTCGGCCAGGCGGCGGGCGGCGGCGAGCCCGGCCAGCCCCGCCCCCAGCACCACCCAGTCGGCCTTGACCTCGCCCTTGAGCGGCGTCGCGGGGGGCGGCGGCGGCAGCATCTCGTACCAGCCACACCGGCCATCACCCTGGGGCAAGTGTTTGCATTTCAGCCGCATGGCAGGGCCTCCACCGCCCGAGGATCAGCCGCGCTGGGCGACCAGGGCATCGTAGGTACGCTTGAAGGCCGCTTTCTCGGCCTCGTTCAGGGGCAGCAGAGGACGACGCGCCGGCCCCACCGGCAGACCGGCCAGTTCGCAGCCGTACTTGATGTACTGGCAGAACTTGCCGCCCTGCTCCAGCAGGTTGAGCATCGGCAGCACGCGGGCGGCCAGTTCGCGACCGGCGACGAAATCCCGCTCGACGACGCAGGCCTGGTACAGCGCCACATGCTCCGGCGCCAGGAAGTTGGAAGCTCCCCCCACCCAGCTACGAGCGCCCCAGACGAAGAATTCCAGCACCTGGTCATCCATGCCACAGCTGAGCTGAATCTGATCGTTGAATTCGGTCGCCAGGGCATGCATACGCTCGATGGAGCCGGTGCTCTCCTTGATCGCCTGGATATTCGGGCGATCACGCAACGCCTCGATCAACTCAAGCGTCATCGGTACACCGGTGCGGTCGGGGAAGTTGTAGAGCATGATCGGCATATCGAGGGCATCATCGACACACCGGATATGGGTCAGCAGCTCGTCCTGGGCCGGCTGGCAGTAGTAAGGCGCCGCCACCAGGATGGCATCGAATCCGGCGGCCTTGGCATGCTGGCCCAGCTCCAGGCTGTCTTCGGTGGTGGTGGCATTGACGCCGGCCATCAGCGGGATACGGCCCTTGGCATGAGCGGCAACCACATCGAAGACGCGCTTGCGCTCGTCCTTGCTCAGCGCATAGTACTCACCGGTGGTGCCACCGATGATCAGGCCATGCACGCCCTGATCGATCAGGGTATCGAGCACCTTGCCCAGGGTCTCGAACTGGATGCTGCCGTCTTCGGCGAAGGGAGTTACTACGGGTGTCCAGATGCCATCGAAGTTCATACAATCACCTTGCGAATATTGTTGGGGGTTTCTCGACAAATAAAGCGTAATTTCACCCCGACAACGGGACAATTAACATTTCCTTCCGGCTAATCATTAACGGGTGTTATCAGTCCACTCGCAGAAAGCAACGACCGACCACCCTCCAGCATCTCATCTATCGTCACTCAAGAAACCCTCCCTATAACAGAGCACAAGCGAAGCAATGCGCCTGCCTTATTACCATAAGTAGGGCGATTGAATTACTTGGCGTAATGTCGGCGGCGGAATCGCCCCGGAGCGACATGAAAGAACTTGCGGAAGCAATGACGGAAGTGCGTGATACTGACGAAGCCGCTGGCCACGGCAATTTCGGCAATGGGCCGGTTGGTCTGCTGCAGCAACTGTCGCGCACGGGTCAGGCGCAGTTCCAGATAGTAGCGGGAGGGCGAGGCATCGACATGGCGACTGAACAGGCGCTCCAACTGTCGACGCGACAGACCGGCCCAGCGCGCCACCTCATCCAGAGACAGCGGCTCCTCGATATTGCTGTGCATCAGCTCCAGCGCCAGCTTGAGGGGCTGCGGCAGGGTCGGGTCACTATCGACGGATAGCACCGAGGCCCCCAAGAGCTCATGACTCTTGTCACAGCTGAGGATCTCTTCCACCGAGTCGACGATGATGGCGTCGTAGTTGTGTCGCAGCCATCCCAGCATCATGTTCAGCGAGCTGTTGGCCCCGGCACAGCTGATCCGCTGGCCATCCAGGACATGGGAATGGCGGGAGACCTTGACCCGCGGGAAGCGCTCGATCATCAGGGCGCGGGAGTCGGGATGAATGGCGCACTCATGATCATCCAGCAGGCCGGCATCGGCGAGGAAGTAGGCCCCGTTCCACAGCGCGCCCAGCGTCACCCCGGCTCGCTGGGCCGCCACCAGCGGAGCGCGGAGTGCCGGCGACTCATCCAGGTGAACCCGGAGCCCACCACAGAGGATCAGGAGATCATCCCGGCGCATCTCGAGCTCCGCCAGCTCACCATCCACCGAAATGGCGATCCCCAGGTCACTGACCACTACCTCGCCGCCGAGACTGAGCGTCCTGACGTCGGTCAAGGGCTCCCGGGTCACCAGATTGGCGGTGACCAGGGCATCCACCGCCCCGGTAAAGGCCATCAGCGAAAAGTGTTCCAGCAGCACGAAAGTGGCCCGCCGAGCACCCGCGGAGGCGTCGCCCGACGGATCCCGAGGCAAATGGGCCAGGTTCTTGCGTTTCAGCAAACTCTTGAATGAAGTGCTCATCGTCTTATGGGCATCATGGCTGATGACTCAGGATCAACCTTCACAGGGAACACGGTCTAGCGAGGCGTTCGCCACCAGGAGCGATAGAAGATGGGCTCCCTCATTGAGAGGTCGACGGTCGAGTGGCATAGGGGTGGCTGTTGCTGGCCTGGAGATTCGGTTAGCCTAGCAAGACTGCCTGATTTATTTTCCGTATCTCGAGTCTAGTGACGCGGCTACCCGGGTGAAATTGACTTTTTTGTCCGACTAATGATGACTTCATGTTATGACCAAGCACACCGACCCCGATCAGACACTGCTCAAGATGCCTTCCCTGCGGGCCGTGAAATCCTTCGTCGCCGCGGCCCGCTACCAGAACTTCACCCGCGCCGCCGAGGCATTGTGCGTGACCCAGGCCGCCATCAGCCGCCAGATCCGTGAGCTCGAGAGCCACCTCGGCACCGCCCTGTTCAAGAGAGCCGGACGCTCGGTGGAATTGACCACCGCCGGCTCGATCTTCTTCGATGCGGCGCAGTTATCCTTTATTAATATCGCCCAGGCCGCAGAGCGCATTCAGAAAAACCATGGCAGCAACGCCAGGCGCACCCTGACCCTGTGCTGCTCCCCGGCGTTTTCTGCGCTGTGGATATCCCCCCGGCTGCCCAGCTTCTTCAGCGACAATCCGGATATCGACCTCAACCTGGTCACCACCCAGAACTTCCTCTCCATGGAACCGGGGGTCAATCCCGATATCTTTATCACCAAGATGTCACGCATCCGCGACGGCTATGTGAGCACGCCGATCTTCCATGACCGCATCTATCCGGTATGCACGCCCAGCTACCTGGAGACGCACCCCGAGATCCGCACCCTGGAGGGCCTGAGGGATGGCCTGCTGCTCAACCTGAGCCCCTATGGACGCTCCCAGGTGTCCGAGCACGTGGACTGGGGAGTCTGGCTGGCCATTCATCAGTTGGATATCGAGGACCGTCCCGCCCAGGGCCCCCACTTCTTCAATGCCAATGATTACAGCCTGCTGATCCAGATGGTGCTCAATGATCAGGGCGTGGCCCTGGGCTGGCATCACCTGGTAGCCCCCCTCGTCGAGCAGGGGCGCTTGATCAGGCCGGTGGAACAGGAAGTGGTGCTGGAGGAAACCCGCCACTACTTTGCCTATCGCGAGGACAAGGCCGACGATGAGGCGTTGAGCCGCTTCCGTGACTGGTTCCTGCGCCAGAGCGAGCCATCCGCCGACGGCTAGGAAACGCCCCCCCAAGCCACGAGACAGCCCCTTACCACCATCGTGGTGGGGGCAAGCCCCCCTGCCGGCGCTTGTCGAGAGGACACACCGGCCCGGGGCAAATGCTGCGCCAGGGCAGCGCCTTCCCCCGTGGCGGACGGGTCTGATGCCACTGCGAACACTGCCTGCGCTCGCCCATGCGGCGTTGAGAATCGGCGCCAATCACTCATAGAGCGTCATGAGTGCATGGAATTTCCCCAGTGCTCGAGGAGCAAATCAATAAACAGTTGCGCGGTGCTGGAAATACTGTGGGAATTGCTTCTGACCAGGCCGATGGTTCGCTGAATGTGGGGTTCGGGAAGTTCGCGTGCACAGAGGGTGTCATGATCCGGGCCGGGCATCGTCATCCTGGGCAGGATTGCCACCCCTAGCCCGGACTCGACCAGGCCAAGCGAGGTGGACAGGTGCTGGACTTCGTAAAAGCTGTTCAGCCGGAGGCCTTCGGCGGAGAGGGCATTGTCCAGCAAGGTACGATTGCCACTGTCGCGACTCACGGTGATCAGCCGTACCTGCTCGAGATCCGCCCATTCGATGCTCTCCTTGGCCGCCAGTGGATGATCCGACCTCAGGGCCAGTACGAAGGGATCCCGTAACAATGGGGTAAAGGAGACCTCCGGGCTCTGTGCGCTGAACATGTTGATGCCGAAGTCGGCCTCACCGCTTATGACGCGCTCCAATCCCTCCTTGGCGCTCACATCGAGGATGCGGATACGGATACCCGGCCAAGCCTCGCTAAAGCCACGGATCACGCTGGGGAGAAAGTAGAAGGCCGCGGTGGGAAGACAGGCAATCGTCACCGTGCCTTTCTGGTGCGTTGCCAGCTCGCGGATGTTCAGAATCGATGACTCATATTCCTCGATCATACGCCTGGCGCGTGGCAGGAAATCCGCCCCGATCGGCGTCAGTTGCGTTCTTCGAGTGGTTCGTTCCAGCAACTCGATTTCCAGGAGTTCCTCGAGCTTCTGGATGCGTCGCGATAGCGCCGGCTGAGAAAGATGCAAGCGCTGCGCGGCCTCATGGAAAGAGCCCAGCTCGGCGACCAGTATAAAGGCTTGAAGATCAAGGAATTCCAGGCGATGTCGCATATCGGCACTCTTGCATGACGCGATTGGCATTGATAAACATAGCACATTAATCCATAAAACGAATCAATGCCTATGTTTATTTGCATTTGAAGCATCAGTTGGCCACTGACATGCTCATATCACGACTTCCCAACGCGATGTGGCATGACGATGATAAACAGCATTCCCTGCATGATCATGCGCGGCGGTACCTCCCGAGGCCCCTTCCTGCGCATGAGTGACCTTCCCAGCGGCCAGGACGCCCAGGCCGAGATCCTCCTCAGCCTGATGGGGTCGGGTCACGCCCTGCAGATCGATGGCATCGGTGGCGGAGACCCCCTGACCAGCAAGATCGCCATCGTGGAGCGCTCTTCCCATGCGGATGCCGATGTCGACTACCTCTTTGCCCAGGTGGATGTCTTCAAGCGGCGCGTTGACTTCACCCCGAACTGCGGCAACATGCTCTCGGCGGTCGGCCCCTATGCGATCGAGACGGGCCTGGTCGAGCCCCAAGACGGCAAGACCGTGGTGCGGGTGCGCAACCTCAACACCCAGCGCCTGATCGAATGCCATGTACCGACGCCGAGCCGTCAGGTTTGCTATGAGGGCGACACTTCCATCAGCGGCGTGCCCGGAAGTGCCGCCGGCATCCAGCTCAGTTTCCTGGACATTATCGGCGCCAAGACCGGCGTGCTGCTGCCCACCGGTAAGGCCTGCGACGCGATCCAGGGCGTCGATGTCACCTGCCTCGACGCGGCGACCCCGATCATCATGCTCGATGCGGCGGATCTCGGCCTGCGCGGAGATGAGCCCCCCGCCGAACTGGATGCCGATCGTGCCCTGCTCGAGCGGCTCGAAAGCATTCGCCGCGAGGCGGGACAGCGCATGGGCCTGGGCGACGTCAGCCAGAGTGTCCTGCCCAAGCCGGTGCTGGTCTCCGCACCGAGAGATAGCGCCAGCACCCTGTGCACAAGGTACTTCGTGCCCCACCGCTGCCACAAAGCCATCGCCGTCACGGGGGCCATTGCCGTCGCCTCGGCGGTCAGCGTTCCCGGCACCATCGCCCACCGTATCGCGGTGGAAAGCGGGCGGGTTGCCGAAGGGGAGCGTCTGGCACAGGTGAGACTGGAGCACCCGTCGGGCTTCATCGACCTCGACGTCGAGCACCGCCAGGACAACGCCTGCGATATCGCGCGCGTGTCACTGATTCGTACCGCCAGGAAGATCATGAGCGGCACGATCTTCTACACCGCCGCCACGACACCCGATGAGGCATTGCCCGCATTGCAGGCCAACTGATCATCGCTACCCTCGAGTATCTTTGCCACCCACTAACGACAACAACCCAGGAGCATGCCATGACCCTCCACAAGACCAGGACATCTCACACTTCGCTCGATCGCCTGAAAAAGGCCGCCGCACTCGGCTTGGCAATCGCCGGGCTCAGTTTGACAGTCACCGCCCCCGTACAGGCACAGGACGTGGACGTGCCCGAGAGCATCAGGTGGGTCATTCCCTTCGGCGTCGGTGGTGGCACCGATGTCTGGGCGCGCTTCTTCGCCCCCTGGCTCAGCGAGCATATTCCTGGCCAGCCGACCATCATGATCGATAATGTGCCGGGCGGTGGTTCCATCAATGGCGCCAACCTCTTTGCCATGCGTGCCCGGACCGACGGCAGCGAGTGGCTGGGCACCTCCGCTTCGACCCAATATCCCGCCATGCTGGGCGATCGCCGAGTGCGCTACGACTACGCCGACTGGACACCGATCCTGGCCACTCCGACCGGGGGTGTCGTCTATGCCCAACCCGGCCTGAGTGACGACGCCGACAGCGCCCTGGCCGCCCTGCTGGAGCAGCCAGTCATGTTGGCGGCCCAGAGCCATACCGGACTCGAGCTGCCGGTACTGATCGCCCTGGACATGCTGGGGGTCGAGGTTCAGGCCGTCTCCGGCCTGCGTAGCCGTGGCGAGGGCCGCCTGGCCTTCGAACGCGGCGAAGCGGACATCGATTTCCAGACCACTTCCGCCTATCTGAGTAATGTGGCGCCCCTGGTGGAATCGGGCCGCGCCGTCCCCCTCTTTTCGCTCGGCCTGCTGAATGACGAGGGGGAGATCGTACGCGACCCGGCCTTTCCCGACCTGCCCACCTTTTACGAGGTCTATCAGGAACTCCATGGCGAAGCCCCCAGCGGCCCCGCCAATGAGGCCTTCCGGAAGTTCTTCGCCTCGGGCTTCACGCTTCAGAAGCTGATCATGGTACCCAGTGACGCCCCCGAGGCACTCATCGAGACTTACCGGGAAGCGGCCCGCAGCTTTATCGACAGCGAGACGTTCGAGCGGGAAGCCGACGCCCAGCTAGGGCCCTACACCCCGATCGTTGGCGATACCGTCCAGCAACATCTCGAGGACGCCATGTCCCTGGACGACGCGACCCACGAGTGGCTCGTGGACTGGCTGGAAACGACGCACGGCGCCCGTATCTGACACCTGAGCCCGGAAGCATCGGCGCCTTACTACAGGGGCGATGCTTCCGGGCTCAACTCACCGAACAACGCGAGAGCCGCATCCCATGTTCGATATCCTTCTCTCCAGTCTGGGGCAGCTGTTTACCCTGCATCACTTGCTCTACATGGTCCTCGGCGTACTGGTCGGCCTGGTGGTCGGGATCATTCCCGGTCTTGGCGGCATCGCGGGGATGGCGCTGCTGTTGCCCTTCCTCTACGGCATGGAGCCAAGCGTCGCCCTCGGCATGCTGATGGGCCTGGTCGCCGTGATTCCCACCGGCGATACCTTCGCCTCGGTGTTGCTGGGCATCCCCGGCTCCAGCGCTTCCCAGGCCACCGTCATCGACGGCTTCTCCCTGGCCAAGCGCGGCCAGGCCGCGCGGGCCCTGTCCAGTGCCTTTCTCTCCTCGATGATCGGCGGCCTGATCGGCGCCGCCGTGCTGACGGGCTTTATCCTGGTCGCCCGGCCAGTGGTACTGTCATTCTCTTCCTCAGAGCTCTTCATGCTGACCCTGCTGGGGCTATCGATGGTGGCGGTGCTCTCCGGACGCGATCTCTTCAAGGGGCTCGCCGCCTGCGGCCTGGGCCTGCTGGTCGGTACCATCGGCATGGCACCCGCCACGGGAGAGTTCCGTCTCAACTTCGACATCGACTACCTCTACGATGGCCTGCCACTGGTGGTCATCGGCCTGGGGATCTTCGCGCTCCCGGAGATCATCGATCTGCTGGTCAAGCGTGGCGCCATCGCCGGCGAGTCCGCCCGGCTCGGCAAGGGCTGGCGCCAGGGCATCCAGGATGTCGGCAAGAATCGTGGGCTGGTCGCGCGCTGCGCGGGCATCGGCAGCCTGCTGGGCACGATCCCCGGCCTGGCCGGCTCGGTGGTGGACTGGATGACCTATGGTCATGCCGTGCAGAGCGCCAAGGACAAGTCCGAGTTCGGCCAGGGCGACATCCGCGGCGTGATCGCCCCGGAATCCGCCAACAACGCCTGCGCCTGTGGCGCCATGGTGCCCACCCTGCTGTTCGGCGTGCCCGGCTCGGGTACCGCCGCCGTCTTCCTCGGGGGCCTGCTGCTGCTCGGCCTGCAGCCCGGTGTCAGCATGATCGAGACCAATCTCGACCTGACCTACACCATCATCTGGTCGCTGGCCCTGGCCAACATCCTCGGCGCGGCGCTCTGCCTGGGCCTGGCCCGACCGGTCGCCAGCCTGACCCGTGTGCCCTTCGTCATCCTGGCGCCCCTGATCACGGTGCTGATCATGTTCGCGGCCTTCCAGGCCACGCGCTCCCCGGGGGACCTGCTGGCTCTCGGTGCGATCGGGGTCCTCGGCGTCCTGTTCAAGCAGGCCGGCTGGTCACGTCCCGCCTTCCTGATCGGTTTCGTCCTGGCCCCCGGTGCCGAGGCCTATTTCTACCAGGCCGCGCAGTTCCAGGGCAGCGATGCCTTCCTGCGCCCGGGTGTGCTGATCATCGGCGCCATGATCCTCGCCGCGCTGTTCCTGCCCATGCTGCGTTCGCTGTGGCGCAAGCGCCGGGCGGTAACCACCGAGGCATCGGCCCCGTCAGACACCAAGGCCCCAGTCACCATGGGCGCCCTCGATCTGGTGCTCTTCGTCGCCCTGCTGGGCCTGGCCATCTATGGCTGGTTCAGCCTCGCCGATCTCACCCTGCTCGGAGGCCTGATGCCGCGCCTGGCCCTTGCGATCATGGGCATCGCCTGCCTACTGGAAATCCTGCGCAGCCTGATTCATCGCCCGACGTGGCAGCATCAGCCCCTGGGCCAGCAAGCCGTCTGGCTGGTGGGTTTCTTCGTCCTGGTCGGCGCCATCCTGATGCTTGGCTTTATCACCACCGCGACGCTTTTCTGCCTGGCCTTCCTGCTGAGCATCGCCCGCCTCAAGCCCTGGGTGGCCCTCGGCATGTCGGCCGGGGTGACGGCCTTCCTGGCCGGCATGGCGACACTGCTGACCCTGACCTACCCGCGCGGACTCATCGATCCCTGGCTGTTCGGCTGATGCTCGGCTGAGGGCCATCGGAAAGCCCTCCACCAACGAACCGCCGCTCATCGAGCGGCGGTTCGTGCTTTGGTACGAGCGCCATCCACCTGATAGACGACATCGGATCATGGCCCCTCCCATAATGGCCGCGATCCCATCCCTGTCGTTCATTCGCCGTCAGGCACCGTGGCGCCGTCGCTCCAGGGCGTTGCGATAGACGGCCAGCAGGCGATAGAAGCCGTGGACGAACTTGCCGTAGGGCATGGTCAGGAACAGCGCCATGACGCAGCCCAGGTGAACCACCAGCATGACGCCCATGGCCGAGGTCTCGCGCAGCAGCATCAGCGCAAGCCCGGTGGTACCGGTGAGCCACAGCAGGACAATGAAGGCCACATCCATGCCCATCTGGCGAGCATCGGCGGTGTTCCGGTCACGCACCAGCTTGAGGTAGAGCAGCCCGGCCGGCCCGATCATCAGTCCGATTCCGCCCAGGGTGCCCAGCAGCTTGGGCAGGCTGAGAAAGTCATAGGGTGCGGCCCAGCCGAAGACGTAGTGATAGAAGGTACCGGTCAGGGTCGCGGCAAAGGCCAGCATGAAACCGTAGAAGGTGAAGTGATGAAAGCGACGACGCCAGTGGGAGTGGTAGGCATCCGGGTAGGTGCACCCCACTTCGCCATGGCCGTGCAGGTGCTTCATGGTAAAGGTTTCCTGCAGCGCCTCCTTCCAGCTCTGGCGGTCGCCCAGGGCGGCGAACGGCTCCCCGCTCTCGCGCCAGAAACGCGCCATCCCCATGACCAGGGCCAGCAGCACGAATAGCGCCACGGAGCCGAAGGTGACGGCCATCACGTTGTGTGGCAACAGTGCATAGAAGTCGCCGCCGTGCTGGCCGCCGACCAGGGGAGCGGCTCCGCCATTCAGGGCAATGGCAATGAACAGCAGCAGCGTCACCCCGAAGGCCAGGGCCAGGGCACCGATCAGGCCATTGCGATCGAACAGCCTGGCCAGCGGCCCGGGCCAGGCATACTGGCGATAGGACTCGGCGCGCAGCTTGGCCAAGGACTGGGGCACGTTGACCGAGAACTCATGGGGCGGCGCATACTGGCAGGCGTAGTAGCACTCACCGCAGTTGTGGCAAAGGTTCGCCAGGTACTTCAGGTCTTCCTCACTGAAGGTCTGGCGCCGCTCCATGGCCGGAAAGACCGGACAGAACCCTTCGCAATAGCGGCAGGCATTGCAGATGGTCATGTTGTTGCGCGCCTCGTCGACCAAGGCATCGTAAATCTCAATTTTCTGCATGGCGTGCCGCCTCCTCTCCTGCAATTCGCCCAAATACGGTACCGATGGTCATGCCGAATCCCGCCACATAGCCCTGCCCCAGAATGTTGCCGGCCATGATCTCGCCGGCCAGGAAGACGTTGTCGGCCTGAGTGCCATCCGTCATCGTCAGTCGTGCCTTTTCGTCCACTTCGCCGCCCAGGTAGGTGAAGGTGATGCCGGTACGCAGCGGATAGCCGTAGAAGGGCGGTCGATCGATAGCCTGTGCCCAATGGGTCTTTTCCGGCGTAGCGCCCTGGGTGCGGCAGTCGTCGAGCACGCTATGGTCGAAGGTGCCGGGCTGGACGGCGGCGTTGAAGGTGGCGACGGTCTCGAGCAGCGTCTCCACCGGCAGGTCGAGCTTGACCGCCAGCTCCTCGAGGGTATCGGCCTGCTCGGGAGGAAATACCGACGGCATGAAACGGCCCTGGGCCTTGGCATCGGTGATCGAATAGCCCACCTGCCCCGGCTGCTTGGCAATCAAGCGCCCCCAGATGGCATAGCGCTTGGGCCAGAAGTCCTCACCCTCGTCGTAGAATCGCTTGCCATCCCGATTGACCACGATGCCCAGGGAGACACAGTCGACCCGGGTGACGATTCCACCATCGTACTTGGGCGCCCGGGCATCGATAGCCACGGCATGTCCCTGGGTCGGATCACCGATCACCTTGGCGCCGTTGTCGATCAGCGAGCGCAGCATCTTGCCCTGGTTGAAGCGGGTGCCGCGGATCCGGAAGTTGCGTGACACCGCCCCCCAGGCCTCCTCGAGCCACTCCTGGTTGGACTCGAAGCCCCCCGAGGCCACCACCACCGCTTTGGCACTGATCTGGCGCAGCGAGCCGTTGATGTTGACCAGGGCGTGATCGAAACGCTTGCCATCGAAGACCAACCGCTCGGCCTCGGCCTCATAGAGGATGGTGATCCCCAGCCGTTCGGCCGCCTGGTAGTAGGTATTGACCAGCGCCTTGCCTCCGCCCAGGAAGAAGGCATTGGTGCGCCCGAGGTGCAGGGTGCCGCCCAGAGAAGGCTGGAAACGCACCCCATACCCCTTCATCCACTCCGTGCAGCTCTCGGAGGCCTGGATCACATGGCGGGCCAGCGCCTCGTTGGTCTGTCCCCCCGTGACGCGCCACACATCCTCGAAAAACTCTTCCTCCAGGTAGGCATCGCTGAGCACGTCCGTCGGCTCGCGGTGCATGCAGCGCAGATTGCGGGTATGGCTGCTGTTGCCCCCCCGCCACTTGCGCGGGGCGCTTTCCAGCAGCAGCACGCGGGCCCCCCGCTCCCGCGCACTCAGGGCGGCACAGAGCGCCGCATTGCCGCCCCCGATGACCAGCACATCATGGTTGCGCAGGTCATCCTCGCTCAGCCGCTTTCCCGTCGATGACAGCATCGTTGTGTCTTCCTCAGTTCGTTGTGATCCTCACAGCGGGCACCACCCAACTGAATCCAAGTGGATACAAATGTATCCAACAGAACTCTCTATGACAAGATCTGTCTCGTTGATTACCATGAGACCCACCGACAGCCACAACCGAGACCTAAAGCCCCATGGCAGAGCGCAAGGCACGCAAGACCACCTCTCCGGCGACGAATGAACGTGGTGAACCGCGCAGCGAGCAGGCATATCGCTATATCGTCGATGCCATCAAGCAAGGCACCCTGCCCCCCGGCACCCGGGTGCGCGAGGTCGACCTCGCCGAGCGCATGGGCCTGAGCCGCACCCCGGTTCGCGAGGCACTCAATCGTCTGCAACTGGAGGGGCTGGTCGCCAATGATCCCGGCCGTGGCACCATCATCACCGAACTCGACCACGGCATGGTCAGTGAGCTGTATGCCATGCGTGAGGTGCTGGAAGGCACCGCCGCCGGACTGGCGGCGCGCCATGCTTCCGAAGTAGAAATCGCCTTTCTACGGGAGATTAACGAGCGTGACGCCCAGCTCACCGAGACCCTGGATCTGGTCAAGAACAACAAGCTGTTCCACGGCACCCTGTATCGCTGTGCACACAACCGCTACCTGCTCAAGATGCTGCACTCGCTACAGGAGTCGATGATGCTGCTGGGCCCCAGCACCCTTTCCAAGCCGGGTCGCGCCGAAACCGCCCGCCGCGAGCACGGTGCCATCATCGACGCCCTGGAGCGGCGCGATTCGGAAAGCGCCGAGAGCCTGGCTCGCCACCACATCCGCGAAGCCTACAAGGTGCGGCTGGAGGCCTTCTTCGAGGCCTACGACTAGGCCTCGAAGCAACGTGGCGAAGCCTTCCCCCGGCTCAGCGATAGGGGGCGAGAAAAAAGCCCTCGGGCCAACGCAGGTTGAACGCCTCGCCGAAGCCCATCAGCGCCACGATCAAGGCGGCCGCCCCTAGCGCCGCAACCCACCAGCGCATGCCTCCGACCCGCCAGGCGAAGAGGAAGGTGAACAGCAAGGCCGCCGGCAGCATCCCGACCAGGGCGATGCCCGTATAGAGGGCGGCCAGCCAGGCGAAGTAGGGAACCGTTCGCCTGAGCTTGCTGCCCCATACCGGCCCACCTGCCTTCGCCGCGCTTCGCCGGCGCCAGGTGTTGATCAGCTCGACGGCCAGCAGGATGAGTGCCGATATCGCCACCACCTGCGGCATCAAGCGGGCGATGAAGGGAAACTCAGCCGATAGCGCCAGGGCGGTGACCATGGCCGCAGCGATAACCAGGATGAAAAGGAGTTCTTCTCTCAGTCGTTGGGTCATGATGCCCCTCCCAGGCCTTTCTGCTTGGCTCTGATGCCTGCGATCAGGACGGCCACGGCGATGACGCCGATCAAGATCACGAGGGGATCCATCAGCCAGGACCACCCATAGCGTGACGAGGAGATGGTCAGGTACCTCTCGATGCTGGGCGCCAGGACGAAGCCGATCAGCACCGGTGCCCGTGGCCAGTCATATGCCTTGAACAGCCAGCCGATCAGCCCGATGACGCCGAAGGCGATCAGGTCCCCCCATTGCTGGGTGTTCTGATAGGCCCCGACCAGCATGATGACCAGCAGGAAGGGAGCGAACTTGCTGGCCGGGACGGTGCTCAGGTGGGAGATGGGACGTGACAACGCGAAGCAGGCCAGTGCCCCGAAGACATTGGCCAAGGCCAGGGTCCAGACGATGGTCAGGGTGATGGAGAGCTCGCTCGTCAGCATCGAGGGCCCCGGCTGAATGCCCAGCAGGATCAAGCCACCGAGCAGCACCGCCGTCGTGCCACTCCCGGGGATACCAAACAGCATCGTCGGGATGAGCGAGCCCCCCTCCTTGGCATTGTTGGAACTTTCCGGGGCGATCACCCCACGCACGTCCCCCTGACCGAAGCGCGTCTTGTCCTTGGCGCTCTGCACCGCCTGGCCATAGGAGAGCCAATCGACCACCGAGCCCCCCAAGCCAGGAATGGCCCCGATCGTCACCCCCAGGGCTGATGACCGTAGCACCAGCCAGCGATTCCTGACCGTATCCTTGATCCCCTCCTTCCATCCCGAGGAGAGCGTCTTGACCCGGGAGACGGCACGGTTGTCGGCCAGCAGATCGAGGATTTCAGGCAACGCGAAGAGCCCCATGGCGAGAATCGCCAAGGGGATGCCATCCATGAGGTAGAGGCTGTCGCCCACATAACGGAAGGTCACCGTGGTCGGCGCCGAACCAAGCATGGCGATCATCATGCCCAACAGGGTGGCCAGGATGCCGCGAAACGGGTATTTGCCGGACAGCAGCCCCACGAAGCACAGGCCGAGCACGGTGAACATGAACAAGTGGGGCGACTGGAAGGCGAGCACCAGCGGGCGGGCGATCGGAAGGATCGCGAAGAGCACCAGGGCACCGATCAAGCCTCCGACAAGCGATGCGCTGAAGGCGGCGCTGAGCGCCCGCCCAGCCTGCCCCTGCTGAGCCATGGGGTAGCCATCGAGAATCGTGGCCTGGGAGCCGGCGGAGCCGGGCACGCCGATCAATATGCTGGGGAAGGTGTCGGAGGTGGCGATGACCGCCGCCATGCCGATCAGCATGGCAATGGCCGCATGGGGATCCATGCCGTAGACAAACGGCAGCAGCAGCGACATCCCCACTACCCCGCCGAGACCGGGAATCACCCCCACGACCAGGCCCACGCCCACACCCAGCAGCATGAACACCAACCGGGAAGGATCGAGAATCAACGCCAAGGCGTCAAAAGCAGCGGTTAACAAGACGGCTTACTCCTCTCAGAGACGGAAAGACACCGAGGTGGCAGTCGATAGCGCTCATCACCAACACTCAGAGGTCGGCGCCATAGCGCGCCTTGAAGGTCGTGCGCAGGAAATCGAGGGTTTCTTCGGACATCTCGAGACTGGCACTCATCGCGCGATAGGCCTCCTGGCCGACCAGCCAGTCATAGGGACCATTCGCCGTGACGGAATCCGCCATGAATTCCTCGTCCTGTGACGCCAGTCGAAAGGCGCCTCGCAGCTCCTCGATGGACGCTTGCGGCGCATCGGGCTTGGCCCAGAGCATCTTGATCGTGCCCGCGGAGAGCACCGCCCGATAGGCATCCCAGGCCACGCCCGAGGGGGTCTCGCCATAACGTTCCTCGTAGACTTCCGCCACGGTGGGAAGCTCAGGAAACGCCGGATCGCGAACCAGCTCGCCATTGGCATCGAAGATGCCCAAGCTGAAGAGCGGCACCGCTAGCCCCTCCTCGATCAGCGGCACCACGCTGGCGACGTATGGCGTGGTGGTCTGGAAATCGAGGTTGGTCTCGCCCTGCTCCAGGGCCAGGCGCGCCGGCCCTCGGCTCTCGTACCCGAAGACCACCTGGTGAGGAAGATCCAGCAGGACGAAGGCGGCCAGGGCCATGGAACCTATCGCCTGGGGGGATACCTCGCCGTAAATCAGCTCATCCACCTCCCAGAGGTCCTGGGGCGTTTCCACCCCCAGGTCGGAGCGGGCATAGACGGCGCCCCCCTGGGCCATGGCCACGATCGGCTCGTAGTCACGAAAATCGTAGCGAACCCCCTGCGAGCCATACATGTAGCCGAAGACCTGGCCAGCACTCTGCAGAAGCACGGTTCTGCCATCGCTTCGCGTACGCAGGTGGAATTCGTTGGAGCCCTGCACTCCCCCCGCCCCAGGCCGATTGACCGCCTGTACGCTGGCATTTTCCCCGAGATAGGGCCCGAGGGTCGCCGCCACATAGCGTCCCCACTGGTCGGCACCGCCACCCGGGGCCCACGGAATCAGCACCTCGAGGGTCTTGCCTTCATAGAAGCCCGTAACCTCCGCCGGGCTCTTCGCAACCATACCGAGGGTCAAACCGGTGGCAGCAAGTAGCACCATGGCCCGACGCATGGGCTTACCGCGGGTGAGGCTGGCGTTGTTCATGATTGTGACTCCTCTATTGGCTTCGGCGTGGCATCGACGAGGCGAATCCCACATTTTTTGTAAGAAAGGACACAGCCATGGCTGACTGTGTCCCAAAGTATGCATATGGATTCAAATGCATTCAACAAAATGCCATGCCGTCAGTTTGCTGCTATATTGTCGGATCTCTCGGATACCCTCCGGCAATAGGCCTGTAGGTCGCAGCCCGCAGGCATGGCTGAGCGATCCCAGGAAAGTCCGAAGCAGAGCAGACCACTCGATAATCACGACCAAAGTCTTACCTTGGTGTCATACGATGGCGTCACCGAGAAGGAGAAAGGCAAAGATGGGAGACGGATGAGAGAGGACGTCCACGATAATGCGTCGCCGCAAACGCCTGGGGCGCTTCGCAACCTGGTCATGGTGTGCCTGGGGCTGACCAGCGTCTTTATCGCCCAGACCATGCTGCTACTCGCCGTGCCGCTGCGAGCCCTGGAGCTGGGGGCCAGCCCCTCACTGGTCGGATTCGTGCTTTCCGCGCCTTACCTGCTGCCGCTGGTGTTCGCCATCCCACTGGGCGGCGTGGTCACTCGCCTGGGGCCACAGCGGATTTTCTTCATCGGCGCCAGCGGCATGATGCTCGGCCCCTGGCTGAGCGTGGTGTCGCCCACCTTCGGCGGCCTGGTCGCCACCCAGGTGGTGGTCGGACTGGCCCAGGTGGTGATGGTCATTGCCGCCCAGTCGGTCGTCGCCGGGCTGGGGCGGGGCCGTACCCTGGAACGCTATTTCGGCTGGTACACCATGTGTCTCTCGGGCGGCCAGTTGATCGGTCCGCTGATGGCCGGACACATGATCGACACCCTGAGCATGAGCTGGGTATTCGCCACGATCGGCGGCCTTCCCGTAATCGGCCTGGTGAGCGCCTGCTTCCTCGTCGATAACACCCGGCGCGCCCCCAGCACCTCGCGCTCGCTGCTCGGCTATCGCGCCCAGGCCAGCCTGCTACGCCACAACAGCGGCGTCCAGATGTCCCTTGCCGTGACCGTGGCGGTGCTGTTCGCCCTCGGCGCCCACGCCGCCTTCCTGCCAGTCTATCTCGAGGAACTGACCTTCTCGGCCACGCTGATCGGCGCCCTGGTCAGCCTGCGTGCCCTGTCGGCCATGCTGATCCGCCCGATCATGTCCCGGGTCATCGAGGTCATGGGAGGCCGCTCCCGTACCATGGTCGCCTCGGTGGCCGCCGTGTCCCTGGGCCTGATGTTCACCGGCACCACCGGCGATGTGGCGCTGCTGGCGATCCTGGCCGTTCTGGTGGGATTGGGCTCGGGCCTCTCCCAGCCGTTATCGATGGTGATCCTGGCAGAGCACGTACCCGCCGAGCAGCGTTCCAGCGCCCTGGGCATGCGCCTGATGGGCAATCGAGGCGCCCAGGTGATGGCGCCACTGGTACTCGGCATGACCGCAGAGCTGATCGGCTTTACCCTGACCTTTTTACTCGCCGGAGGCGTGCTACTGGCCGCACTGGCCGTGGTGGTACGCCTCGCCCCCGCCTTCGATCGGGCAGAGCGGGACAATGCCAGCCCGACGGGCTGAGCCATCAGGCCTCGGCGCCTACCCCCGGCGATCGGCAGTGACCAACGACAACGCCCCCTGCCGCCATCGCGACAGGGGGCGTTTTGGTTCACCGAAGGCTCAAGGCGATGGCCAGGCCTGGTCAGGAGGCGGCACGGGCCTCATCGAGCCAGGCGTCGAATTGCTCCCGGTGTTCCTCCACCCATTCGGCGGCGTGACGCCGAATGTCCTCGGGACTGGCCTCGCCTTCCTGCATGCGCAGGTTCTGGGCGCTCTCGTCCTCAGTGGTGATCTGCACCCGGGCGAGGAATTCGCGGGCGGCGGGGTTCTGCTCGGCGAAGTCACGATTGAGCAGCGACTGGATGGTATCCACCGCGAAGCCCAGGTTCTGGCCGTTGAAGTGGGTGTCCACGTCGTTGTTGCCATCCGGCAGCGAGGTATGCGGTACCTCCAGCCAGACCACGTCCTCGCCCGGCGCCAGCACCCCGGAGATCCACTGCGGCACCCAGGTGTAGTAGAGGATCGGCTCGCCTTGCTCGTGGCGGGCGATGGTGTCGTCCATCAGCGAGAAGTAGGGACCGCGGTGATGGCTGACGGTATTCGCCAGGCCGTAGGAGAGCAGGTGATAATCGATCACCTGTTCGCAGCCCCAGCCGGGGTCGCAGCCGGTGAGGTCGGCCCTGCCATCGCCATCGGCGTCGAAAAGCGCGGCGATCTCCGGGTCACGCAGGTCCTCCAGGGAGGTGATGCCGTACGCCTCGGCGGTCGCACGATCGATCAGGTAGCCCTGTAGCACCCCGGGGATCATATCGCCGGCCTTGACCAGCGCCTCGTCGCCGCCGACCTGCTGGTAGAAGTCGTCGTGAAGCTTGTCCCACATATGCACGGTGAAATCCGCATCGCCATGGGCCAGGCCCAGGAGGATGCCGGCGTATTCGGTTTCCCGGGGCTCCTCCACCGCGTAGCCCAGTTCCTCCAGCCCCATGATGGCGATCTGGCCGCGGAAGTGCTCCTCGGCGATGGACGGGAAGATGGGAGTGACGCTCACGCCTTCCCCGGGCCGCGCCTCGGCCAGGGCGTGCAGTGGCGTCAGGGCGGCGGTGCCCAGCGCCAGGGCGGTCAGCAAGGATTTCCTGCGGTTCGATATCATGACTTACCTCTTTGTTGTGGTTATTACGGTCTTGCGATCCGGTGCCGGGCCCAGGAGACCTGGATATCGGCGCCGGGTTGGAAAGCAAAGAAATCTAGAAGCCACAGGCTCAGGCCCCCCCCCGCTCCATCCTGTCCCCAGCGCCCCTCATCCATGCCAACCTGATCAGTATCCACGGCGGCTGGCTGCTGCAGAGGCGTTCGCCCTCGTCTTGGCTTCGTCGGTCAGGTTGCAAAAAGCCCCATGCCACTTCGGCGGCATGGGGCTCGTTCAACCCTCGCGGTAGGGAGCTTTCCGGATCATCGGGGGCGATCAGTAATCGACCACCACGTTGCCCAGCGGCTTGCTGCAGCAGGAGAGAATATAGCCCTCGGCCACGTCTTCGTCGGTGATGCCGCCGTTGTGCTCCATGTCTACCTGGCCGGAGGTCAGGGGGACGCGGCAGGTGCCACAGATCCCCATACCGCAAGCCTTGGGAATATGCAGCCCCAGCTTGGCGGCGGCGGTATGCACGGTCTCGCCGGGCTGGATGCGCACGCTCTTGCCGGTGGTGGCAAACTCCACGCTGAGCATCTCGGCGACATCCAGCTCCTCGGCCTCCACCTCGGCCTGCTCGGCATGCTCCAGGGCCTCCTCCTGCACATCGGCCGGGGTCTCCCCGAAGGACTCCTCGTGGTAGTGGGCCATGTCGAAGCCGTTGTTCTTGAGCAGGTTCTTGACGGCGTTCATATAGGGAGTGGGGCCGCAGCAGTAGATCTCCCGCTCCATGAAGTCAGGGGCCATCAGCTCCAGCATGGCCTGGCTCAGGTAGCCGCGGAAGCCGGCCCAGGCCTCGCCCAGCTCGTCGCTGCGCTCGCAGACGATATGCAGCTTGAACTCGGGAATCCGCGAGAAGATATGCTCCAGCTCGCGGTGGAAGATGATGTCCTTGGGCGAGCGCGCGCTGTGAATAAACTCGATGTCCACCAGGGAGTTGGTATCGAAGAACCAGCGCGCCATGGACATCAGCGGGGTCACGCCGACGCCGCCGGAGAGCATCAGGATCTTCTCCGCCGGGTAGTCGATGCAGTTGAAGTTGCCCACCGGGCCATGCACCGCCAGCTCGTCGTTGACCTTGAGGTTGTCGTGGAGCCAGTTGGAGACCTTGCCGCCGGGCATCCGCTTGACGGTGATGGAGAAGCTGTAGGGCACCGAGGGGGAGCTGGAGATGGTGTAGGAGCGCATCACCTGCTCGCCGTCGATCTCCAGTTCCAGGGTCACGAACTGCCCCGGCTTGAAGAAGAACATCACCGGCTGCTCGGCCATGAAGCAGAAGGTACGCACGTCCCAGGTCTCCTGGATCACCTTGACGCAGCGCACCAGGTGGCGGCCGTTGGTCCAGGTCTGGGTGGTGACGGGGTTGAGGAAGTTCATTGTCATTGTCGGTTCGCCTGGGCTGCACCATGGGGACTGTCTCCGACCGCGGTGCCACCGCTCGTCGTTGTGCGAATTTTGCGCCAAGCGATAGCGTCATCACATGCCTGTTCGCGACACGGGCATATCCCTGGCATCCAGCCACCCACAGCGAAATTTCGCCCGGCGTCGCCGGCGTATCACCTTCTGTCGTCGGCAGATAATTGCGTTCTGCGACTCTGCCCCACACTCGCCGCAAATCAGGGTCGCGTCGATGCAGCGCGACCCCAGCCCCCAGCCGCTGACGAAGCTCACAATCGACAATGACTCGGCCTGACCCGCCGCCTGTAATGAGGAAGTGCCCCATGGAATCCAAGCCCCTCGCTCGTCTGGATGATCCCCTGGCCCCCGCCCGGGAGGCCGCCGCGGAGATGCTGCGCAGTCGTCAGCGGAATTTCTCCCTGCCCCAGCCCTTCTACAACGACGAGCGCGTCTTCGCCCTGGACATGCAGGAGATCTTCGGCAAGGAGTGGCTCTTCGCCGGCATGACCAGCGAGATTCCCACCAAGGGCAACTTCATGACCGTGGAGATCGGCGACAACCCGGTGATCCTGGTGCGCGGCAACGACGGTCAGGTGCACGGCTTCTACAACGTCTGCCGTCACCGCGGCTCGCGGCTGTGCGTCAAGGAGAAGGGCAAGGTCGCCAAGCTGGTCTGCCCCTACCACCAGTGGACCTATGAACTGGACGGCCGCCTGCTGTTCGCCGGCTCCGACATGGGCGAGAACTTCGACCTCAACCAGTACGGCCTCAAGCCCGTGCAGGTGAAGACCGGGGGCGGCTTTATCTTCGTCAGCCTGGCCGACGAACCGCCGGCCATCGACGACTTCCTGGCCACCCTGGAGCATTACCTGGCGCCCTACGACATGGAGAACACCAAGGTAGCGGTGGAGTCCTCCATCGTCGAGCAGTGCAACTGGAAGCTGGTGATCGAGAACAACCGCGAGTGCTACCACTGCAACGGCTCCCACCCGGAGCTGCTCAACTCCCTGCAGGAGTTCGACGACACCGACGACCCCCGCGCCACCCCCGCCTACAAGGCCCTGGTGGCCAAGAAGCAGGCCGACTGGGACACCCTGCAGGTGCCCTGGCAGCTCCAGCGCTTCGGCAAGCGCAACCGCCTGACCCGTACCCCGCTGCTGGACGGCGCCGTGTCCATGACCATGGACGGCAAGCCCGCCTGCCAGAAGCTGATGGGCCGCCTCCAGAGCCCCGACCTGGGCTCGCTGCGCATCCTCCACCTGCCCAACTCCTGGAACCACTTCATGGGCGATCACGCCCTCGTCTTCCGGGTGCTGCCGCTGGGGCCCCAGCAGACCCTGGTGACCACCAAGTGGCTGGTGCACAAGGATGCCGTGGAAGGGGTCGACTACGATCCTGCCGAGATGCGCAAGGTGTGGGACGCCACCAACGACCAGGATCGTCGCCTGGCCGAGGAGAACCAGCGCGGCATCAACTCCCAGGCCTACCAGCCGGGTCCCTACTCCGAGACCTATGAGTTCGGCGTGATCGACTTCATCAACTGGTATGGCGAGCGCCTGCTGGAGAACCTGGGCCATACCGCCCCGGAACTCCAGGTCGTGAAGGGCTAAGCCCTCTCGTATCGCTTGAGCCCATCGCTTAGCCCCACAGGCCCGCCACCGGCGGGCCTGTGGCGTTTGGGCCCCAGGCTGGATTTTCCCCGGGGCCCATGGTGGGATAGAACGGCGCGGCTCCCGCCGTGCCGGCCCACTACCCCGACGAGCCCCTATGCGCCTGCGCAACCTGATTATCGCCACCGTCCTGACTCCCCTCTTCCTGGTGCTGCTGGTGGTCAGCCTGGTGGCCATCGTTTCCCTCGAGGACAACCTGCGCACCAAGCTGCAGAGCGAGGTACAGGTCCTCAGTCAGGCCATCGGCACTTCCCTGGGCTATGCCCTCACCCAGGAGGCCCCCCGGGAGGCGCTGCAGGAGTCGCTGCACGCCGCTTTCTCCTTCCACCGCATCTACGGTGCCTATGTCTTCGATACCCGGGGCAACAAGATCTATGGCCTGGGCCTCGGCGAGACCCTGTTCGACCCCGAGGAGATCCGCGCCGTGGCCGACAGCGGCGAGGAGCTGGGGGCCTATCGCCGGCACGAGCGCTGGAGCTACTACTCGGCCCTGGTGCCCCTGACCACCCCGGGCGGCGAGCCCCGCGGCGTGCTCCAGGTCAATCGCCTCAACACCGGGGTGGAGAACTATATCGGCTTCCTCAGCCTGGTGGTCCTGGGCGGCTTCGTGATCGCCGCCGTGGGCATCGTGGCGCTGATCTGGTGGGGCTTCCGGCGCCATATCGAGCGCCCCCTGGAGCGACTGCTGGAGGTCATGGAGCGGGTCGGCGGCGGCGAGCGCCAGCGCCGCGCCAGCCTGGAGGGACCCGACGAATACCGTCGCCTGTCGCTGGCCCTCAACGGCATGCTCGACGCCCTGGCCGCGAAGGATGCCGATATCGAGGCACGGCGGCGCAAGGAGATCGCCCTGGAGCGGCGCTTGCGCAAGTCCAAGAAGCTCGCCGAGCTGGGCGTGCTGGCCGCCGGCGTGGCCCATGAGCTGGGGGCGCCGCTGTCGGTGATCGACGGCCAGGCCCAGCGCCTGGAGCGCCGCGCCACGGGCGAGGACGAGCAACGCCGGCTGACGCGCATCCGCGGCGAGGTGGCGCGCATCGTCGGCATCGTGCGCCAGCTGATGGACCTGGGTCGCCGGCATAACCTGGAGGTCGCCCCCTGCCGCCTCGACGACCTGGTGCAGGGCGCCCTGGCCCTGGTGGAGGGCGGCGATGACATCGAGGTGAGGCTTCCCGAGCCGCCGCCGACCCTGCGGGTCGACGAGCAACAGCTCACCCAGGTGCTCACCAACCTGCTGCACAACGCCCGCCAGGCCAGCCCCGAGGGGCGGGTGCGCCTCTCGGCCCGGGTCATCGACGCCGAGCTGTGCCTGCGGGTGGAGGACGATGGCCCCGGCATTCCCGACGAGCACCAGGGCCGGGTCTTCGATCCCTTCTTCACCACCAAGCCGGCGGGCCAGGGCAGCGGCCTGGGGCTGGCCATGGCCCATCGTATCGTCAGCGACCACGGTGGCAGTATCACCCTCGGCGACACCGACCTGGGTGGCGCCGCCTTCGAGGTGACCCTGCCCCTGGATAACGAGACCTGACTCATGGGGCAGGCGTGTCACGCCCCTGACGGGCTCAGCCGGGGCTGAGCCCCCGCAGCCGTTCGCCGCGGCGGCGCAGCAGCTCGAGGGTGGTGAGCAGCAGCATCGAGAGCAGCACCAGCAGGGTCGCCACGGCCAGGATGGTGGGGCTGATCTGCTCGCGAATGCCCGACCACATCTGGATCGGCATGGTGCGCTGTTCGGGGCCGGCGATAAACAGCACCACCACCACCTCGTCGAAGGAGGTGATAAAGGCGAACAGCGCCCCCGACACTACGCCGGGGGTGACCAGCGGCAGCACCACCTTGAAGAAGGTCCGGGTGGGGTTGGCGCCCAGGCTGTGGGCGGCACGGATCAGGGTGGTGTCGAAGCTCGACAGGGTCGCGGTGACCGTGATCACCACGAAGGGAATGCCCAGGGCGGTGTGCGCCAGGATCACCCCCGGGTAGGTCTGGGCCAGGTTGATCTTGGAGAAGAAGAAGAACATCGCCGCGGCGGAGATGATCAGCGGCACGATCATCGGCGAGATCAGCAGCGCCATGATGGCTCCCCGGGCCGGCATATGACGGCTGGAGAGCCCCAGGGCGGCGATGGTACCGAGCACCGTGGCGAGGATCGTCGAGGCGATGCCGATGATGAAGCTGTTCTTGATCGCATGCAGCCAGGCGCTGGAGGTGAAGAAGTCCTGATACCAGCGCAGCGAGTAGCCCGCCGGATCGAGCCGCAGCATCGCCTCCGAGAAGGTGAAGTAGGGCTCGGCGTTGAACGACAGCGGGATGATGATCAGCAGCGGTCCCACCAGGAACAGGAAGATCAGTGCACAGAGGCCCAGGAAGACGTAGTGCCAGAGTCGTTCGCCACGGGTGGCGTAGGAAGGAAGCGCCATCGGATTACCCCAGCTTGACCTTGTCGACACCGACCAGGCGATTGAAGACCAGATAGAAGGCCACCACCACGAACAGCAGGATCGAGGCGATCGCCGCGGCGAGCCCCCAGTTCAGCGAGGTCTGCATATGGTAGGCGATGTAGTTGGTGATAAAGCGCCCGGACTGGCCCCCCACCAGCGCCGGGGTGATGTAGTAGCCGATCGACAGGATGAATACCAGGATGGCGCCGGCGGCGATGCCCGGGATGGTCAGCGGGAAGTAGACCCGCCGGAAACTGAGGAAGGGCCGGCCGCCCAGCGAACGGGCCGCGCGCATGTAGCTCGGCGGGATGGTCTTCATCACCGAGTAGAGCGGCAGGATCATGAACGGCAGCAGGATATGCGTCATGGCGATGATGGTGCCGGTCTTGTTGTGGATCATCTGCCAGCGGGCCTCGTCGGCGATCACCCCGATGGCCACCATCATGTCGTTGAGCACCCCCTGGGACTGCAGGATGGCGATCCAGGTGGTGGTGCGCACCAGCAGCGAGGTCCAGAACGGCAGCAGCACCAGGATCATCAGCAGGTTGGAGTGGCGCAGCGGCAGGTTGGCGAGCAGGAAGGCCACCGGGTAACCGAGCAACAGGGTCAGGCCGGTGATCACCGCACTCATCCAGAAGGTGCGCCAGAACAGCGAGACGTGGATCTCGAGGTGGGCCGGCACCTTGGCGAGCTCGCCGTCCGGCGTCAGCTGGCGATCCACCGCCGCCAGGTAATAGGAGGGCGTATAGGGCGAGGCCTCACGCCGGATCAGCTTCCAGGTGTCGAGCTCTCCCCAGGTATCGTTGATCTCGATCAGCGCCTCGCGATAGGGCGGCTCGGTGCTGCCCAGGCGGCGGGCCGTGCGGCTGATCGTCGAGCGCATGCCCGATTTCTCGTAGTTCAAGCGGCTCGACAGCAGCCCCAGGTTGCGGGCCTCCTGGCCTTCGCGCAGGTCCTCCACCAGGGCGGCGAAGACCGCTTCGCCGGGTAGCGACTCGCCGTCCCACCCCTCCAGGGCCGCGACGGTACGCGACAGCTGGGTGGAGACCTCGGGGTTGTCGACGCTGCGCCACAGCATGTCGAAGATCGGCATGATGAAGGCGACCACCAGGAACAGCAGCAACGGCGACACCAGCAGGAAGGCCTTGACCTTGGAACGCCGCACGGCGCGACGCAGGCTGACCTTGAGCGGCACGCCATCGGCGGTGGTCAGGGGAGCAGAGGGCGAATCGGACACGCGGGCCTCTCCATCGGACGAAGAAAGCGATCGGAATAAAGGCGGGAGCGACGGCGCCGCCACCCGCGGGGCGGGTGGCGGCGCGGTCTCACTGGGCCAGCCAGGCGTCGAAGCGCTGGGTCAGCTCGTCGTTGTAGTCGGCCCAGAACTCGTCATCCTTCTGGATGGCGGTGGCGAAGTTGGGGCCGTGGGTCGGCATATGCTCCGTCATCTCGATGCCGGTCTCGGCATGGGTCGAGACCATCGCCGAGGAGGACTCGCGCGCCGGGCCGTAGGAGATGTACTGGGCCTGGTCGGCGAGGCGCTGGGTGTCGGTGGCGAAGCGGAGGTAGTCCCTGACCTTGTCGAGCCTGCCGGTGGGCACCACCCAGCCGTCGAGCTCGAACACCTGGGCGTCCCAGATGATCTCGAAGGGCTGGTCCTCGGTGACCATGGCGTTGAAGATGCGGCCGTTGTAGGCGGACGCGAAGGCCACCTCCTGGTCGGCGAGCAGCTGCGGCGGCTGGGCGCCCTCCTCCCACCAGATCACCTCGTCCTTGATGGTGTCGAGCTTGGCGAAGGCGCGCTGGATGCCCTCCTCGGTCTCGAGCACGTCGTAGACGTCCTCCGGGGCCACGCCATCGGCGACCAGGGCCCACTCGAGGTTGTTGATCGGCTTGCGCAGCAGGGTCCGCTTGCCCGGGAAGTTCTCCAGGTCGAAGACGTCGGCGATGGTGCTCGGCTGGTTGTCCTCGGGGAACATCTCGGTATTGAAGGCGACGATATTGGAGTAGACGATCGAGGCCACGAAGCATTCGCCCAGGGCGCCGTCGACGAAATCCTCGCTGGGCGGGGTGCCGTCGGGGGCGTCGGCCAGCAGCTCGTCATGGTCCAGCGGCTCGATCAGGCCCTCGGCACAGGCGATCATGGCATCCGCCGGCAGCATGTCGACCAGATCCCAGGTGACGTTGCCGGCCTGGCTCTGGGCACGCAGCCCGGCCAGGGCGTTACCGCTGCGGTCGATATTGACGATCTCGTCGCCGCTCATCTCCATCCAGGGCTCGTGGTAGGCCCTCTGCTGGCTCATGCTGTAGGCCCCACCCCAGGAGACGATATTGAGCGTCTGCTGGGCCTGGGCCGTGGCCGTCAGGCCGAGGGTGGTGACGCCGGCCACGGCAATGGCGATGCCGAGACGGCCCTTGCGACTGATGACTTCCCGTTGCTTCATTGGATTCTCCACTTGTTGTTGTCATGCTCGCGGTATCGTCGATCGTCCGGCACTCCTGCCGGCCCGGGGCCACGCCCCGGTCTTCTTCCCTAAACCGCCTGCTCGGGGCCGCCTTCCCGGGCACACGAGGCGTCAGGCATCCAGGGCGCGACAATCGCCCCAGGACCAGCCGACCTCGATGGTCTGCCCCGGCGCCAGTGCCGGGTGCCCCATGGCGTTGGGCGTCTTGATGATGAATTCGTCGTTGCCGCAGACACGCAGCCGCGTGCGCAGGTGGTCGCCGAGATAGATCACCTCCATCACCTCGCCCTGGAAGCGGTTGTCACAGCCAGTGGCCGCGTCCCCGACGAGGATGGTGACCCGTTCCGGGCGCAGCGAGAGCGTGGTCCGCGATCCCGTCTCCCCCGCGGCCACGGCCCTGGCCAGCACCGTGTCGCCGTTGTCGAGGCGCACCCGGCAGCGCTCGCCACTGTTCTCCACCACCTCGCCGTGGAGGCGATTGTTCTCGCCGATGAAATAGGCGACGAAGGCGTTCTCGGGCGCCTCGTAGAGGGTCTCGGGGGAAGCTAGTTGCTGCACGACGCCGTCGTTGAACACCGCGATGCGGTCCGACATGGTCAACGCCTCGGTCTGGTCGTGGGTGACGTAGATCATGGTCACCCCGAGGCTGGCGTGAATGCGCTTGATCTCGTACTGCATTTCCTCGCGCAGGTTCTTGTCCAGCGCCCCCAGGGGCTCGTCCATCAGCACCAGCTCGGGCTCGAAGACCAGGGCCCGGGCCAGGGCGACCCGCTGCTGCTGACCGCCGGAGAGCTGGGCAGGGCGCCGGTCACCGAATTCCTCGAGACGCACCATCGCCAGGGCGCGGGTCACCTTGCGCTTGACCTCCTCCTTGGAGAGGTGGCGCACCTCCAGCGGGAAGGCCAGGTTCTCGGCCACCGTCATATGGGGAAAGAGGGCGTAGTTCTGGAAGACCATGCCGATGCCCCGCTTGTGGGGTGGCAGGCCGCTGATCGGTTCGCCCTTGAGCAGGATCTCGCCGTGGGTCGGGGTCTCGAACCCCGCCATCATCATCAGGCAGGTGGTCTTGCCCGAGCCCGAGGGCCCCAGCAGGGTCACGAATTCGCCCTGGCGAATGTCCAGGTCGAACCCCTTGACGACCAGTTCGACGCCGTCATAGCTCTTCTGGACATTGACGAAGCGGGCAAAGCACGACGCCGCCACCGCGTCCTCAGCGGCTTCGAGGGTCTCGTTCATGAACACTCCCTGGCAAGGCCCCTGGGGTAAAACGAGCGACCCGGCCTGGCACGCGGTCGCATCGCGGGGCCTGTATGGTTTATTCTTGTGATTCAATGCCTAGCGTCGACCATAAGAGCTGCATGTAAGCATCGCAATCCCCACCGGGGACAAGCAGCGTTGAACGCCGGCAAGCCCCAGGGGCGGCAAAGTCGACTACGGCCATGATCGTTTGATGCCACAGCGCGGCCTTGCCCATGGAGAGCGCCACCTAGTGACAGTCCTCCTTCCTCGAGCGGGCCAACCGGGACACCGACCTGGGGCACCACCATCGATATCTCCCCTCCCCTGGATAACGAGACCCGAGCATGGATGACACCGGCCACCGCCTGCTGATCGTCGAGGATGACCCGGCCCTTCAGGAACTGCTGGTGGAGGAACTGAGCGAGGCCGGCCACCGGGTGACGGCCTGCGACAGCGCCGAAGACGCCATGGCCACCCTCAGCCAGTCCCCGGCGGACCTGATCATCAGTGACGTGCGCCTGCCCGGCATCAGCGGCATGGCCTGGCTGGAGCAAGTGCGCGGCGAGGGCCATGAGTGCGGCTTTATCGTGATTACCGCCTTCGGCACCATCGAACAGGCGGTGGAGGCCCTCAAGCTCGGCGCCGACGACTTCCTGACCAAGCCCCTGGACCTGGCGGCGCTCCATGACGCGGTGTTCCGGGTACTGGAACACCGCCGCCTGGCGGCCCGCGGGCAGCAGGAGTCACCGGCCCACTTCCATGGCATCATCGGCGCCAGCGACGCCATGCAGGCCCTCTTCCACGACGCGGCGCGGCTGGCCAACAGCGAGGCGCCCATCCTGCTGCTCGGCGAGAGCGGCACCGGCAAGGAACTGCTGGCCCGGGCCATCCATGCCGAATCGCCCCGTGCCGCGGGGCCCGTCGTGGCGGTGAACTGTGCCAGCGTGCCGGCGGAGCTGATGGAGAGCGAGTTCTTCGGCCATACCAAGGGCGCCTTCACCGGGGCCCACGAGGCCCGCGGCGGCCTCTTCCAGGCCGCCCAGGGAGGCAGCCTCTTCCTCGACGAGATCGGCGAGATGCCGGTGGCCCTGCAGGCCAAGCTGCTGCGTGCCCTGCAGGAGAAGCGGGTACGCCCGGTAGGGGGCGAACGGGAGCTGCCGGTGGACGTGCGCATCATCGCCGCCACCCACCGGGACCTGGAGCAGGCCATCACCGAGGGCGATTTCAGAAGCGACCTCTTCTACCGCCTGGAGACCTTCTCGCTACGCCTGCCGCCGCTGCGCGAGCGCCACGGCGATCTGCAGCCGTTGGTTGCGGCGCTGATTGACAAGCACGCCGAGGCTCAGGGAAAGCGCATCCTCGGCGTCGAGCCCCAGGCCCTGGAGGCGCTGCTCGGCTATCCCTACCCCGGCAATGTGCGCGAGCTGGAGAACGCCATCATGCGTGCCGTGACCCTCGCCGAGGGGGAGCGGCTCAGCCATGGCGACCTGCCGGAGCGCATCCGCCGGCACCGCGCCGCCCCCACCACCCAACTGCCCAGCGCCGAGGGCCAGGCCTCCTGGCCGCGCCTGGAGGACGTGGAGAAGCGCTATATCCAGAAGGTGCTGGAGGCCACCGGCGGCAACAAGCGGCGCACCGCCGAGATCCTCGGCATCGCCCGCAAGACCCTCTATCGGCGGCTGGAGGAGGAATAACCACAAAAAGCCCCCGGCGGGTGCCGGGGGCAAGTGCGTCCGTTCGAAACGTCATGCCTCGGGGAGAAAGGCCTTACCAGCTGCCGTTATCCTCCCCCTCTTCTTCCTCTTCCCAGGGAGTCTCCTCCTCTTCCTCTTCGTACTCATACTCCTCATAGGTCTCACCTTCCGGCTCGGGCAGCGGCTCGGCCTCGGCCCCCTGGGCCTCGCCGGGCATCGGGTCGGTCCCGCCGCCGAAGCCATCGCCCTGGGTGCCCTGCGGCTGGGTACCTTGGGGCTCGCCGCCCATGGGCTCCTGCTGCTGGGCGGGCTCCTGATACGGATCCTGGGCGGGATCCGCCTTGGGCTCGTCCTCGAAGCCGAAGGCCAGGGGGCTGGCGATCAGGCCGAAGGAAACACCGAGAATACCGACTTGCTTGAGTGCCTTCTTGGAGAGCATTACTACCTCCTTTGCGGATTGCACGTCTTGCTGGGTGTGGGAGAAACCGGGGCACAGGCCCCATGGCGCAAGCGCCATTTACCGGGAAGGCCTAGAAACCTTCGTCGTCATCGAAACCGCTATCGTCGAAGCCATCCTCAGGCTCCGGCATCGGCTCCTGGCTGCCCATGGGGTCCTCCTCCATGGGAGCGGCCGGATCCTGCATGCCCGGATCGTCCTGCATCCCAGGATCCTGGGCCGGCTCCATGGGCTCGGGCTGCTCCATGGCCGGTTCTTCCATGGGCGGCAGGTCGTCATCGTCGTTGCCGCAGCCGGCCAGGGCCAGGGAGCCCAACGCGAGGGCGGCGATAGCGGCCAGGGCCTTGAGTTGGCGGGCGGGGTGACCTTTCATGCCCTTCCTCCTGGAAATCGTTGAGTGGCACCCAACCTAGTGCAGTGGCTATGCCAAGGCATGCCACAAAAACATAAATATCATTAAAATCAATAAATTATAATAAATTAAGCATGCCGGTCATCCGCCACCCAAGGCGCCAGTGACCCCGCCGGGGGTGGGGAAAAATGACACATGGGTCAGGGGGAGACGCTGGCCAGACGCCACAGGGAGGGCCGAAACAAGTGCGGCGCCCAAAGGGGCGCCGCGCTCTCACTAAGCCGGATGGCTCAGCAGTGGTGGTGTGGTGGGAACTCGGCTATGCCGAGTGATGGGCCAGGGCGCCTGGCGGCGCCAATCGCTCAGCGGAGCCGATCTCCCACAGGAGCTAGGCGGAGATCAGCCATGTCGTGGCTTCACGCTGATCGGCGATTAGCCTAACGCAATCCCGGCAGCAGATAACGCTCCAGCGCCTGGCGCACCGAGGGCAGCATCACATCGGTCTGCTCGCTGAGCTCCCGCACCAGGTCCTGGAGCCCGGGCACGCCCACCTCCGCATGCTTGAGCAGCGCCATCCGCGCGCAGGTCTCGGGACAGGCCCCCTCGGGGATGCGAATCCCCAGGGCCACCAGGCGGCTACGGAAGTCGTCGCCATCGATCAGGTCGGCGATCATCATAAACTGGCCCTCCAGTCGTGGGGCAAATAGTGGAGCGAGACCGGGCGGGGCACTCCCCGCCCGGCGATCAGGCCGCCTCCGCCGGACTCAGGCGGCAGGCGGCGTACTTGAACTCCGGAATCTTCCCATCAGGATCCAGCGCCGGATTGGTCAACAGGTTGGCGGCGGCCTCCCCGTAGCAGAAGGGCACGAAGACCATGCCCTCCGGCATCGCCGGGTCGACCCGCGCCCGGAGGGTGATGGCCCCCCGCCGGGTGGTGATGGTCAGCGCATCCCCCGGCGCCAGCCCCAGCCTGACCAGCTCGGCGGGGGCCAGGCTGGCCACCGCCTCCGGCTCCAGGTCGTCGAGGACCGTGGCGCGGCGGGTCATCGAGCCGGTATGCCAGTGCTCCAGTTGGCGTCCGGTGGTCAGCACCGTGGGGAAGGCGTCGTCCACCGGCTCGTCCGGCGGCAGCGGCCGGGTGGGCGAGAATTTCGCCCGGCCGCTGTCGGTGGGGAAGGCGTCGGAGAAGACCACGTCCGCCCCCGGGGCGTCATCCGCCGGGCAGGGATAGGTGACCGACTGCTCCCGCTCCAGGCGCTCCCAGGAGATATGATCCAGCGACGGCATGCCACGCTTCATCTCGGCGAAGACGTCCCGCGGGTGCTGGTAGTTCCAGTCCAGACCGAAACGCTTGGCCATTTCCTGGATGATCCACCAGTCCGGCTTGGCCTGGCCGGGCAGCGGCAGGGCCGCGCGACCCAGCTGCACCTGACGGTTGGTGTTGGTGACGCTGCCGTCCTTCTCCGGCCAGGCCGAGGCGGGCAGGATGACATCGGCGAACTGGGCGGTCTCGGTGACGAAGAGATCCTGCACCACCAGGTGCTCGAGCTCGCCGAGCGCCTGCCGGGCGTGTTCCAGGTCCGGGTCGGACATGGCCGGGTTCTCGCCCTGGATATACATGCCCTTGATGGTGCCGGCATGGATGGCGTCCATGATCTCCACCACGGTGAGGCCCGGCTCCGGGTCGAGCTCGGTATTCCACAGCTCCTCGAAGGCGGTACGCACCTGGGCATCGCTGACCGGCTGATAGTCCGGCAACACCATGGGGATCAGGCCCGCATCGGAGGCGCCCTGGACGTTGTTCTGGCCGCGCAGCGGGTGCAGGCCGGTGCCGGGGCGCCCGGTCTGGCCGCAGGCCAGGGCCAGGGAGATCAGGCAGCGGGCGTTGTCGGTGCCATGGGTATGCTGGGAGATGCCCATGCCCCAGAAGATCATCGCCCGCTCGGCGGTGGCGTAGAGCCGCGCCACCTCGCGGATGATCTCGGGCTCGACGCCGCACAGGCCGCTCATGGCCTCCGGGGTCATGTCCACCACATGGGTCTTCAGCGCCTCGAAGCCCTCGGTGTGCTGGGCGATATAGGCCTCGTCATAGAGCCCCTCGGCGACGATCACGTTGAGCATGGCGTTGAACAGCGCCACGTCGGCCCCCGGCGAGAAGCGCACACTCCGATGGGCGTAGGCATCCAGGGCCTGGCCGCGGGGGTCGAGGATCAGGATCTTGGTGCCGCGCTTGGCGGCCTGCTTGAAGAAGGTCGCCGCCACCGGATGGTTCACCGCCGGGTTGCAGCCGGTGAGGATCACCACGTCGGCCTCGCTGGCTTGCATAAAGGAGGCGGTCACGGCGCCGGAGCCGATGCACTCCATCAGCGCCGCCACCGAGCTGGCGTGACACAGCCGGGTGCAGTGGTCCACATGGTTGGAGCCGAAGCCCACGCGCACCAGCTTCTGGAACAGCCAGGCCTCCTCGTTGGAGCACTTGGCGCTGCCGAAGCCGGCCAGCGCCGCCGGGCCATGGGCCGCCTTGAGGCCGACGAGCCCCTGGGCGGCGAAGTCCAGGGCCTCTTCCCAGCTCGCCTCGCGGAAGTGGGTCAAGGGATTCGCGGGGTCGAAGTCCGGATCGATGCCCTTGGCGATCCCGGGCTTGCGAATCAGCGGCGTGGTCAGCCGCGAGGGGTGGCGCGGATAGTCGTAGCCGAAGCGCCCCTTGACGCACAGGCGGTTCTGATTGGAGGGGCCGTCGCGGCCCTCCACGAAGAGGATCTCATCGTCCTTGATATGGTAGGTGAGCTGACAGCCCACCCCGCAGTAGGGGCACACGGAATCGACCTGGCGGTCGGCCGCGGCGGAGTCGCCATGGCCCGCCTGGTCGACCAGGGTGGCGGGCATCAGGGCGCCGGTGGGGCAGGCCTGGACGCACTCGCCGCAGGCCACGCAGGTGCTCTCGCCCATGGGGTCGTCGAAGTCGAAGACGATCTTCGAGGCCGAGCCGCGGTGGGCCAGGCCGATGACGTCGTTGACCTGCACCTCGCGGCAGGCGCGCACGCAGAGGTTGCACTCGATGCAGGCGTCGAGATTGACGCGCATGGCGGAGTGGCTGTCGTCATGGCCCTGGGCATGGCCCTTCGCATCGGTGAGTGAGTCCTCACGGGGGGCCACATGGTGCACCACGCCCTCCCGACGGGTCGGCAGTTTGCTGCGCACCGCCGTGGCATCGATGGCCAGCTGGTCGGCCATGGCCCAGAAGTGGCTGGAGCGGTCGGGGCTATCGTCGCGCTCCGGCTGATCGACCAGCAGCAGCTCCATCACGCCTTCCCGGGCCGTGCGCGCCCGCTCGGAGTCGGCACTCTTGACCACCATGCCCGGGGCCGCCTCGCGCAGGCAGCTGGCGGCCAGGGCACGCTCGCCCTCGATCTCCACCATGCAGGCGCGGCAGTTGCCGTCGGCGCGGTAGCCGCTGGCGTCCTTGAAGCACAGGTGGGGAATGGTCTCGCCGGCGCGCTTGGCCACCTGCCAGAGGGTCTCGCCCTGGTAAGCGCTCACTTTCACGCCATCCAGGGTCAGGGTAAAGCCGCTGTTTGAGCTCGGTTCGGTCATGCTCATTCTCCCTTACCCCTTGACGATCACGTTCTGGGCGGCGAGTTCGCCGCGGAAATCCTTGAGCAGCCCCAGCACCGGATTGGGGGCCGCCTGGCCGAGGCCGCAGATGGACGCATCCATCATCACCTGAGACAACCGTGTCAGGGTTTCGGCGTCCCATTCGTCGCCCTCGAGCAGGGTCAGCATCTTCTCGGTGCCCACCCGGCAAGGGGTGCACTGGCCGCAGGACTCGTCGGCGAAGAAGGCCAGCAGGTTGGTGGCCACGGCGCGCAGGTCGTCCTGGTCGGAGAGCACCATCACCGCCGCCGAGCCGATAAAGCAGCCGTGCTCCTGGAGGGTGTCGAAGTCCAGCGGAATATCCGCCTTGGAGGCCGGCAGGATGCCGCCGGAGGCGCCGCCGGGCAGGTAGGCGGCCAGGCGGTGTCCCTCGGTCATGCCGCCGCAGTGTTCCTCGATCAGCTCATTGAGGGTGATGCCCGCCGGGGCCAGATAGACCCCCGGGCGCTTGACCCGGCCGGAGACCGAGAAGCTGCGCAGCCCCACCCGGCCATGGCGACCCTGGCCGGAGAAGGCCTCGGCGCCGCGCTGCCAGATCAGCGGAATCCAGTAGACGGTCTCCACGTTATTGACCAGGGTCGGGCGGTCGAAGAGGCCCTTCTGGGCGACGAAGGGAGGACGGTGGCGGGGCTTGCCCGGCTTGCCCTCCAGGGACTCGATCATCGCCGACTCCTCGCCACAGATATAGGCGCCGGCGCCACGCCGCATCACGATATAGCCCGGCGCCACCAGGCCGGCGGCCTCGAGCTCGGCGATGGCCTCGTGCAACACGGCATGCAGGCCCGGGTATTCGTCGCGCAGGTAGATATACAGGGCCTCGGCCTCCACCGCCCAGGCGCTGACCAGGGCCCCCTCCAGGAAGCGGTGCGGGGCCCGCTCCAGGTAGTAGCGATCCTTGAAGGTGCCGGGCTCGCCCTCGTCGGCATTGATGGCGCAGTAGCGGGGGCCCGCCTCCTGACGCACGAAAGTCCACTTCTTGAAGGTCGGGAAGCCGGCGCCGCCCAGGCCGCGCAGGTTGGCCTGCTGCATCGCCTCCATCAGCGCCTCCACCGTCACCTCGCCGTCGTGGCAGGCCTGCAGCAGCTCGAAGCCGCCCTCGCAGCGGTAGGCGTCGAGGCGCTGCCAGTCGATGGGCTCGGGATGGGTCTCGTCGGCCTCGATGGCCGCCCGGACCCCGGCCGCATCGGCCCGGCCCAGGTGGCGATGGCCCACCTCCACCACCGGCGCCGTGTCGCAGCGCCCCATGCAGGGGGCCCGCAGCACCCGCACCCGCTCGGCATCCACGCCCGCTTCCAGCTCGGCGCGCAGCGCCTCGGCGCCGGCCAGCTGGCAGGAGAGCGAATCGCAGACGCGGATGGTCAGCTCGGGGGGCGCCACCTGGTCGTCATGCACCACGTCGAAGTGAGCATAGAAGGTGGCGGTCTCGTAGACCGCCGCCATGGGCAGGTTCATATAGGTGGCCAGGGCGCGCAGGTCCACCAGGGCGAGATGGCCCCGGGCGTCCTGGATGGCGTGCAGGTGTTCGATCAGCAGGTCGCGGCGGCGCAGCGAGGCATCCTGGCGCTCGTCGCCCAGCAGTTCACGCAACCCCTCGAGACGATTGGGGTCGAGCTCACGGCCGCGGGGCTTGCCGCGAAAGCGGCGCTTGGGGGTCACGGTCTGGACGGTCATTGGGCACTCGTTATTGTCTTGATCGGCGTCTTTACCGAATGTTGGCACTCCCCCCGCGGGCTGACAACGCCCTATTGGGCCGCCCATGAAGCGATAGGCATGCCGATGTCGCGCTCAGCTAGGGTGGGCCGGAGAATCAACGACGACGGCGCCCCGCGGGGCGCCGTCGAGGGCAACACTTTCCCGCCGTCAGGCGGGCACCAAGGGCGCCTGCGGCGCCCATCGCTCAGCGGAGCTGAGCTCCCACAAAGACAGCTGCACCTTAGGCGGCGACGGTGCCGTGGGGGTCGATAACAAACTTCTTGGCGGCACCGCCATCGAAGTCGGCATAGCCCTGGGGGGCCTGGTCCAGGGTGATCATCTGGACGTTGACCGCATCGGCGATCTTGACCTTGCCGAACAGGATCGCCTGCATCAGCGGGCGATGGTACTTCATCACCGGGCACTGGCCGGTGTGGAAGCTGTGAGACTTGGCCCAGCCGAGGCCGAAGCGCATGCTCAGGGCGCCCTGCTTGGCGGCGTCGTCGGCGGCACCCGGGTCTTCGGTCACGTAGAGGCCCGGGATGCCGATCTGGCCGCCGGCGCGGGTCAGCGACATGGCCGAGTTCAGCACGGTGGCGGGGGCCTCCTTGCCATGGTTGCAACCGCAGGCATGGGCCTCGAAGCCGACGCAGTCGACGAAGGCATCGACCTCACGCTCGCCGAGGATTACCTCGATCTTGTCGGCCATGTCGCCGTCCTGGGTCAGGTCGATGGTCTCGCAACCGAAGCTGCGGGCCTGAGCCAGGCGATCCTCGATCATGTCGCCGACGATCACGCAGGCCGCCCCCAACAGTTGGGCGGAGACCGCCGCGGCCAGGCCCACCGGGCCGGCACCGGCGATATAGACGGTGGAACCCGGACCGACGCCGGCGGTGACGCAGCCGTGGAAGCCGGTGGGGAAGATATCGGAGAGCAGGGTCAGGTCACGGATCTTGTCCATGGCCTGGTCGGCGTCCGGGAACTTCAGCAGGTTGAAGTCCGCATAGGGCACCATGACGTACTCGGTCTGGCCGCCGACCCAGCCGCCCATGTCGACGTAGCCGTAGGCCGCGCCGGGGCGCGCCGGATTGACGTTGAGGCAGATGCCGGTCAGGCCTTCCTTACAGTTGCGGCAGCGCCCGCAGGCGATATTGAAGGGCACCGAGACCAGGTCGCCCGGCTGGATGAACTCGACGTCGCGGCCGCACTCGACGACCAGGCCGGTGATCTCGTGGCCCAGCACCAGGCCGGAGGGCGCGGTGGTGCGGCCCCGTACCATATGCTGGTCGCTGCCACAGATATTGGTGGTGACGACCTTGAGGATCACGCCGTGATCGCACTTGCGATTGCCGATGGCGAGTTCCGGATAGGGGATGGATTCGACGGCGACTTCACCCGGACCCTTGTAGACGACGCCGCGGTTGGCTGCATTCATGGCTGGCTTCCTTCGCGTTATTGTGTGGGGCGGACACTCCGCCCTACGACCTTAGCCACTTGGCGCCTCGCCATCGGTTGTCTATGCGCCATCACCGTGCCTGATCGAGACACGCCGCTTTTCCCGCCAGGGCCCCGGTGGATAGCCGGAGGTCGCTTTCACGACACCCTTGTTGCCGCCTAACCCCAAGAATGCAAAGGCTCCCCGGGCTCGCCCGGGGAGATCGTGACAATAACAACGAGGGCCTCACATGCAGCAAGACGACTCGCCGGTCTTGACCCCCGGCCAAGACAATAAACAGATCATGGGGCTGGACTTCCACAACCCCGTCTTTCCCCTCTCTGCCCTGGCCATCCTGGCCTTTATCCTCTACGCGCTGGTCTATCCCGATGCCGCCAACAGCCAGTTGGGCGCCGCCCGCGGCTGGTCCATCGAGCATTTCGATTGGCTATTCATGATCGCCGGCAACTTCTTCGTGCTTTTCTGCCTGGCGCTGATCCTGCTGCCCCTCGGCAGGATCCGCCTGGGCGGTGCCCAGGCGCGCCCGGAGTATTCGCGACTCTCCTGGTTCGCCATGCTGTTCGCCGCGGGGATGGGCATCGGCCTGATGTTCTGGAGCGTGGCCGAGCCGGTGGCCTACTACACCGACTGGTACGGCACGCCGCTGAACGCCGCCGCCGGCACCGCCGAGGGCGCCAGCGCCGCCATGGGCGCCACCATGTTCCACTGGGGCCTGCACCCCTGGGCCATCTATGGGGTGGTGGGCCTGTCGCTGGCCTTCTTCGCCTATAATCGCGGCCTGCCGCTGACCCTGCGCTCCGCCTTCACGCCGCTGCTCGGCGAGTACACCCGGGGCTGGATCGGCCATACCATCGATATCCTGGCGGTACTGGCCACCATCTTCGGCCTGGCCACCTCGCTGGGCTTCGGGGCCTCCCAGGCCGCCGGCGGACTGGCCTATCTGTTCGATATTCCCAATACCCTGGGCACCCAGATCGCGATTATCGTGCTGGTCACCGCCGTGGCGCTGTTCTCCGTATGGCGCGGCATCGATGGCGGCGTAAAGCTGTTTTCCAATATCAATATGGTCATCGCCCTGGTCCTGCTGCTGTTCGTGGTGTTCACCGGTGGCACCCTGCTGTTCGTCAATGGCCTGGTCACCACCACCCTGGATTATGTGTCGCATATCGTGCCGCTCTCCAACTGGATCGGCCGCGATGACACCACCTGGTACCACGGCTGGACCGTCTTCTACTGGGCCTGGTGGATCTCCTGGTCGCCCTTCGTCGGCATGTTTATCGCCCGCGTCTCTCGCGGCCGCACCGTGCGGGAATTCCTCACCGCCGTGCTGCTGGTACCGACCCTGGTCACCATCGTCTGGATGAGCGCCTTCGGCGGCACCGCCCTGCGCCAATCGGTGGCCGGCGTCGGCGAGCTGGCGGGTGGTATCGGTGACGTCTCCCTGGCGATGTTCCAGATGCTCGAGCAGCTGCCGCTGACCACCCTCACTTCCTCCCTGGCCATCCTGCTGGTGTTGATCTTCTTCATCACCTCTTCGGATTCCGGCTCCCTGGTGATCGACAACATCACCGCCGGCGGCAAGACCGACGCCCCCAAGAGCCAGCGCGTCTTCTGGGCCACCCTGGAAGGGGTGATCGCCGGGGTCCTGCTGTATGGCGGCGGTAGCACGGCACTCGGCGCCCTCCAGGCCGGCGCCGTGGCCACCGGCCTGCCCTTCACCCTGGTACTGCTGGTGATGTGCGTGAGCCTCACCCTGGGGCTGCGACAGGAGCAGCGCAACCAGCGCCCGGCCACGGCCTGAATGGCTTCGTAGCAGCAGCCACGTAGAATGCCAGGGGGGTTAGCGTTGGCTCCTCCCCTGGCATTCCCTGTATAAAGCGTCACAATATTAGGCGTCATGGTGCCTAATGTACTCTTGGACAGCACCGTCGTTTCACGACTAGGGAGGGAACGAGATGACGACACAACTCCACCCCGCTCCGGGACGCCGACCTCGAACGATCTAGGGTCCCGTTTCCCTCGCCATATTGCGTCCATCAACTTCGAAGTCCTCAAGACGGAGAAAACCTGTGGCTACACATTCCAACGATCCCAATGCCAGGGAAGGGAGCCAAGGCTCCGAAGGCATCCCGGCTCCGGAAGGGCCGGCGAACCTGATCGATACCGACTATGTGATCGGCCAGGATAATATCGCCTCATCCAAATTCGGCATCGACTTCGATCTCCACGGCAAGGTCTTCACGGTCTCGTCGCTGGTCATCCTGTTCTTCGTGATCATTACCCTGGCCCTGCAGGACCAGGTATCGCCGATCTTCGACGCCATCTTCGGCGCGCTGACCGGTAACCTCTCCTGGTTCTTCCTGCTGGCGGCCAATATCTTCGTGGTGCTGTCGGTGGCGCTGATCTTCACGCCCCTGGGCAAGGTGCGCATCGGCGGGGCCCATGCCACCCCCGACTTCTCCTACGCGGGCTGGTTCGCCATGCTGTTCGCGGCGGGGATGGGCATCGGCCTGATGTTCTACGGCGTCTCCGAGCCGCTGACCCACTTCGGCACCGCTATGGACGGCATCAGCGTGGGCGAGGATGGCGTGCGCACCGACTGGTCGCCGCTGGGCGCCGCCGCCGGTGATACCGAGGGCGCCATCAGCCTGGGCATGGCCGCGACCATCTTCCACTGGGGCCTGCACCCCTGGGGGATCTACGCCGTGGTGGCCCTGGCCCTGGCCCTGTTCTCCTATAACAAGGGCCTGCCGCTGACCATGCGCTCCATCTTCTACCCGATCCTGGGGGAGCGGGTGTGGGGCTGGCCGGGCCATGTGATCGATATCCTGGCGGTGTTCGCCACCCTCTTCGGCCTGGCCACCTCCTTGGGCCTCGGGGCCTCCCAGGCCTCCGCCGGCCTCGGCTATCTGTTCGGGGTGCCCGACACCAATACCACCATGGTGCTGCTGATCATGGGCATCACCATCGTGGCCCTGGGCTCGGTGATGCTGGGCGTCGACAAGGGCGTGCAGCGCCTGTCGCAGATCAATATGGTGCTGGCCTTCCTGCTGCTGGCCTTCGTGGTCGCCGTCGGCCCGACCCTGCTGATCGCCACCGGTTTCTTCGAGAACCTGGCCGCCTATGTGGTGAACCTGCCGGCGCTCTCCAACCCCTTCGGTCGCGAGGACGCCAACTTCAGCCAGGGCTGGACCGCCTTCTACTGGGCCTGGTGGATCTCCTGGTCACCGTTCGTCGGCATGTTTATCGCCCGCGTCTCCCGCGGTCGCAGCGTGCGTGAGTTCCTGATCGCCGTGCTGCTGGTGCCCTCCGTGGTCTCGGTGCTGTGGATGACCGCCTTCGGCGGCACCGCCATCGACCAGTTCGTCACCGACGGCTTCGAAGGCGTCACCGAGGCCGCCCTGGAGATCCAGCTGTTCGAGATGCTCGGCCAGCTGCCGCTCACCGCCATTACCTCCTTCGTCGGTATCGTGCTGGTGATGGTGTTCTTTATCACCTCCTCCGACTCCGGCTCCCTGGTGATCGACTCCATCACCGCCGGCGGCAAGATCGATGCGCCCAAGCCCCAGCGCGTCTTCTGGTGCCTGATCGAGGGTGCCATCGCCATCGCCCTGCTGCTGGGTGGCGGCCTGACCGCCCTGCAGACCGCGGTAATCACCACCGGCCTGCCCTTCACCCTGGTGCTGCTGGCGGCCTGCTATGCCATCGTCAAGGGGCTGATGAGCGAGCCTCGCGGCTGATCGCTGCTCGACGAGCACGGCAAAATGACCAGGGCGGCCTTCGGGCCGCCCTGGTTTTTTGTGGTTCATCAAAAATCAGTGTGAAGCCACTGAGGGTGGTCTTGCCTTGTGGGAGTTCAGCTCTGCTGAACGATTGGCGCCGCAGGCGCCTTGAGAGCTTCTAGATCGCCCTTCGGGCGATATCGCGCGGATATCCGCGTCCCACCTTGGTATTCACGCCGTAGTGTAAAGGACCTTTTTATAGGAAGGCCCCTAGCTCCACAGGCTGCCGATCGGGGTCTCCGGGCGGTAGTGGTTGGCGATCTGCGCCTGGAGCAGCTCGGCGGTGGCCAGGGCATCGGTCAGGGCGTGGTGGCCCTGGTAGGGGGGCAGGCCGTAGCGCTCGCGGCTGTTGTGCAGGCGAATCGACACCGGCGGCCGCCCCAGCCAGCGGCGGAAGCGCGCCCATGGCGACTGGCGGTGGATCCGCGCCTCCAGGGACATGGTGTCGATCACCGGAAACTTGAGCTCCTCCCCGAGCCGGGACTGGATCGCGGTATTGAGGAAGGGGCGCTCGATATGCCGGAAGTGCACCACCGCCAGGCGCCCGCTGAGTTCGGCCAGGAGCTCATCGAGGATCGCCTCCAGGTCCGGCGCCTCGGCCACCTCGGAGTGGGTGATACGGTGCAGGGCCACCGACTCGCGACTCAGCGGGCAGGTCGGATGTACCACCCAGTAGCGGCGTTCGGCCAGGCAGATGCGATTCAGGGTAAAGGGCACCAGGCCGATGCTGACGATGGCATGGCGATTGACGTCCAGCCCCGTGGTCTCCATGTCCAGGGCCACCAGGGTGGCGTCGCCGATGGGGGTCTGGGGATCCAGGGTGCCGGCGGAGAAGAAGCGCGCCAGGCGCGGATCCCGGCTATGGGAGGCCCGCGCCCTCAGGTAGTCGGGCCAACGCTGGCGATCGGGCTCGGCCCCGCGCAGGGAGAGCATCGCCTAGCGCCCCCGGGAGGGAATGGGGTAACGGAACTTGAGAAACTTCTGAGCATTGCTGAGCACCTGGAAGGCCTCCTTGAGGTTGTGTCGCTCGCTGTCGGAGACATTGCCCGGCTCGATATTGTTGTCCGGCTCCCGCTCCTCCTCGATATCGATCACCTGATGGCGAATGCGCACCATGGCGATGAACTCCAGGGCATAGCGAATCTTGTCACCGGTACCGGCGGCCAGCAGCTGGGTCTTGGCGATATCGTCGAGGCGATCGAAGGAGTTCTGGGCCCGGGAGCCGCAGGCCAGCGCATGCACCCGAATCAGGTCCACCAGGGGCGCGGTGCCGCGCCGCTTGAGGTTGATGGAGTTGTTCTGCTTGCCGTCCTTCTCCATCACGAAGGTGCGGAAGAAGCCCAGGGGCGGCGTGCGATTCAGCGCATTGCGGGCCATGGCGGCCAGGAACAGCGGGCTCTTGGCCGCCTTCTCCGCCACCAGGTCCTGGAGCTGCTCGACGAAGGCCTCCTCGCCACAAACGCTGTCCAGGTCGAAGAAGATCGAGCTGTGCAGCAGGTGCTCCGGGTTGGGATTGTCGATCCAGTCGCTGAAGTAGCGTTTCCACACCGCCAGGGGCTGGCGCCACTTGGGGTTGGTGGCCATGATCTCGCCCTTGCAGTAGGTATAACCGCAGGTATCCAGGCCGTCGGAGACCCGCTGGGCCAGGGCCAGGAAGTAGGCGTCGTGCTGCGCCGGGTCGAAGGCGTCGTCGAGTACCAGGGCATTGTCCTGGTCGGTGACGATGCTCTGCTCGTTGCGCGCCATGGAGCCCATGGCCATGAAACAGTAGGGCACCGGCGGCGGCCCCAGTTCCTCCTCGGCCAGCTCCAGCAGGCGCCGGGTAAAGCTGCGCCCGATGGTGGAAAGGGCGCTGCCCACCATCTGGGAATTGGCGCCCTCGTGGACCATGCGCACGAAGGCGGCACGCACGTCCGGCTCCAGCCGCGCCAGCCCCTTGGGGCCCGGCTGGCTGAAGATATTGCTGACCAGGTAGAGGCTCGAATGGGTCTCGTAGCGGATGATATCAGAGAGGTGCAGCACCCCCAGGGGACGCCGGCGATGCAGCACCGGCAGATGGTGCACGTTGTTGCGCAGCATGCTGAGCATCGCCTCGTGAACCGATTCGTCGGACTGGATGGTGATCACCCGCTCGGTGACCACCTGCCCCACCGGGATGCTGGCGCTGAGCCCCTCCGCCAGCACCCGGTTGCGCATGTCCTGGTCGGTGAGGATCCCCACCAGGGTATGGGATGCCCCCTGGCGGTCCTCGAAGGTGCGTCGCGGGTCCTCCTCGCCCCCGGGGTCGGCGATCACCAGCACCGAGGAGACGTTCTCCTCGTGCATGCGCCGCGCCGCCTCCTGGATACTGGCCTGCACATCGATCATCAGCGGCTTGCGGGTGAGCAGCTTGCGCACCCGGGTGATCATCATGTCGTTGCTCTTGTGCTGCTCCTCCACCACCGCCTTGAGCCGCGAGCGCCCCAGCTCCACGAAGTCGGCGAAGTGGTCGTCCACCTCGCAGAGGCGCTGGAAGATCTCGCCGGGCACGAAGTAGATCAGGGTGTCTTCGATGGCGGTGGCGGGAAAGCGCACCCGATGGTTCCGCAGCAGGCTGAACTGGCCGAAGATATCCCCCTCGCCCAGGCAGTTGTAGAGATCGCCGTTGCGGCGATAGATCTCCACGGCGCCGCTGCGGATAAAGAGCAGCTCATGGAGGGGCTCGTCGAGGGTCAGGATCTCGCTGCCGGCCTTGAAGTAGCTGACTTCGACCCGCCCGGCCAGCTCGTCGAGCAGGGCATCGGAGAGCCCATCGAAGGGCGCGAAACGCGCCATATGCTCGCGAATTTCCAGCAGTTCCACTTCCATGGGGCGAGGCCTCCGAGAGCGACTCTTGGCCTCTCAGTCTCCATTGGCCCCGGGGCCCTGTAAACCCCCGGCGGCGTTCCGAAAACGACGCCCCTCAAACGCAACGGGGCCGCCCGATGGGCGGCCCCGATGGCATGGCAAGGCCGGTGACCTTATTCGGCCATGCCCTGCACGCGCTCGAGCAGCTCAGGATCCTGCTGAATAGCCTGGCCGATGGCGTTAAAGGTATCGACCTCGAGACCGGAGGCCTCGACTTCCTCGACCATCCGCTCGTTGGCCTCCATGCGAATCTCCTGCTGGGCCGCCTGATCGTCGGCCGCCTGCAGGCGCTGGGTATACTCCTGAGAAATCACGGCGATCTCCTGGGAGGCATCGGCGAACTGCTGGAGCTGGTCGTCGGAGAAGTTCTGGGCCGCCTGGGCCTGCGGCTGCGCGGGCTGGGTAGCCGGGTCTTCCTGGGCCATGGCGCTGGAAGCGGCCATCAGGCCGGCGCTCAGCAGTGCAGCGGAAAACAGGGCGGTCATGCGTTTCATCCAATACCTCCAAGGAACTTACTGTGTATGCGAAAGGTGTGACGGCCATGATGGCGCGGGGTTCACCACTTTTATGTAACCCGTTGAAACAGAAAGTCAGAACAAGATTACGCGAGTCGCAATATAGCGACATCATGAGTCATTACCAACCCGGAAACCCTGCCATGAGCAGACCAGGGAAAATTCACCAATAGCAAACAAGAACAGATCACATATAAAGAAATCGGCCGATGACTCGAAAAAAGTTCTTCGCAGATCAGCGCGAAGCCACGACATGGCAGATCTCCGGCTTGCTATTGTGGGAGCTTGGCTGTGCCGAGCGATTGGGCGACGAAGTCGCCCTTGGGTACCGGCCTTGATCGCCCTGTGGGCGATCAAGGCGCCTGGCGGCGCCAATCGCGCGGAATCCGCGCTCCCACTGGGCGGAGGGAGCTGGTGTTGTGGGAGTTCGGCTGTGCCGAACGATTGCGCCGGCAGGCGCCCTTGCTTCGTCACCCAAGGATCGCCCTTCGGGCAATATCGCGCGGAACCGGAGCGCCGGACCGCCGCGCTCCCACGGAAACCGCGGTGGCGGCTTGAGGGGCAACATAGAATCTCCCACTATGTTATTCACGCCAGAGTGCGATGGACCAAAAAAAGCCCCCGGCGGAATTTCCGCCGGGGGCCCGGGAGGGTGAGGCTAGCTCGTCTTAGCGCAGCACGCCTTCCTCATTGAGCAGCTTGAGGATCGCCTCGGCGCCCTGCTCCGCCGAGACGCCCTCCAGCACCTGGCCGCTGCCGCCCTCCGCCTTGGCGGCGGCGGCCTTGAAGCGATCCCGGGCCGAGGCGGCCTTGACGATCTTCAGGCGCTTGGGGCGCTTGCGGGCCGGGGCCAGCCGCCACTCGGCCAGCTCCCGATCGGGCTCGGCGGGGACCGAGGTCGCCTCGAGCTCGGCCCGGCGAGCCGGGCCGAAGGCGCTCTGGCGCGCCACCGGGGCCGCCGCATCCACGCTGACGATGGCCGGCAGGCGCACCTTGAGGCGCCGCCGCTGGCCCCGAGGCAGGGCCTGCAACAGGGTCGCCACGCCGTTCTCGACCTTTTCCACCGCGGCCAGGCCATTGACCAGCGGCCAGCCCAGGCGCTCGGCCAGGGCATAGGGCAAGAGTCCCGAGCCCTCGCCGCGCTCCGCCCGGGCGCCGGTGATCACCAGCTGCGGCGGCGCCGCGGCCAGGTGCTCGGCCAGGGCCGGGATGGCATCGCTGCCCTCGGCCTGCTCCAGCAGCGTCAGGCTCTCCAGCCCCATGCCCAGGTAGCCGCGCAGCGCCGCTTCACTCTCCTCCCCGCGCGGGCCGGCATGCAACAGGCTGACCCGGCTGCCGGGCAGCTGGCGCTCCAGGCCCAGGGCCAGCTCCAGGCCCCGGGCATCCTGATCGGCGCGGCGGGCGCGCCCGGTGATGGGGTGGCGACCCACCGAGACCAGTACCGCCACCTCGACTCCCTGCTGTTCAGGCCGCATCGCGCTGCCCTCCTCGCTGCTGTTCCACCTTGGCCACCAGGGCGGCGAGGATCTCGCCGCTGTCGCCGATCACCGCCAGGTCGGCGCGCTTGATCATGTCGCATCCGGGGTCGAGGTTGATGGCCACCACCTTGTCGCAGCTCTGGATGCCCTGCAGGTGCTGGATGGCCCCACTGATGCCCACCGCCAGGTAGACCCGGGCGGTGACCCAGGTGCCGGTGGCCCCCACCTGACGGTCCCGTGCCATAAAGCCATCGTCGACGGCGACTCGCGAAGCCCCCTCGGTGGCCCCCAGCACCCTGGCGGCATGATGGAAGCCGTCCCAATCCTTGACGCCGTTGCCGGCGGAGACGATGAACTCCGCCTCGGCGAGCGCCACCCCGGCGGGATCCACCGCCACCTGGCCCAGGTCCTCGATCCGCGAGAAGGCGCTGGGAATCGCCTCTGCCAGGCTCAGCGGCTCGGCGGCATGACGGGTCTCGTCCACCGGCTCGGCGCACTCGGCCAGGGCCAGGGCGACCCGCGGCAGGGGGCGCTGGATATCCAGGCTCTCCGCCGCACCGCGGGCGGTGCAGCCCCAGCCCAGCGGTGCCTCGCCATCGGCCTCGATCTGCCAGACGCCGGTGGCGGGGCGCTCGCCCAGGCGCAGCGCCAGGCGCCGCCCCAGGTCGGCCCCGCCCAGGGGCGAGTCGGGCAGCAGCCAGTGACGCGGCGCCAGCTCCCGCTCCACGGCGGAGAGCGCCGCCAGCCGCGCCTCGGGGGCGAAGCCGGCGTAGGCGTCGTCGTCGAGGTGCAGCAGGCGATCGATGCCCGCCTCGCCGAAGCCCTCCTCCTTGTGCTCGCCGAAGACCACGGCCAGCACGGCGCCGGGGCGCTCGGGGTCGGCATCGGCCAGCCGCCGGGCCAGGCCCAGCAGGTCCTTGTCGTGACCGGAGAGGCGCCCGCCGGAGAGTTCCGGCACCACCGCCACCAGGAAGGCCGGGGCCTCGATGGTGACGTTGCGACGGCTATCCTGGGCCGCCTGGCGGGCCCCACCCGCGGCCTGGCCGCCCTGCTGGGCGCCGCTGCGGTCGATGCGCTTGACGCCATTGGGGCCGATAAAGCCGATGGCATGGGGGTTCTTGCGAATCACCCCGTTGGGCCCCATCCACTCTACCGCGGCAGTCCCCTGCCCCAGTTCGGCCAGGACATCCAGATGCTCGGGATGCAGGCGATTACGGGCGATCCACTCGCGGCGTGGATCACGGCGACGAATCTCGCTCATCAGATCACCTCCTCGGCGGTCTTGCCGGCGGTCCGGTGGGTCGCGCCGGCGGCGGGACGCGCCACCAGGGCATCGGCCACCAGCTCGGCGATATCGCGGACCTCGGCGGTGGCATCCACCACCCCCTCGAGCATGACGGTGCACTGGGGACAGCCCACCGCCACCAGCTCGGCGCCGCTCTCCTTGACGTCGTTCATGCGCATATCGGGAATCCGCCGTTCGCCGGGAATATCGGTGATCGGCGCCCCGCCGCCACCGCCGCAGCAGCGCGAGCGGAAACCGGAGCGTTCCATCTCCTTGACCTCGATGCCCAGCGCCTTGAGCACGTTGCGCGGCGCCTCGTACTCGCCGTTGTAGCGGCCGAGATAGCAGGGGTCATGATAGGTGACGTTGCCGCCCTTCCAGGGCGCGAAGGCCAGCCGGCCGGCGTCATACAGCTCGGCGATAAAGGTGCTGTGGTGACGCACCTCGTAGTTGCCGCCCAGCTCGCCGTACTCGTTGCCCAGCACATGGAAGCTGTGGGGGTCACAGGTGACGATGCGCTGGAAGCGGTACTGGGCCAGGGTGGCGATATTGCGCTTGGCCAGGGACTGGAAGGTCGCCTCGTCGCCCAGGCGTCGCGCCACGTCGCCGCTGTCGCGCTCCTCGTTGCCGAGCACCGCGAACTCCACCTCGGCGGCACGCAGCACCTTGACCAGGGAGCGCAGGGTGCGCTGGTTGCGCATATCGAAGGCCCCGTCGCCCAGCCACAGCAGCACCTCGGCCTGCTTGACGTCGGCCATCAGCGGCAGGTTGAGGTCCGCCGCCCAGTGCAGCCGCGCGCCGGGATCGAAGCCGCCGGGGTTGTCGGTGGCGATCAGGTTGTCGAGCACCTCGGCGCCCTTGTTGGGGGTCTGGCCCCGCTCCAGGGTCAGGTGGCGGCGCATATCGACGATGGCATCCACGTGCTCGATCATCATCGGGCACTCTTCCACGCAGGCGCGGCAGGTGGTGCAGGACCACAGGGTCTCGGCGTCCACCAGGGCCTTGCCCTCGCGGGCCACGATGGGCCCATGGGGGGTGCCGTGGTGCTCGCCCACCGGCTTGCCGGGGTAGGGGCTGCCGGCGTAGTTGGCATCGCTGCCCCCGGCCAGGCCCACCACCATGTCCTGGATCAGCTTCTTGGGGTTGAGCGGCTGGCCGGCGGCGAAGGCCGGGCACACCGCCTCGCAGCGCCCGCACTGCACGCAGGCATCGAAGCCGAGCAGCTGGTTCCAGGTGAAGTCGGCGGGCTTCTCGACGCCCAGCGGCGCCGCCTCGTCGTCCAGGTCCAGCGCCTTGAGGCCGGTGGAGCGGTTGCCCTCACCGAAGCGCTCGGCGCGGCGGTGGAAGGCCAGGTGCAGGGCGCCGGCGAAGGCGTGCTTCATGGGCCCGCCCCAGGTCATGCCGAAGACCATCTCGCCCAGGCCCCAGACCACCACGGCGGCCAGCAGCAGCGCCAGCAGCCAGTGGCCGAAGTCGGCGGGCAGCAGGCCCACCGCCGGCAGGGTGATGGCGAAGACGCTCAGCGAGAAGGCCATCAGGCTCTTGGGCAGGCGCATCCAGGGGCCCTTGGAGAGCCGCGCGGGCGGGTTGCGGCGACGCCGGGCCACGAACAGGCTGCCCACGAACATGGTGGCGCTGGCCGCCAGCAGCAGCCAGCCCAGCACGCCCCCCAGTGCGCCTGAAGAGCCCAGGCCCAGGCCATGCACCAGGATCATCAGCACGGCGGCGGCCACGAAGCCACCGGCGGTGGCCACGTGGGTATTGGACATCACCTTGTCGCGCCCCACCACATGGTGCAGATCGACCAGGTAGCGGCGCGGCATGGCCGCCAGGCCCTTGAGCAGCGGCACGGCGGAGGGCCGCCCCTGGCGCCACAGGCGGACACGCCGCCAGGCGCCGATCACCGCCAGGCCCAGGGCGGCGAAGATCAGGATCGGCAAGAGCGTCTCGAGCATGGTACTCACCTCATCGATAGTGGTACGGCCATGGCAGGCGTCCGGTGGTGCGGTGGCTCAGCGCCTTCGCGGCCGTGCCGAGGGGCCGGCGATGCGGCGCGATCCTGCCGAAGGGACTCGGCAGAGACGCGGGGGCCAGGGAAGGCCCTTCCGCGTCGTGATCGCTGGCCCGCCAGCCAGGCCCTCGGGGGTTCATGGCCGGGCGGCGCGGGAGCCGCCCACCGGACGACAAGCGCCGTCAGAAGTCCTTGCAGATCCGCAGGGCGTCGTAGATGGCCGCGTGGGTGTTACGCGGCGCCGTGCAGTCGCCCAGGCGGAACAGCAGGAAGCCGTCCCCCGCCTCGCTCAGGCAGGGCTGGGGCTGAATGGCGTAGAGCGCCTCCAGGTCCACCTGCCCCTTGTTGCGGGACTGCTCCTTGAGGGCGTAGTAGAGGCCCTCGTCGGGACGCACGCCGTTCTCCACCACCACCTGGTCGACCACGCGCTCTTCCAGGGCACCGGTGTACTCGTTCTCGAGTACCGCCACCAGGCCATCGCCCTCCCGGTAGACCTTGTGCAGCAGCAGGTCGGAGGACATGATCACCTCCTTCTCGTAGAGGCTGCGGTAGTAGGTCGGGAAGGTGGTGCCGCCCACCGCGGCGCCGGGCTTGATGTCGTCGGTGACGATCTCGACCTTGGCGCCCTTGTCGGCCAGGTAGTCCGCCGCCGAGAGCCCGGAGAACTCGCAGATGGTGTCGTAGATCAGCACGTTCTTGCCCGGGGCGACCTTGCCGGAGAGGATGTCCCAGGTGCTGACCACCAGGCTCTCCTCGGGATTCTCGGAGTAGCCCCACTGCGGGTCCTGCTCCAGGAAGGGATGACCACCGGTGGCCAGCACCACGATATCCGGACGCAGGTCGAGCAGGGTCGCCTCGTCGGCGCGGGTGCCCAGGCGCAGGTCGACGTTCAAGCGCGCCAGCTCCAGCTGATACCAGCGGGTGATGCCGGCGATCTGGTCGCGCTGCGGGGCCTGAGCGGCGATGGTGATCTGCCCGCCCAGGGCCTCCGCGGCCTCGAACAGGGTGACGTCATGGCCACGCTCGGCGGCGACGCGGGCCGCCTCCATGCCGCCGGGGCCACCGCCGACCACCACGACCTTGCGCTTGGGTCCCTCGGACTTCTCGATGATATGCGGCAGGCCCATGTACTCCCGGGAGGTGGCGGCGTTCTGGATGCACAGCACGTCGAGGCCCTGGTACTGGCGGTCGATGCAGTAGTTGGCGCCCACGCACTGCTTGATCTGGTCCACCTGGCCCATCTTGATCTTGGCGATCAGGTGCGGGTCGGCGATATGCGCCCGGGTCATGCCCACCAGGTCCACGTAACCGCCTTCCAGGATGCGCTGGGCCTGGTTGGGGTCCTTGATGTTCTGGGCGTGGATCACCGGCACGCTGACCACTTCCTTGATGCCCGCCGCCAGGTGCAGGAAGGGCTCCGGCGGGTAGGACATGTTGGGAATGACGTTGGCCAGGGTGTTATGGGTGTCGCAGCCGGAACCGACCACGCCGAAGAAATCCACCTGGCCGGTGGCATCGTAGTAGGCGGCGATCTGCTTCATGTCGTCGTGGGACAGGCCGTCCGGGTGGAACTCGTCACCGCAGATGCGCATGCCCACCACGAAGTCGTCGCCGACCTCGGCGCGCACCGCCTTGAGCACCTCCATGCCGAAACGCATGCGGTTCTCGAAGCTGCCGCCCCACTGGTCCTCGCGCTTGTTGACCCGCGGGCTCCAGAACTGGTCGATCAGGTGCTGGTGAACGGCGGAGAGCTCGACGCCGTCGAGGCCGCCTTCCTTGGCCCGGCGCGCGGCCTGGGCGAAGTCGCCGATGATGCGCCAGATCTCCTCCTCCTCGATGGTCTTGCAGGTGGAGCGGTGCACCGGCTCGCGGATGCCGGAGGGCGACAGCAGGGTCGACCAGTCGTAGCCGTCCCAGCGCGAGCGGCGCCCCATATGGGTGATCTGGATCATGATCTTGCCGCCGTGCTTGTGCACGGCATCGGCGAGGTTCTGGAAGTGCGGGATGATCCGGTCGGTGGAGAGGTTCACCGAGCTCCACCAGCCCTGGGGGCTGTCGATGGAGACCACCGAGGAGCCGCCGCAGATGCACAGGCCGCAGCCACCCTTGGCCTTCTCCTCGTAGTACTTGACGTAGCGGTCGGTGGTCATGCCGCCGTCGGTGGCATGCACCTCGGCGTGGGCGGTGCTGACGACCCGGTTACGGATGGTGAGCTTGCCGATTTCGATCGGCTGGAAGATCGCGTCGAATGCCATGGTTCTCTCTCCTCGTTCCCGGGACTTAGCGGGCGGCGCCGGTCAGCGGCTGGGTCTCGAAATAGCCCACCTCGCAGCCTTCTTCGGCGGCGCTCTGGGTCTGCTCGGCGACGGTACGCAGGTCACTGCCGCGAGCGGCGAGGATCTGGTCCATGGCGCCGGCGAACCAGCCGGTGAACATGTACTCGACCTTGCGACCCACCTTACCCAGTTGGTAGACGAAGGCGCTGTGCTCCAGGCGCACCCGACAGGTGCCGGCATCCAGGTCGATGGCTTCGGTGATGAAATGGCCCCAGCCGCGCTGGGAGAGGCGCTTCATGTAATGCTCGAAGACGTCCACGCCCTCGAGGCCATGGCACTCGGCCTCCTTCTCGCACCAGTGCCAGGCGCTCTTGTAGCCGGCGTGGTAGAGAATCTCGGCGTACTTCTCGGCGCCCAGCGCCTCCTCCACGGCCACATGGTTGTTGATGAAGAAATGGCGCGGCACATAGAGCATGGGCAGGGCATCGGTGGTCCAGACGCCGGTTTCGCTATCCACTTCAATGGGCAGTTCGGGGGCCATCTTGGTCACGGGCGTTATCCTCTCGATCGTTGTTCTTGGCACTAGTGTTCGGTGTCGAAAAATCGCGTGGGGTCGGCGGTCAGGCGCCCCAGACGTCCTTGAGGACGCGGACCCAGTTGTCGCCCATGATCTTGCGGGTCTGGGACTCGCTGAAGCCGCGCTTCAGCAGCGCCTCGGTCAGGTTGGGGAACTCGCCGATGGTGCGGATGCCCTCGGGGTTGATGATCTTGCCGAAGTTGGTCAGGCGGCGGGCGTAGCCCTTGTCATGGGTCAGCCACTCGAAGAAGTTCTTGTCGTGGCCCTGGGTGAAGTCGGTACCGATGCCGATGGCGTCCTCGCCGACGATATTCATCACGTACTCGATGGCCTCGACGTAGTCGTCGACGGTGGCGTCGACGCCGGCGCGCAGGAAGGGGGTGAACATGGTCACGCCGACGAAGCCGCCGTGGTCGGCGATGAACTTCAGCTCCTCGTCGGACTTGTTGCGCGGGTGCTCCTTGAGCCCGGACGGCAGGCAGTGGGAGTAGCAGACCGGCTTCTGGGACTCGAGGATCACCTCGGTGGAGGTCTTCTCACCCACGTGGGAGAGGTCACACATGATGCCGACGCGGTTCATCTCGGCAACGATCTCGCGGCCGAAGCCGGAGAGGCCGCCGTCGCGCTCGTAGCAGCCGGTGCCCACCAGGTTCTGGGTGTTGTAGCACATCTGCACCACGCCCACGCCCAGCTGCTTGAAGATCTCGACGTAGCCGATCTGGTCCTCGAAGGCGTGGGCGTTCTGGAAGCCGTAGATGATACCGGTCTTGCCCTCTTCCTTGGCCCGGGTGATGTCCGCGGTGGTGCGCACCGGAAGCACCAGGTCGTCGCACTCGGCCATCAGCTGGTTGGACTGGACGATATTATCGACGGTGGCCTGGAAGCCCTCCCATACCGAGACGGTGCAGTTGGCGGCGGTGAGACCGCCACGACGCATGTCCTCGAAAAGCTCACGGTTCCATTTGGCGATGATCAGGCCGTCGATAACGATGGCGTCGTCGTGCAGTTCGCGGGGGGTCATGGGAGGTACTCCGGCATTGTCGTTGACTTGCCGGCAGCATAGCGCCGCCCCCCTCCCCCCCGGCGCTTGGAAGCGACCGGCAAAATTCCAAAAACGTCAGAGGTGTCGCAATCGCGATAAGGGCCCTCGATCACCCCGGAACACGGTCGCGATCGCGTCGTATTTAGCGCCTTAGTCGAGGCGTTCCAGGTAGGCGGCCCCGCCCAGGTTGCGCATCTGCTGGCGGATCCAAGTGGCGCGCTGGGCGACCTGGGCCGAGGGGCGCGCCGCGTTGCGGCCCCGGGGGTTGGGCAGGATGGCGGCCAGCAGGCTGGCCTGGTGCGGCGTGAGCCGGGCCGCGGAGACGCCGAAGTAGTGCTGGGCGGCGGCCTCCAGGCCGAACACCCCGGTGTCCCACTCGGCGATATTGAGATAGACCTCGAGGATGCGCTCCTTGGGCCAGAGCGCCTCGATCAGCAGGGTGAACCAGGCCTCCAGCCCCTTGCGCGCCCAGCTGCGGCCGCTCCACAGGAAGAGGTTCTTGGCGGTCTGCTGGCTGAGGGTGCTGGCACCGCGCAGGCGGGCGCCGTTGCGGCTGGCCTCCCAGGCGCGGCGCAGCTCTACCAGGTCGAAGCCGCGGTGCACGGGGAAGCGCTGATCCTCGGCGGCGATCACCGCCAGCTTGGCGTGATCGGAGAGCTCGCCCCAGGGGCGCCACTGCTGCTCGATGGAAATCGGCTCCCGGGCGATCCACGACTGCACCTTGCGCTCCACCATCACCATGGAGCCGAACACCGGCACCACCCGAAACAGCAGCACCAGCAGCACCGAGACGGCGACGAAGCCGAGCAGGGCGAGCAGCAGCAAACGGGTCAGGCGGCGAAGCCAGTCGGCGAGCATGGCGGGTCTCATCGAAAAACAGGCGCCCAGTATACGGCAAAGCCGAGCCCCGATAAGGGGCGCGGCTTAACGCTGACGGTTTCGCGAGGGATGGGTTACAGGGGCACGCTGGCGTAGGTGGGCTCGCCCTGGGCCTGGGCCAGCGCCAGCACGGCGCTGGAGACCGGCGCGTCGACACCCTCGCCCTGGGCCATGCCGGCCAGGGCCGCGGAGCGCAGCGGCTCGGCGGCCGGGGCCCGGGAGCCGATGCCCAGGCGCTCGTCCCGGGGCGGGATACCGAAGTACTCCCGGTAGCACTTGGAGAAGTGCGGGGTGGAGACGAAGCCGCAGGCGGAGGCCACCTCGATGATCGACATCGGCGTCTGCTTGAGCAACTGGCGGGCCCGGGTCAGGCGCAGCTTGAGGTAGTAGCGGGACGGCGAGCAGTGCAGGTATTTCTGGAACAGCCGCTCCAGCTGGCGCCGCGAGACGTCCACGTAGTGGGCCAGCTCGTCGAGCCCGATGGGCTCCTCCAGGTTGGCCTCCATCAGGGCGACGATCTCCAGCAGCTTGGGCTGGGTGGTGCCCAGCACATGCTTGAGGGGCACCCGCTGCTGGTCCTGCTCGCCGCGCACCCGGTCATAGATAAACATCTCGGAGATGCCCGCGGAGAGCTCGCGACCATGGTCGCGGCCGATCAGGTTGAGCATCATGTCCAGCGGCGCGGTGCCACCCGAGGAGGTGGCCCGGTCGCGGTCGATGGAGAACAGCCGGGTGGTCAGGGCCACCCGCGGGAAGGCCTCCTGCATGGCGGCCAGGCACTCCCAGTGGATGCTGGTCTCGTAGCCGTCGAGCAGGCCGGCGCGGGCCAGGGCCCAGCTGCCGGTGCACACCGAGCCCAGGCGCCGGGACTGCCGGGCCTGGCCCTGCAGCCAGGCAATATGCTCGCGCTGCACGCTACGGCTGGGGCCGATACCGCCGCAGACGATCACCATGTCGAGTCCCAGGGGCATATTGGTGGCGGCATCCGGGGTCACCTGGAGGCCATCGCTGGCGCGCACCGGGGCGCCGTCCAGGCTCAGGGTGTACCAGCGGTAAAGCTCGCGACCGGCCAGCTGATTGGCCATGCGCAGCGGCTCGATGGCCGAGGCCAGGGAGATCAGGGTGAAGTTGTCCAGCAGCAGGAATCCCAGGGTCTGGGGGGTGCTGGCGGAAACGGGGGTGCTGGTAGTCATGGTCGAGTCTCCTCTGCCCGATGGGCCCGACGATCGTCATGGCGATCGTTTTATGCTTGTGTCGAGTCGTTCGGCAGTAGCCTCGAATGCGCCATGGGTGTCGCGTATAGGCAAGCCTTGCGTGAAATGTACCTCCTGTGTCGCGTACTGACATGACAAATTTGGCTATCAGGAAGCAATAGGTTATTGCACTCAGACAATAACGTCGCTTCTGGGTAAACCGACGTCGCTGACGTGCTCAGCACTCCCTTTGTGGGAGCGCGGATTCTGCCGGTCCGACGCTTCGGCGATATCGCCCGCAGGGCGATCCTTGGGTGGCGAAGCAAGGGCGCCTGCCGGCGCCAATCGTTCGGCACAGCCGAACTTGTATGTTTGATGAAGGTTAAGAAAGGGCAATAGTGAGAAGGCTTGTCGGGGTGGAGGGACAAGCCAAACATCTGGCCCTGGTCGGGCACAGACCGTGGGAGACATGGCCCCACCCCACCCATCAAGCGCCGATAAGGAATCCATCGGCTGAGCGCCCCTCAGACCGACGATCTTGGCAAGTCAGCGCTTGGGTGCACCCCGACAAGCCTTTTCAACCTAGCGTGGAGGGCGAGAGATGACAATCCAGACCATCATCGGCATCGACGTCGCCAAGGACGAACTGGTGAGCTATCGGCAGGATACCGACACCGAGGAAGTGCTGGAGAATAACCAGGCCAGCATCAAGCGCTGGCTGCGTCGTCTACCCGCTCACTGCGCCATTGCCATCGAGGCCACCGGCACCTACCACAGGCTGCTGATCGAGCTGGCCTACCAGTGCGGGCATGTGGTCTACGTCATCGATGGCTACCAACTCAATCATTACCGGCAAGGCATTGGTGGTCGCGCCAAGACCGACAGCAGCGATGCCCGCCTGCTGGCCCGCTACCTTAGTCGCGAGCAAGAAGCCCTGCGGTCCTGGACCCCGCCACCGCCCGCCTATCGGGCGCTACAGACCCTGCTGCGCCGCCGTGCCACCCTCGTCAGGGCCCGGGTGGCGATTCAGCAGAGCTGCGCCGAGTTACCGGAATTGCAGGCCCCGCTCAAGCGCCTGGTCGCCCAGCTAACGCGCATCGACCAAGTCATCCAGGCCCGCCTGCGGGCCATCGTTCGTGAGGCAGGGCTCAGCCAGCACGTCGCCCGCTGCCAGGCCATGGAGGGGGTTGGCCCACTGACGGCGACGGCCCTGGTGATGGCCTTCCTGCGGGGTGATTTTCGCCACAGTGACGCCTTCGTGGCCTTCCTGGGGCTGGATGTCCGTGTGCGTGACTCGGGAAGACAACGTGGGCGGCGCAAGCTGACCAAGAAGGGCGATTCGGAGGTGCGTCGTCTGCTGCACAATGCGGCGATGGCCGCCAGCCGTCAGCTGGCTTGGCAAGCGACTTATCAGAGCTATCTGGCCCGCGGACTCAAGAAAACCCAAGCGCTGGTGATCATCGCCCGGAAGCTAGTCCGTATCGCCTTTGCGCTGATGAAGCATGAGGTGGAGTATCGCCCCCCAACCACGGTGGCGGCTTGAGGGGCAACATAGAATCTCCCACAACACTAGCTCCCTCCGCCCAGTGGGAGCGCGGCGGTCCGGCGCTCCGGTTCCGCCGGTCCGACGTCTCGGCGATTTGGCGCCGCAGGCGCCCCTGGGCAGCCACCCACAAAAAAGCGCCGCACAAGGCGACGCCGGTAGGGAAAGCAAGGATCCCGCAACAACCACTCAGCTCTTCTTGTGCAGCTTCTCCGCGTGATAGCGCAGGTGGTCGTCGATAAAGCTGGCGATAAAGAAGTAGCTATGGTCATAGCCCGGGTGACGGCGCAGGGTCAGCGGGTGGTCGTGCTCGGCGCACACCGCCTCCAGGCGCTCCGGCTTGAGCTGCTCCTCCAGGAAGTTATCCGCCTCGCCCTGGTCGATAAACAGCGGCTGGCGCGAGGCGCCCTTGGCCACCAGTTCGCAGGCGTCGTACTGGGTCCAACTCCCCGCGTCGTCGCCCAGGTAGCCCTGGAAGGCCTTCTGGCCCCAGGGGCAGGCGCTGGGATTGACGATGGGCGAGAAGGCCGACACCGAGCGGAAGCGCCCCGGATGGCGCAGCGCCAGGATCAAGGCGCCATGGCCGCCCATGGAGTGGCCGCTGATCGACTCGCGGCCATTGACCGGGAAGTGCTGACGCACCACCGAGGGCAGCTCGTCGGCCACATAGTCGTACATGCGGTAGTGGCTCCTCCACGGCGCCTGGGTGGCGTTGACATAGAAGCCGGCGCCGGAGCCGAAGTCGTAGCTGTCGTGCTCGCCGGGCAGGTCGGTGCCCCGCGGGCTGGTGTCCGGGCAGACGATGGCGATGCCCAGCTCCGCGGCCAGGCGCTGGGCGCCGGCCTTCTGCATGAAGTTCTCGTCGGTGCAGGTCAGCCCCGACAGCCACCACAGCAGCGGCACCCGCTCGCTCTCCGCCTGGGGCGGCAGGTAGATCGCGAAGATCATCTCGCAATCCAGCGCCCGGGAGCGATGCTTGTAGCGCTTGATCCAGCCGCCGAAGCTCTTGGTGGCCGACACCAGTTCCAGGCTTTCAGACATGGTCATCCGTGCTCTCCTTGGGCCCCGCCGTGGCGGGGCCGCCTCTCGAATAAAGTCGCCTTAGTAGTGGAGTACGCTACGGATGCTCTTGCCCGCGTGCAACAGATCGAAGGCCTCGTTGATCTTCTCGAAGGGCATGTCGTGGGTGATGAACTCGTCGATCTTGAGCTCGCCGTTCATGTAGCGGTCCACGTAGCCCGGCAGCTCGCTGCGGCCCTTGACGCCGCCGAAGGCGGAGCCCTTCCAGACCCGGCCGGTGACCAGTTGGAACGGACGGGTGGAGATCTCCTCGCCGGCACCGGCCACGCCGATGATGATCGACTCGCCCCAGCCCTTGTGGCAGCACTCCAGGGCCGAGCGCATCACGTTGACGTTGCCGATGCACTCGAAGGAGTAGTCGACGCCGCCGTCGGTCAGGTCGACGATCACCTGCTGGATGGGGTCGGCGTAGTCCTTGGGATTGACGAAGTCGGTGGCGCCGAACTGGCGGGCCAGCTCGAACTTGTCCGGGTTGACGTCGATGGCGATGATGCGGCTGGCCTTGGCCATCTGCGCGCCCTGGATCACCGCCAGGCCGATGGCACCCAGGCCGAATACCGCCACGGTGGCGCCCGGCTCGACCTTGGCGGTGTTGAGCACGGCACCGATGCCGGTGGTCACGCCGCAGCCCAGCAGGCAGATCTTGTCCAGCGGCGCCTCCTTGGAGACCTTGGCCAGGGAGACCTCGGGCAGCACGGTGTATTCGCTGAAGGTGGAGCAGCCCATGTAGTGGTGCAGGGTCTTGCCCTCGAAGGAGAAGCGCGAGGTGCCGTCCGGCATCAGGCCCTGGCCCTGGGTAGCGCGCACCGACTGGCAGAGGTTGGTCTTGCCGGAGAGGCAGAACTTGCACTTGCCGCACTCGGCGGTATAGAGCGGGATGACATGGTCGCCCGGCTGCAGGCTGGTGACGCCCTCGCCCACCGCCTCGACCACGCCGGCGCCCTCATGGCCCAGCACCGAGGGGAAGAGCCCTTCCGGATCGGCGCCGGAGAGGGTAAAGGCATCGGTATGACAGACGCTGGTGGCCGCGATGCGTACCAGCACCTCGCCGGCCTTCGGGCCCTCCACGTCGATTTCGACCAATTCCAACGGCTTGCCGGCTTCCAGGGCAATAGCGGCACGTGATTTCATAGCGGTTCCTCGACAGCGAGTGACACGGAAAAGAGCGCCTAGGGAGGCGCCAATACCTGCAGTCTAGGTGATGGGTCGGTGGCGGATAAATCGGGTCGCCGACACAAGATTATTGTTGCTGAGCAACAATCAACCAAGGGATCATCCGCCATGCAACGTTGGGACCGTATCGAAGCCTTCGTCGAGGTGGTGCGCCTGGGCACCTTCTCGGCGGCGGCGCGCCACCTCCAGGTCTCCAACTCCCATGTCAGCCGATTGGTGGGCCAGCTCGAGAACCAGCTGGGCACCCAACTGCTCTACCGCACCACCCGGCAGATCCGCCTCACCGATGCCGGCGCCCTCTACTATGAGCACTGCCGCCACCTCTTCGACGGCTTCCGCGAGGCCGAGGCGGCGATCACCGACTTCCAGGCCCGCCCCAAGGGGGTGCTCAAGCTGACCGCCGCCACCACCTTCGGCGAGCGCTTCGTGGCGCCCCTGGTCAACGACTTCCAGCGACTGCACCCGCAACTGGAGGTGCAAATGCACTTCACCAACCGCCAGGTGGAGCTGATCGACGAGGGCTACGATATCGCCGTGCGCATGGGGGTGCTCAAGGACTCGACGCTGATCGCCCGGCGCCTGTGCGAACGCCGCGAATACGTGGTGGGCTCCCGAGCCTACTTCGAGCAGGTCTCGCGCCCGCATAGCCTGGCCGAGCTCAGCAACCACCGCTGCCTGGTCGGCAGCCGCGACTCCTGGCTGTTCGAGGTGGAAGGCGTGCGCCGGGAGATTCGCGTGCAGGGCAAGTGGCGGGCCGACTCCGGCCCCGCCCTGCTGGACGCCGCCCTCAAGGGCCTCGGCCTGGCCCAACTGCCCGACTACTACGTGGAGGAGTACCTGGCCAGCGGCGAGCTGATCTCGGTGCTGGACACCTTCCGCCACCGGGACACCGCCGTCTGGGCGGTCTACCCCCGCCACCGCCACCTCTCCCCCAAGGTGCGGCAGTTCGTCGATCATCTGGTGGCATATTTGCCGGGGAGTTTGCCGAAGCGCAGGGAGGTAGGGGTGGAGGTTTGATGCTGGCAGTGGAGGCGTGTCAGATGAATACCCGCACTGTACATACAGTTTTGCTACAGCCTCAACGCCGCGCTCTGCGGCAATTTTGGAGCGCAGCGTAAAAATTGTCCGACAGCAGCGCCTTGTTATACGTTCTCCGCGCCATCATCTAAAAACCTCCATACGTCCACTGAGTTACGCAAACTGCCGGCGAAGTCCTAGCATGTAGAGATTTATCACAGATCACCATACGCCTTATGAGAAAAAAGAACCCGGCATGCTCTATACATCGGCATACCATGCTGTCGGTATGAGTTTTTTCCCCTCCCGCCATTCATCGACTTCGTGAACATTTTCAATGTCTCCGTATATGGCCTTATCCGCATGATCAAGAACTATAAACTGCCAGGAAGCATCGGGTTTAGAGAAGGTTTTTGACAAGGTTTTAAATATCTTCTTAACGGCGTAAAAATCTTCATCCTCGTAATTCTTGAAGTCTTCTTCCTTCTCACCGCCTTCAACTAACGTAACTTTGGGAAAGTAAACCTGACTTGGCTGATCGAAGATGACAAAACTAGGGACACTTGAGCCGGGCAAGCTGGCAAAAAACTCCTGAAATGCGCACATAGCTGCTATATGAAAGGAAACCCAATTCGAAGCGCTACCGACTTCAGCAAGGAAGTGCCACTCACCTTCATTCCCCCGTACTTTGATGGCCAACTCCTTGATGTCAACTTTTGGTCTGGATTGCCTGTATTTTTCTTCGACGTCAAGGTGCTGAAGGTAGGAGAGCATAAGCTCTGAAATTTTATCGGTCGCGGCATCTGCCCTTCTTAAAATAGCTGCTTCATTTACCAGCGGTTTCAATTGATCATACTCCTCCTGTAGCTCCTGAACTTGGTTTTCTAAGTGGCCGCCTTCGATGAGCTTTTCGAACCGCTCCAGCGAGGAACGGAAATGGCCGAGAAAGATATACATCTCTTTGTTTCTATAAAAGCTGTGCCGGGCCTGCTCGTCTTTCTGTATAAGCCGGTCATATCGTTCCTGAAGCGAGTTCCTTTGCTCTAATACGTCCTCCAAGTCTTGCTTAAGTCGCTGTTCTTCCCTGTCAAAAGTGGTGGGAATGACCTGAAATTTACTCGCTTCACTTTCATATTCTTCGAGAACGGCTGAAATTTTGTTGATTTCGTTAAGCGCGTTAGGATGACCGGACTCACCACATACGGGGCAAGTTTCCGTATGCTCCGCTACATCTGTCAGCCATCTAGAAAGGTGAAGTCGGTCAGCTTTCTTCCTAGCAACGGAACCGTAATCTGTAAAACCGCCCTTTAATCTTTTTACCTCCTCAAGACGGTTCTTTATCTGCGCAATATGGGAAGCTAGATCATCGTCCTGAGCATCAAGCTTTATGAGTTCTTCGTTTGATGCCTGAATCTGACCTTCGCCGATACGTGGTCTGTCCGGGCTCCTCTCAATTAGTTCCTTACCGAGTTCAAGAAGTCTCTCAGGATCGTCAGATTGATAAAATTGAGCTTCGACCAGCCCGTAATCGACCGCTGTCATGAGATGTCCAAATATATTTGACTTCCACTCTTGTGAAATCGCGCGCTCTTTCTCAAGCTCCCGCCGCAATCTATTTAGCTTCCGCTCAAGCACCTGCATTCGCTGCCGAGCCTTCAACACCTCCAGGTTCTCCGCGCCAAGAATAAAAGGAAACCAAGTCCGTAGTTTTTCGCGATGTTCATGAGCGTGAGTTTTGTAGAACAGAATATTCTGGTTAGCGACAATATCCTGTGTTTGAAATACAAAGCCCATCAGATCGCGAATGCTCAAACGAGCTTTAAAACTGTTTTGTGGTGCTTCGTCTGGATCGAGACTGAAATACGGCAGCAGGGCAAGTTCATTCAATGAGTGTTTAACATCCTCAGTCGAAGCATTTTTATCTTTCAGCACCGGCGGAATCGTAACGCTCGTTCCTTTATAGTAGTAAAAGTCATCAGACGGATTGCTGCCAGTTGGAACTTTCCTCGCGATAAGCATCTGATCCTGACCAAGTTGGAGTATGACTCCATACCAGGATACATAGTCTCTAATTGTGTCAATAGGAATACTGCATGAACTGGAACCAAGGCAGTAATCAATGATCGGTATTATTGCCGACTTTCCTGTGCGTGACGCTCCAGTGATAACATTAACCTTGTCAAGTTCGAACTTTACTTCTCTTGGCGGAAAGGCAGGATTTTTCGGCCAGATAATCAACTTCCTTATCTTCATGTTCACTATAAGACCACCTTTAATAATGTAGATACCTGGCTCACCGAGTAGGCTGAAAACCACTTACCTAACGTTTCTGCTTTATTGCCCAAAGATTTGACACTTGGCTTGGGAGCCATACCCCTACTCGGCTTCTGCGAAAGCTTTTTGGGATAAATGCAGCCATCCTCAAGATTGAGAAACAGCAGACCATGCTGAATCGCCAGGTCGATCGAATTTAAGGTATAGAATTTCGTATTGTTCACGCGGTTATGAATCGAAAGGAAAAGATCGACATCCTTTTTGTCGGTGAAGCTTCGCGCGTAGGACGCAAGGTCCTTTCTGAGGTTAGTGACGGGATCGCTGAGACGCTTGTTTGTTAAAATTGCAGATGCAAGAAAATGCAGTAAGAGGACGGGGGAGTGACCTTCGGGGTGATGATCTGTATAGCCTTGTGTAAATCGCCAAAGAACGTAGGAACCGACAACCGGGGTATTCCAGACTCTAATTTCTTCAACGAGATTGCTCATAACTCACCTGCTACCTGTCTTTCAATAAATCGTTCCATGATTCATGCCACCCTATTTCATTTTCATTTGTAAGATTATGATAAGTTCCACGAACAAAATGAGAAAGAACAGGCTGATTTCCTATTGTTGCCTGCCTTACCTTGCAATCGTGGTAAAGAAGCTGCCCGCGTTCTTCAGGCTTTAGTGATTTTTCGGTAATAGAAAGTTTTTTAATCGTGCTGTGCCAATAGCTTTTCAGGCTTTCTTCGAACTCCTGAGCGGAAGCTTCGTCTATCAACTCGCTCTCTATCCATTTATCCGCATTTACCTTCCTACGAAGAAAATCAGATACTGCCGAAACTTGTTCATGGTCTTCAATATTAATTATCTGTAGTTGTTTCAAATATTTTGGATATTCCTTAAACTGTTCCTGAACCTCCTTGTGGTCGGCTGCATACTCCTTCGTGAAGTCGATTAACTCCCTTGCCCTAACTCTCTCAAAAAGGACCACAAACTTTTTCTGATATTCCTCCCACGATATAATGGCGGGTTTACTGGCGGCGATCCTGTCCATCACAGAATTTGTTATCCAGCCGAGTAATTCATCATGGACATAATCGACATGATGCTGTGACACTAAAATTATTTCTGATAGAACCTGGTGAATCTCCTCACTACCCGTTTTACTGCCGACGATAAATTCAAAAGACCCGACTATCGCTCTAAAAGCATCTTTATGGCCCAGAATATGTGTAAGATACGGGTGGATGGGGTGGGTCGATTCTAGAGATCCGAATAGGCTTTCTACTTCTCCGACACATTTATTTATTTCCTCAGAACTTTGAGCATCTGATAATTCATCGACTATCCCTTTATTACCCTCGTGGTTAGCATATAAAATGAATTTTGTTTCCTCGAAATGTATCGAACCATCATTCAGCGCATTAATCCAGTTATAGAAAGTTTTCCAGAGGTCGGTTGATTTATTCGTAACTGGATTGCTACTCAAAGACGACTTGTCTTCTTCTTCGAGTTTACCCCCGTTGCCGAGCATTACCGCGACGTCACCGGTAACCTCAACGCTTACAGACGATCCACGTCCAGATTGCAGCAAGTGAACCAGTGCCCGCTGGAGCTGGAGCTGAAAACCTAGCAATTGTCCTGCTGCAGTAGGCATATGAAACATCCTTTGATCTTTTTCACATATTTGTCGACATCTTAAAGCCTATACTTTAGGCTTAAATACTGGTCAGTCTACTTAATTAACGTGTGTTTTGGGTCGAAAGTGGACTTACTCCGCACCGTATAACGCTCAAAGCAGCGGTACGAAACATCCGCTGGCTTTGCTTGTTAAATTTCACTGTGAGTCAAGTTTCATTGTTGTTTTCGGAAGTAACTCAACAACAGACCTGGTGGTATTTGACTGTTGAGATTCAGATTTAATGAAGCCAGTGTCTTGCGGTGAAAAAATACAAGCTGAGGCATGGTTAAGAACTACATCTTTACTTTCTTCAGTCGCAGCTGAATCTGTGATAGCTGTGTAGGTCATCAATGCATTTTGTCTATGCTTATTGATGATGGCGCTATGCTTATGAGACAGAAAGTTTTTGGCCGACAGAAACAGCATATAAGATATAACACCAAAAATGAGTATCTTGCTCGTTACGAGCTGTATAGATTGAATGGTATCTTCGGGTTGTAGCCACGACCATTTATGAAAAAATATGCTTAGAAAGGCATAAGCGCCCAACCCCAAAGCCAATTTGGTAGTTCGGCTACGCCAAGTTTCTGCTAGTGTTTCATGTGCCTCCGCCTCATCTTTAAAGTAAATCGCTTGCTGTGAAACACCTTGCTCTGCTGCAACTCTTCTAACATCTGAAAGTACACCTTGTGCTTGTTCTTGATGCTCAGTTAACTGCTCAGTTATTTCTGTTGCTTCATCTTTTACGTTTTGAAGCATTGCACGAGCTTCATTTTCCATCCTCTGGAAATCAACAGACTTACTCGTGCCATATGATATAAATGGGAATAATCTCTGAAATGCAGGGTCGTACGCATTGGTAACTTGCTGGATCAATTGATCTCTAGGCTGGGTAGGATTCTGGTTTTGTACAGTGGTTGGATCAAAATCCAGAACTTGCTGAAACCTATTAAAGTCTGCATCAGCTTGTTGCTTAATTTGAGAAAGTATTGGATCTGGAAAGTCATCCAGTGTCGAAAGGCCTAGTTGGTTGTATAGCCTAATAAGTTTTGATGCTGGGGCTACAATAGCAGAGAAATCAAAATTTCTTCCCAGCTCTTCCTCTCTAGCAAGGCTTTTCGGGTCAAATGCCTGCATCCGAGATAGTGATTCTTGTGTTTCTTCCAGTTGACTCATTTTTTTCCCTTACTCTGATAAGACATTTAACGACGCGCTCTGCGGCAGATTTGTAGCGCAGCGGAAATTTTTCCGCCAGTAGCGCTTTGTTAGCTATTTGATTTTTTGAAGTGCTTTATCTAAAAGCCTTGTTAGTTCGGACCGTTGCTTTTGATCAATCCTTACCTGCTCAAGCTCTATCGTTGTCTGGCCTTTTTCCAATACGAAATTTCTTTCTGTTGTCAGCAGGTTTGCTACAACTTCTTTTACGCAATCATCTTGACCAGACTCAGAAGACAGCCTAAGTGCCAGAAACTTACTTTCGATATTTGTTATTTCATTTTGAAAGTACTTTATCTCGCTGAGTCCCTGCTTATACAGCTTAAGGAAGAAATATGCGAAAACCTCAATTAACAATACAAGCGAAATTCTTGGTATAAAGTGAGCCGCGAGGTCGATGACTGAACTCAATGCTGGAGCATTGAAGACTGAGTACCCCAAGATACTTAGGCCCGTCAATGTCGTTGCCATACCCAAGATTAAGTTAATATTCCCTCTTTTTGCTAGATTTTGGACTTCACTTTCAAGCCTAGAATTTATTTGGATAAAAAGCTCTTCTTGATTTCTGTACTTAAGTCGATCGTTGACTATGGCTTGCAGCTTAGCCTGATAATCCTGGAGTGCATCTGATTCTAGCTTTTCCTGGATGCGACCTAAGATTTTATCTTTATCCTCTTGGTTAAATAACCCTTCTGAGCCTTCACCTTTTTGTAGCTGATTTATAATTTTGCTTATCTTATTATTAAGCTCTTTATTTTGCCTTTCGAAATCCCTATTTCTCGATTTCAAAGAAAGAAATTCTTCTTTGAGTTCATTAGGGATGAAATCGCTATCTAATGGGTATCTTCTAGAGCGTTCTGGCTGAAGATATATAAATGCCAAACCAGAAAAAGCTGCAATAACTATAGCAACTGAAGCATAAGTAAGCGTCTCGGGAAAATCGAAAAACTTTGACAGAAGTATCGGCAGCGGTGCCAGACCAGCGACAAGTATCATCATATACTTTCGCCTACGACTTTTCATTTCTTTATAGTATTCAATCTCGCGGAGCTGCTCCATTCGCTCCAACTCTATTTTCCTTAGGTACTCAGCTTCCCTATTTTTAAACTCATTCATTGTTTCGATTTCTCGTGATAGCTAACGCCTCGAACATCGGCATGGTAAGGCTGTCACCTTTTGTGCGTCTTTTTTGCACAAAAGGTGACAGCCTTACCACGTCCGCGTGCTTTGATTTGTTAAATCTTGTCAATGCAATTCTGGCTCCAGCTGGTTTTTAGCCATATCAAAAGATTGATAATATATAGGGATTCCAAATTTATTTCGAATATTCTTCATATAAATCGACACCTCCTCAGTTACTATATTAGGCGAAACAATCACCAACTTAGTAGCATAATTGCTATCAGGATAATAGGAATATTCGAGAAGCTGAGCAAAAGCCTCTCTAATGCTCCCTAATACAGTTGATGAGGTTTTTATCTCATAAAATATCAGGCCTTTATTATTATCTTTTGCAACTATGTCTATCTTCGTACCATTAGATGTTAGCTGCTCTGTACCAACGTTTTCATTCCCATAAATTTTAATAAGCTGCAGGTATATACCATTTTGAATTTGATTATGGAGATTATCTATCTTTTTTCTGTTATCTTCATATGTTCTCCAGCCTTCATTTTTACCTGGATTATGACCCGGCACAAAATTAAAAGCATGGATTAATAAATCAGGCATTCCTAAATAGGGTTGAAAATTATAATAAGTAGCGGATATGGAATCGTCGTCTGCGGAGAACTCTTTAGGAGGCTCTTCTAAACATAAGTCACTTGGCCTAAATTTAACGGTGAATAGAATCTTCGGATCAGTTTTTCTTAGATCTTCTGAAGAGGCGCCGACTTGACCAACTTGATCAATCATTTCATCAAGCCAGCCCTGCTCTTTATAAATCTGATATATCCTCTCAGATTCTGATTCAGGAACAATCTGAAGGTTATCAATAGAGCCAATCCACCACCTTGTTTTTGTTTCACTATTGATTGAATATAGATATACCTTTAAATCACTATCCTTATGGACATTTCGTCCGGTATTTGCTGCTTGTAAAAAACTGTAGTGATAGCCTTCCACGACCTTGTTAAGATCAAAGAGCCATTCCTCATGACCATAGCCAACAATCTCTTCATATGAGTCTTTATTTTTAGACTTTCCTTCTGGCCCTGAAGGCGAGCACCAAGAGTTGGTATTCCAACAGATTCTAACTACTTTTTCTTCGGCCACGATATGTCCTATTCAGAAATTTAACGCCGCTCAGCACGCGCGGCTACGAAATGGAGGCGAAGCCGCAATGTAGTAGACGTCGCCGTGACTGGCATGGTTAGGCATTGTCCTGCACCTCTCGAAGAGCTTTCCGGAGCGTTTTCTCTACGTCGAATACACCAAAGATCAATTTTCGCTCGGGTAGGTTAAAAGCTTTTCGAATATTTGAAGCTAGTTCTATCGCTGATAATCCCATTTGCGCGGATTGCTCTACCGCCGCCTCGCGAACGGCTTCGACTTCTGCGGTGAAATCCCACTGTAATCCTACCCATTGATCGGCTTGACGAATTTCTTGTGGAAATACCATTAATTTATCTGCAACCTTCGCTTTCTCTGGTTTTAGAAATCCTGCGGGCACCGATATAGTCGGAAACTCTGGCACACTACCCATGAAAGCGCCGGCGTGTCCCAAAGATTGCTCGGCTATATCGTTGTGGGATATTGCTTCGGCACAAGTGATTGCGTAACCCTCCAGAGTCACAGCTGCCGACAAAGCTTCGAAGCGCGTGGAATGTCTCTCCCGGCGACTTTCCAACCATGCATTGATTAAGGCGCCAGCGATGGTAGCGACCACGGCGCTCGTTATTACTGTAGAGAGATAGTGCTCTGCCATGTGAATCAATGCCTAACGCCCGCCATCACCGGTGACAGAACCGGAGCGAAGCGCAGGTTATGGCATCCGGTGCATGGCCTGGTTATGTGATTTTCAATCCACGACGAAGAGCTTTGCGCCCCGCTCGGTCGAGGACCGATGAAGCTCAGCGTTGTCCGCCACCTGATAGCTAGAACCCGGCTGGAGAACAAAGCAACGCCCGTCCTTTAACTCAGTGTGGAGCTCGCCTTCCAGGCAGAGCAGGATGTGCCCTTTGGCGCACCAATGATCAGCCAGATAGCCGGGGCTGTACTCGACCATACGAACCCGTATATCGCCGAAAGTACGGGTCTGCCAATAAGCAGCTCCCTGTTCCCCTGTGTGTTCGGTCTTCTCAACTTCAGACCAGTCAGTAACCCCAAAGGGTAAATCCCTTATGTTCAATTTGCTTCTCCTTAAGCACATAACAGGTATTAGACGGCGCGCTCTATGATTGGATCAACGTGCCGGCACGTTTTTCCAACAAATGTAGCCCACCGCTAGAATCTAACTCACTGATTTACAATACAGCTAATTATAGCTTGGCGTCATATGCAGAATTCGCGCGCCTGCTGCTTTTTCCGGTTTCAATCATCCAGGGTGTCTGGCTGGGGAGGTGGTCAAGGGGCCCCAGGCACGCTACCGCCCCTACCCTGCGTCTTATGATGGCGGTCGCCATCCATGCGGTAGTCCCTGCGTGCGTGTTGTCGTTTCTGACCCTCTCAGCGGCCTTAGTAATTCAGAGTAATCAAGGGGTGGCAGGGATGCAAAGGTTGGGGTGATGGGAAAGGGTTGGAGATTGGTAGGGGGTGGTGGTTTTTCCCCAAGGCTGGTGGCCATTGCCTGGCGGCCTGCGGGTCAATCACCGGCTGAAGGCGGCTCCAACAGCAGTTGATGGTGCCGATTGCCGCCTTGGTGGCCATCAGGATCGCCCTTCGGGCGATATCGCGCGGAATCCGCGCTCCCACAAAACCAGAGTCCTTCTCACAGAAACCAGCAGCCCCCCAGGACCAGTGGCGATCCCAAAGGCCGGTGGTGGTGGCAGAAAAAAGGCGCCCTGGGGGCGCCAAGGTTGAGGCATGGGGGCTTACTTGAAGTTCTTGCGGTAGGACTTGAGGATTTCGCCGACGATGCCGCTGCGGAAGCTGAGGACGCAGACGACGAAGATCAGGCCGAGGATGACGCTGACCCAGTTGCCGAGTGGCGATTGGGCGAGCAGGTGCTGGAGGCTGACCACCAGGCCGGCGCCGACCAGGGGGCCGAACAGGGTGCCGACGCCGCCCAGCAGGGTCATCAGGATCACCTCGCCGGACATGTGCCAGTGGGCGTCGGTCAGGGAGGCGAGCTGGAAGACCAGCGTCTTGGTGGAGCCGGCCAGGCCCGCGAGGCCGGCGGAGAGCACGAAGGCTAGCAGCTTGTAGGCATCGACGTTGTAGCCTAGGGAGACGGCCCGGGGCTCGTTCTCGCGGATCGCCTTGAGCACCTGGCCGAAGGGTGAGTGCACGGCGCGCTGGATGATCGCGAAGCCGATCAAAAAGACCGCGAAGACGAAGTAGTACATGGCCAGGTTGCTGTTGAGGCTGATCAGCCCGAACAGCTCGCCCCGGGGCACGCCGTGCAGGCCGTCCTCGCCGCCGGTGAAGGGCGACTGCACGAAGACGAAGAACATCAGCTGGGCCAGGGCCAGGGTCACCATGGCGAAGTAGATGCCCTGGCGGCGGATCGACAGCACCCCGAACAGCGCCCCCAGCGCCACGGCGGCGGCGGTGCCGGTGAGGATGCCGAGCTCCGGGGTCAGCCCCGGATAGCTGGCCAGCAGGTAGCCGGTGACATAGCCGCCGGTGGCCAGGAAGGCGGCGTGGCCGAAGGAGAGCAGCCCCGCATAACCGAGCAGCAGGTTGAAGGCGCAGGCGAAGAGCGCGAAGCACAGCACCTTCATCAGGAACACCGGGTAGGCGACGAAGGGGGCCGCGAGGCCCACGGCCAGCAGCGCCAGGGTCAGGGCCTGGCGGCGCCACTGGGCGCGGCGCTGGCGCTGCCGGGTGGGGGAAAGGGTCTGGGTGGTGTCCATCATGCCTCCTTACCGAAGAGTCCCGCGGGGCGCAGCAGCAGCACCAGGATCATCACCAGGAAGATCACGGTGTTGGCGGCCTCGGGGTAATAGACCTTGGTGAGCCCCTCGATCAGGCCCATGGCCAGGCCGGTGAGCACGGCGCCGAGGATGGAGCCCATGCCGCCGATCACCACCACCGCGAAGACCACGATCAGCAGGCTCGAGCCCATGGTCGGCGACACCGGGTAGAGGGGCGCGGCCAGCACCCCGGCGAAGGCGGCCAGCGCCACGCCGAAGCCGTAGGTGAGGGTGATCAGCAGCGGCACGTTGACGCCGAAGGCCTGCATCAGCGCCGGGTTCTCGGTGCCGGCGCGCAGATAGGCGCCGAGGCGGGTGCGCTCGATCATGAACCAGGTGAACAGGCACACCGCCAGGGCCGCCACCAGCACCCAGCCGCGGTAGATGGGCAGGAACATGAAGCCCAGGTTGACGCCGCCCTGCAGCGCCTCGGGAATCGGGTAGCTGGCCCCGGAGACGCCGAACAGGTTGATCAGGGCGCCCTCGAAGATCAGCGCCAGGCCGAAGGTCAGCAGCAGCCCGTAGAGGTGGTCGAGATGGGCGATGCGGCGCAGCAGCAGCCGCTCGATCAGCATGCCGAAGCCGCCCACCACCAGCGGCACCAGCAGCAGCGCCAGCCAGTAGTCGAGCCCCAGGTAGCGGGAGGCCAGCAGGGCGACGAAGGCGCCCAGCATGTACTGGGCGCCATGGGCGAAGTTGACGATCTTCAGCAGGCCGAAGATCACCGCCAGGCCCAGGCTGAGCAGGGCGTAGAAGGCGCCGTTGATCAGCCCCAGCAGCAGCTGCCCCGTGAATACCGCCAGGGGCACCCCGAATATCATCGTCATGGTAGGAATCTCCTCGCCAGCGGGAAGGCGGCGGCCCCGCCGGGGCCGCCGGGCCGGTGGTCAGTTCTGCACCAGGTCGCACTGGCTCTCGGCCAGCGGGCGATAGGCCTGATCGGCGGGGATGGTGGCGAGGATATGGTAGAGGTCCCACTCGCCCTCGGACTGCTGCGGGGTCTTCACCTGGGCCAGGTACATGTCGTGGACCATGCGGCCGTCGGCGCGGATATGGCCGTTGCGGGCGAAGAAGTCGTGGATCGGCTGCGACATCATGTGCTCGCGGACAGTGGCGGTGTCGTCGCTGCCGGTGGCCTCCACGGCGTTGAGGTAGTGCATGGTGCTGGAGTAGATGCCCGCCTGGACCATGGTCGGCATGCGCCCGACCCGCTCGTAGTAGCGCTCGGACCACGCGCGGGCCTGGTCATCCATGTTCCAGTACCAGCCGGTGGTCAGCAGCAGGCCCTGGGTGGCGTCCAGGCCCATGGCATGGACGTCGTTGAGGAACACCAGCAGGCCGGCGAGCTGCTGGCCGCTCTGGGTCAGGCCGAACTGGCTGGCGGTGTTGATGGCGTTGACGGTGTCGGCGCCGGCATTGGCCAGGCCGACGATCTGCGCCCCGGAGCCCTGGGCCTGGAGGATATAGGAGGAGAAGTCGCTGGTCGGGAAGGGGTGGCGCACCCGGCCGACGATGTTACCGCCGTTCTCGGTGACCACCTTCTCCACGTCGCCCTCCAGGGCGTGGCCGAAGGCGTAGTCGGCGGTCAGCATGAACCAGTCGCTGCCGCCCTGGTCGACCACCGCCCGGGCGGTGCCGTTGGCCAGCGGGTAGGTGTCGTAGACCCAGTGGATATGGTTGGGGGTGCAGTGCTCGTCGGTGATGCTGGAGGCGGCGGAGCCGGAGACCAGGCCCAGCTTGTCGTGCTGCTCCAGCACCTGGGTCACGGCGATGGTCACCGAGGAGGCGACCATGCCCGCCACCATGTCGACGTTGCGCTGGTCGACCCACTCGCGCACGGTGTTGGCGCCCACGTCGGCGCTGTTGCGGTCGTCGGCGCTGAAGATCTCGATGGGCGTGCCGCCCACGCTGCCGCCGAAATCCTCCACCGCCATCTCCAGGGCGGCCAGGCCGCCGGGGCCGGCCAGGTCGCGGTAGGTGCCGGACATGTCCGCCAGGTAGCCGATGCGCACGGCGTCGTCGCTGATCTCGGCCTGGGCGCCGCCGGCGGCCAGGGCGGTGGCGAGGGCGATGCTGCTGGCGAGGCACTTCTTGGTTAGGGTCATGCAATTCTCCATGGGCCTGGGCCCGTTATTGTTGTTGGTCGGATAAGACGGGGGTCAGACCCCCAACAGGCGGTTGAGGTGGTCGCGGCGGCCGGGTAGTTCGGCGGCGCCGATCTCCTCGATGATGCGACCGTGCTCCATCACGAAGTGGCGGTCGGCCAGGGGCGCGGCGAAGCGGAAGTTCTGCTCCACCAGCACGATGGTCATGCCGCGGGCCTTGAGCTTGAGCAGCACCTCGGCCAGGGCCTGGTTGATGACCGGGGCCAGGCCCTCGGTGATCTCGTCGAGCAGCAGCAACCGGGCGCCGGTGCGCAGGATGCGCGCCATGGCCAGCATCTGCTGCTCGCCGCCGGAGAGGCGGGTGCCCTGGCTGCGGCGCCGCTCGTAGAGGTTGGGGAACATCTGGTAGATCTCGTCGAGGCTCATGCCCCCGGAGCGCACCGTGGGCGGCAGCAGCAGGTTCTCCTCCACGTCGAGGCTGGCGAAGATGCCGCGCTCCTCCGGGCAGTAGCCGACCCCCAGGCGCGGGATGCGGTGGGGCTTCAAGGCCAGGGTCTCGGTGCCGTTGATGACGATGGAGCCGGTGCGCCGCCCCACCAGGCTCATGATCGCCTTGAGGGTGGTGCTGCGCCCGGCGCCGTTGCGGCCCAGCAGGGTCACCAGCTCGCCGCGCTTCACGTCCAGGTCGACGCCGTGGAGGATATGCGACTCGCCGTAGAAGGCGTGCAGGTCGCTGATCCTGAGCATCTCCGCGCCGTCATGATCGCGGTAGCCCGAGGTCTCCAGGGTTTCGGCAAGCTGTGTCATGGATTGCCCTCCTCGGCGGCTCGCTCCGGGTGATGGCCCCGGTCGCCGGCGCTCTCCAGGTTCTCGGCAAGCGGTGTCATGCGCTGACCTCCTCTTCGGCTTCGCTGCCCATATAGGCCTCGCGTACCCGCGGGTCGGCGGAGACCGTGGCGTAGTCGCCCTCGGCCAGCACGGCGCCCCGGGCCAGCACGGTGATGCGATCGCAGAGGCGGCTGACCACGCTGAGGTTGTGCTCCACCATCAGCACGGTGCGGCCCTTGGCGACGCGGCGAATCAGCTCGACGATGCGGTCCACGTCCTCGGCGCCCATGCCCTGGGTGGGCTCATCGAGCAGCATCAGGGTCGGCTCCAGGGCCAGGGTGGTGGCCACCTCCAGGGCGCGCTTGCGCCCGTAGGGCATCTCCACGGTGAGCACATCGGCGTACTCCACCAGGCCCACCTCATCGAGCAGCTCCAGGGCGCGGGCGTTGAGGTGATCGAGGCTCTTCGCCGATTTCCAGAAATGGAAGGAAGTGCCGATGGGCCGCTGCAGGGCGACGCGCACGTTCTCCAGGGCGGTCATATGGCCGAACACCGCGGAGATCTGGAAGGAGCGCACCAGGCCCAGCCGGGCGATCTGGTTGGCCTTCATGGCGGTGATCGCCTCGCCCCGGTAGAGGATCTCGCCGCGGGTGGGCGGCAGGAACTTGGTGAGCAGGTTGAAGACGGTGGTCTTGCCGGCGCCATTGGGGCCGATCAGGGCATGGATATGCCCCTCCCTGACCTTGAGATCGACGCCGTCCACGGCGGTGAAACCGCGAAACTCCTTGGTCAACCCCCGGGTCTCGAGGATGAACTCCTGGGTCATAGGGTGTCCTCTGGGCACTGGCATGCCCGGCTCTTGTTGTTGTTGGCGAGCGACGGCGGAGGGCGCCATCACTTTACGTTAACGTAAGCTAGAGCATATTACCCCGCCCCATCAACCGCCGAAACGTTGAACTCGACCAAGGGTGTAGAGCCCCGCCCTTCGGGCGATATCGCCAGGGCGACTCCGTCGCCCAATCGCGCGGAATCCGCGCTCCCACAACCCCAGCGGCCACCAAGCCTCGCGTGGGAGCTCGGCTCCGCCGAGCGATTGGCGCCGCCAGGCGCCTTGATCGCCCTTCGGGCGATATCGCGCAGAATCTGCGCTCCCACAAAACCCGTGGTCACCAGGCCTACCGTGGGAGCTCGGCTCCGCCGAGCGATTGGAGGCCGAAGGACTCCCTCTGGGCTGCCTGATGCTCAGGCAACCAACAAAAAAGGTTTATCGCAGATCAGCGTGAAGCCACGACATGGATGATTCCGGCTTGCTATCGTGGGAGTTTGGCTATGCCGAACGATTGGGCGACGAAGTCGCCCTTGGTGGCAGCCAGTCGCCCTTCGGGCGATATCGCGCGGAACCGGAGCGCCGGACCGCCGCGCTCCCACGGCGGCATTCACGCCAGAGTGCGAAGAACCAAAAAAAAGGCGCCCGAGAGAGGCGCCCAAAGGGTTGATACGAGAGAGAAACTGTTACATCAGCATTCGATGGCGTTGACCGCGAGACCGCCGCGGGAGGTCTCCTTGTACTTGTCCTGCATATCGCGACCGGTGTCGCGCATGGTGCGGATCGCCTTGTCCAGGGAGATAAAGTGTTCGCCGTCGCCGCGCAGGGCCATCTGGGCGGCGTTGATCGCCTTCACCGAGGCGATGGCGTTGCGCTCGATGCAAGGCACCTGCACCAGTCCGCCGACCGGGTCACAGGTCAGCCCCAGGTTGTGCTCCAGGCCGATCTCGGCGGCGTTCTCCACCTGGCCCACCGAGCCGCCCATCACCTCGGCCAGGCCGGCGGCGGCCATGGCGCAGGCGGAGCCCACCTCGCCCTGGCAGCCCACCTCGGCGCCGGAGATGGAGGCGTTCTTCTTGCACAGGATGCCCACCGCGCCGGCGGCCAGCAGGAAGTCCACCACGTCGCGCTCGCTGGCGCCGGGCTGGAACTTCATGTAGTAGCTGAGCACCGCCGGGATGATCCCCGCGGCGCCATTGGTGGGCGCGGTGACCATGCGCCCGCCGGCGGCGTTCTCCTCGTTCACCGCCAGGGCGAAGACATTGACCCAGTCCATGGCGGAGAAGGTGGAGGCGATCAGGCTGTGGCTGCCCTCCACGGCCACCAGGCGGCGATGCAGGGCGGCGGCGCGGCGCTTGACGTTGAGCCCGCCGGGCAGCACGCCCTCGTGGGCGAAGCCAGTATCGATGCAGTCACACATCGCCTGCCAGATGGTCCACAGGCCGTCGCGGATCTCCTGCTCGCTGCGCCAGGCCTTCTCGTTCTCGAGCATCAGTTCGCTGATGCGCATGTCGTGCATGCGGCACAGCGCCATCAGCTCGGCGGCGGAGTTGAAGTCGTAGGGCAGCGAGGTGGTGTCGGTATCCAGGTCGCCCTGCTGGGCCTGGGCCTCGTCGATCACGAAACCGCCGCCCACCGAGTAGTAGGTGTTGCGGTAGAGTTCGTCGCTATGGCCGTGGGCGATCAGGCGCATGGCGTTGGGGTGATGGGGCAGGTTCTCTTCCAGCAGCTGCATGTCGCGGGGCCACAGGAAGGGGATCGCCAGGCGACCGTCCAGCAGCAGGCTCTGGGACTCCAGCAGCTCCTCGATGCAGGGCGAGATGATCTTGGGGTCGATGCGGTCGGGACGCTCGCCCATCAGCCCCATGATCACCGCCCGGTCGGTGCCGTGGCCGATGCCGGTGGCGGAAAGCGAGCCGTACAGCTGCACCTCGACCCGGGCCACCCGCTCCAGCAGGTCCTGGGCGCGCAGGCTCTCGACGAAGTCGTAGGCGGCGCGCATGGGCCCCACGGTATGCGAGCTGGACGGCCCCACGCCGATCTTGAAGAGGTCGAACACACTGATGGACATCTCGCTTACCCCCGGACGACGTCGGGCGTCGCCATTCAGACAATCTCGTCACGACACATCAATCTAACTAAAGCATCGGACATTATGGGCCACCTCGTCGAGGTGTTTACGCTATGTTCATGGGGATGGAATCGCGAGACAATCGAAAATATCTTCTCCTGGATTTAGTAAAACTCAATCATGAGCCGACACCTCAATGCCCAGACCCATGCCTGGCTGAAGGTCTTCGCGGTCAGCGCCCATCACCTCTCCTTTACCCGCGCCGCCGAGGAGCTGCACGTGACCACCGGGGCGGTGAGCCAGCAGATCAAGCAACTGGAGGAGCGCCTGGGCTTCAAGCTGTTCCGCCGCCTGCCACGGCGCCTGGAGCTGACCGACGAGGGGCGGCGCCTGGCGGCGGTGGTGGACGAGGCCTACCAGGCGGTGGGCCAGGAGGTACGCCGGCTGCGCTCGGGGGTGATGAGCGGCATCCTGCGCCTGCGCAGCGTGCCCTCCTTCCTGGCCAAGTGGCTGATGCCGCGCCTGCCCCGGCTGCAGGCGCGCTTCCCGGATATCGAGGTACAGGTGATCGCCGAGGACAGCAATATCTCGCTGCGCGACGGCGACTTCGACCTGGCCCTCGACCTCAACGACGGCCACTACCCGGGCTTTTCCATCACGGCGCTGATGGACGAGGTGATCTTCCCGGTCTGCGCGCCGGCGCTGCTGCGCGGCAAGCCGCCGCTGCGGCGCCCCGAGGACCTGGCCTACTATCCGCTGCTGCATGACGTCACCGCCTGGCGCGGCAGCCACGACTATGCGGAGTGGGAGCACTACCTGGAGGCCATCGCCGCCCCCCATGTCAATGTGCACCGCGGCTATACCTTCAACCGCAACCAGCTGACCATGGAAGCGGCCATCGCCGGCATGGGGGTGGCCATCGCCCGGCGCACCCTGATCACCGACGAGCTCAAGCGCGGCGCCCTGATCGCCCCTTTCGCCGAACGGGTCGCCACCGGCAAGCAGTACGGTATCGTCTACGCGCCGGGGGCCCTGGACGACCGCCGGGTGGCGGCGGTGCATGACTGGCTGGTCGAGGAGGCCCGGCGTGGGCGCGGCGAGTGACCTCGCCTGCCCAAATGGTCGCCGCGCAGGTATAATTCAGGTTTTGCATCGATGGATCGAGCCATGCCCACGCCATCCCCCTACCGCTTGCCGCCCCTGGCCCTGCGCGCCTTCCTCTACCTGCTGCTGGTGGCCCTGCTCGCCCAGGGCGCCTTCTGGGAGGCCAGCCACCTGCCCGAGTGGCGCTTCACCGAGCGCGGCTTCACCGAGCTGGCCCAGGGGAGCCTGCTGCTTATCGCCTCCCTGCTGCTGCTCTACGCCCGCCAGGGGCTGGGCATCCTGCCCAATGTCACCCTGCTGCTGTTCGCCTTCACCTTCGGCTCCTTTATCCGCGAGCAGGACTACTGGCTCGATACCTATGTCTTCGACGGCGCCTGGCAGTTGCTGGCGGCCGTGGTGATGCTGCCCAGCCTCGCCTGGGTCATTTATCGGCGTCGCGACTTCGCCGAGGAATTGGCCGGCTATGCCAACAGCCTCTCCTTCGGCCTGTTCGCCGCCGGCTTCCTGACCACCTATGTCTTCTCGCGACTCTACGGCCGCAGCGACTTCTGGGAGGCGATCCTCCAGGAGCAGTACCTGCGCACCTTCAAGGACGCCGCCGAGGAGGTGGTGGAGCTGTTCGGCTACGGGCTGATCCTGATCGCCATGATCGAGCTGGTGGTCCTGGCCCGCCACTGGCGCCGCACTCGGTCCTGAGCCCCTTCGCAGTAATGGGCACCAACGAAAACGCCCGCGGCCAAGGCCGCGGGCGTTTTCTGTTGGCGGGGTGAGCCGCCTTACTCGTCCAGGAAGGAGCGCAGCGGCTCGGAACGGGACGGGTGACGCAGCTTGCGCAGCGCCTTGGCCTCGATCTGACGGATCCGCTCGCGGGTCACGTCGAACTGCTTGCCGACCTCCTCGAGGGTGTGGTCGGTGTTCATGTCGATGCCGAAGCGCATGCGCAGCACCTTGGCCTCGCGGGCGGTGAGGCCGCCGAGGACGTTGCGGGTGGCCTCGATCAGCCCCTCGCCGGTGGCGGAATCGATGGGCAGCAGCATGGTGCCGTCCTCGATGAAGTCGCCCAGGTGGGAGTCGTCATCGTCGCCGATGGGCGTCTCCATGGAGATCGGCTCCTTGGCGATCTTCAGCACCTTGCGCACCTTGTCCTCGGGCATCTCGAGGCGCTCGCCGAGCTCTTCCGGGGTCGGCTCGCGGCCCATCTCCTGAAGCATCTGCCGGGAGACCCGGTTGAGCTTGTTGATGGTCTCGATCATATGCACCGGGATACGGATGGTGCGCGCCTGGTCGGCGATGGAGCGGGTGATCGCCTGGCGAATCCACCAGGTGGCGTAGGTGGAGAACTTGTAGCCGCGACGGTATTCGAACTTGTCCACCGCCTTCATCAGGCCGATATTGCCCTCCTGGATCAGGTCCAGGAACTGCAGGCCACGGTTGGTGTACTTCTTGGCGATGGAGATCACCAGACGCAGGTTGGCCTCGACCATCTCCTTCTTGGCGCGCCGGGCCTTGGCCTCGCCGATGGAGAGGCGGCGGTTGACCTCCTTGAGCTCGCCCACCGGCAGCTGGACCATGTCCTCCTCGAAGGCGATCTTGCGCTGGGCGCGCTGCACGTCGCCGCGGAAGGGTTCCAGGCGGTCAACGTACTTGGCATTGTCGGCGAGGAACTCGTCCATCCACCCGGCGCGGGACTCGTTGCCGGGGAAGGACTTGATGAACGCCTTGCGGGGCACCTTGCCGCGCTTGACGAACACCTGCATGATCGCCTTCTCCTGGGCCCGCACCTGCTCGACGCTGATGCGCACCTGGCCCACCAGGCGCTCGAAGTGCTTGGGTACCAGCTTGATCGGCGAGAACAGCACGGCCAGGCGGGCCTGCTCGGCCTTGGCCTCGGCGGAGCCGTGACCGTGCTTCTCGACGGTGGCCTTGACCAGGGCGTTCTGCTCGCGGATCTGCTCGAAGCGGGCACGCGCCTCCTCGGGATCCGGGCCACCGCCAGACTCTTCTTCCTCGGCGTCCTCGTCTTCGTCGTCGACGGACGCGGATTCCTCTACCTCGGGGACATCCGCCTCGGCCACGCCGGGGATGCCCTCATCGGGGTCGATAAAGCCGGAGAAGAGGTCGGAGAGGCGGCCCGGGGCCTCCTCGTCCTGGGTGGCATCATAGGCCTCGAGGATCGACTCCACGGCACCGGGCAGGTAGGCCAGGGCCGACATCACCTCGCGGGTACCCTCCTCGATGCGCTTGGCGATCTCGATCTCGCCCTCGCGGGTCAGCAGTTCCACGGTCCCCATCTCGCGCATATACATGCGCACCGGGTCGGTGGTGCGGCCCACGTCGCTTTCCACGGCAGCCAGCGCGGCCACGGCCTCTTCCGCCGCATGCTCATCGGTGGAGTGGTCGGACATCATCAGGGTGTCTTCATCCGGCGCGACTTCAACGACGCTGATGCCCATGTCGTTGATCATGCCGATGATGTCTTCCACTTGATCCGGGTCGGCGATATCCTCGGGGAGGTGATCGTTGACCTCGGCATAGGTCAGGTAACCCTGCTCCTTGCCGCGCGCGATCAGCTCCTTCAGACGCGACTGTTGCTGCGCATTTCCAGCCATAGATACCCTATCTCGACGAAGAAGAATGAAGCACCCGAACGCTCAGGCGTCGAAAATCCATAAAGCCAAACAGTATAGCGTCTGACCCCGCCAATCCGCCAGCGCTCCATTTGCGCCGTCGTTCAGGTGTGTTAGGTTGTACGGTTTCCCCGATGGAAATTCCCGGCTGCCCCCTAGATGGAGGTGACCGGCGACTTTTCAAGCCCCGCCCGCCTTATCGGCCTCGACTCAGCGTCAGCACCAGCTCATTGAGACGCTGCTTCTCTTCTCGACTGAGCCGTTCACCGTTTCGTTCCTTTGACAACAGGGCCTCGAATTCGCTCTGCGGCGAGCGCTGCTGGTACTGGCGACGAAAATGCGCCACCAGGCCCTCCAGCTCCTCGCCGCGCACCTCCCGGGGAATCGGCAGCTCGCGACGCACCAGTTCCGCCAGGCGCTGCCCCTCGGGGCGCCCATGGAAGTGGGCCAGCAGCACCTGGCCGCTGCGATAACCGCCGGCCCGCAGCAGGCGAATCACCTCGCCGCACAGGGCCGCATCCGGGTCATCCGCGGGCCACCAGCCGCCCTCTTCGGGCAACCGCGCCACCAGGGCCGGCTCATGCACCAGCAACTGCAGGGCACGCCCCAGCAGGGTCAGCGGCGCGCCCTTGCGCCGCGGCGTCGCCGCCGGTGGCTCGGGCTCGCCCCACTCCCCGGGGGGCGCATCGGGCATCGGCGGCGGGGCCTCGGCCGGGGCCGGCTCCGCCGCCTTCATCAGCGCCTGGAAGCGCCCTACCTCGACGCCGGTGCGCTTGGCCAGCTCGCCCAGCAGCAGCGACTTGAGCACCCCCTCGGGGAGCTTCTCCAGGGCCCTGAGCACCGTGGTGGCGAAACGCTCGCGATCCTCCACCCGGGCCAGGTCCCGGCCGCGCCCGGCTTCCTCGAAGAGGAACTCGGAGAGCGGGCTGGCGCAGGTGATGCGATCCTCGAAGGCCTCGGGGCCTTCGCGGCGCACCAGGGTATCCGGGTCCTCGCCCTCGGGGAGGAACAGGAAACGCGCCTGGCGGCCGTCGATCATCAGCGGCAGCACCGTCTCCAGGGCGCGGCTGGCGGCCTGGCGCCCGGCGCGGTCGCCGTCGAAGCAGAACACCACCTCCCCCACCAGGCGGAACAGCCGCTGCAGGTGCTCCTCGCTGGTGGAGGTGCCCAGGGTGGCGACCGCGTTGCGGATGCCGAACTGGGCCAGGGCCACCACGTCCATGTAGCCTTCGACGATCACCAGGCGCTCCAGTTGGCGATTGGCCTGGCGCGCCTCATAGAGGCCGTAGAGCTCGCGCCCCTTGTGGAACACCGGCGATTCCGGGGAGTTGAGGTACTTGGGCTTGGCGTCGCCCAGCACCCGCCCGCCGAAGGCGATGGTGCGGCCCTTGAAGTCGCGGATCGGGAAGATCACCCGGTCGCGGAAGCGGTCGTAGGTCCGCCCGCTGTCCTCGCGATGCACCAGCAGGCCATATTCGACCTGCACCGACTCGGGAATGCCCCGCTCGCTCAGGTGGCGCTTGAGGCCTTCCCAGGCGTCCGGGGCATAGCCGATGCCGAAGTCGCCCTGAACCTCCGGCGACAGGCCGCGCTGCTCCAGGTAACCGCGGGCCGCCCGGGCCTCCGGCATCTTCAGCCGCTCGCGGAAGAAGCTCGCCGCCAGCTCCAGCAGGTTGACGCCCTCCTGGCGCTTGCGCTCCCGGGCCTGGGCCCGAGGATCGTCGGCGCCCTCCCGGGGCACCTCCATGCCCAGCCGGCCGGCCAGCTGCTCCACCGCCTCGGGGAAGCGCAACTGGTCGTACTCCATCAGGAAACGCAGGGCGTTACCGTGGGCCCCGCAGCCGAAGCAGTGATAGAACTGCTTGTCCTGGCTGACGGTGAACGACGGTGACTTCTCCTGATGGAAGGGGCAGAGGCCGCTGTAGTTGCGCCCCGCCTTCTTCAGCTGGACGCGCTCCCCCACCACCTCGACCACGTCGACGCGGGCCAGGAGATCATCGATAAAGCGTTGGGGAATCTGTCCCATGGCTGAGTCGCCCGAGAGACCGGCAGGTCAAGTCGTCCAGCAAAAACAAACGGCCACCGAATGGCGGCCGCTTGGCATCCCTCCGGGACGATGTGCGCCAGGCGCCCTCATCGCCCCCAGTACGGATCAGTACAGCCGTTCGAAGCGCTTGCGCTCGCGCTGCAGCTTCTTGGCGTGACGCTTGACGGCGGCAGCCGCCTTGCGCTTGCGCTCGGCAGTCGGCTTCTCGTAGTGCTCGCGACGGCGAACTTCGGAGAGAACACCGGCTTTTTCGCAGGAACGCTTGAAGCGACGCAGTGCCACGTCGAACGGCTCGTTGTCACGTACTTTGACAGAAGGCATTAAGCACTCACCTACCTTAGGATCATGAGTTCGGATGATACGCACACCCTGAGGACTCGATTCCGTCGCAGACTCCGACTCGGTCGAGGATAACGACCGTGAGCAGACAAATGTGGGGAAGCGGGAATCCGGGTGCACGACCCAGTCTTACAGCGCACAGTATTCTAGACGTGGTGACCCGGCTTTGCAAATGACGCTGACGCGCCGCGGGCAAGTGCGTAGAATATCTCCCCTCCTTGGAGCCAGCGAGCCTTTGACCATCATGCGTGTACTGGGGATCGAGACGTCCTGCGACGAGACCGGCGTCGCCCTCTATGATACCGAGCACGGCCTGCTGGCCGATGCCCTCTTCAGCCAGGTGGCCATGCATGCCGACTACGGCGGCGTGGTGCCGGAGCTGGCGTCCCGGGACCATACCCGCAAGCTGCTGCCGCTGATCGACGAGGTGCTCGCCGAGGCAAACCTCACCCGGGGCGACCTGGAGGGCATCGCCTATACCGCCGGCCCCGGGCTCGCCGGCGCCCTGATGGTGGGCGCCGCCACCGCCCATGGCCTGGCCCTGGCGCTGGAACGGCCGGTGCTCGGCGTCCACCATATGGAGGGCCACCTGCTGGCGCCCATGCTGGAGGACGAGCCGCCGGCCTTCCCCTTCGTGGCGCTGCTGGTCTCCGGCGGCCATACCCAACTGGTGGAGGTGCAGGGCATCGGCCGCTACCAACTGCTGGGGGAGTCGGTGGACGACGCCGCCGGCGAGGCCTTCGACAAGGCCGCCAAGATGCTCGGCCTCGACTACCCGGGCGGCCCCCGGGTGGCCAAGCTGGCGGAACAGGGCGACCCCAAGCGGCTGCGTTTCCCGCGGCCCATGACCGACCGTCCGGGGCTCGATTTCAGCTTCTCCGGCCTCAAGACCCATACCCTGACCACCTTGCGCGCCTTCGAGGCGGAGGGCACCCTGGACGATCAGGCCCGCGCCGATATCGCCCGCGCCTTCGAGGAGGCGGTGGTGGACACCCTGGTGATCAAGTGCCGCCGCGCCCTGGACCAGACCGGCCTCAAGCGCCTGGTGGTGGCCGGCGGCGTCAGCGCCAATGTGCGCCTGCGCGAGCGCCTGGAGCGCGAGTGCGCCAAGCGCGACGCCCAGGCCTACTATCCCCGGGGACGCTTCTGCACCGATAACGGCGCCATGATTGCCTACGTAGGCGCCCAGCGCCTGCTCGCCGGCGAATGCGACGAACCCGGCGTCTTCGCCGCCCGCCCCCGCTGGCCGATGGATACCCTCACTCCCCCCGACCCCAGCTAAATACTGCGACCGGAGCCTGCCAAGGCCTGCCCTAGAGCACGGCCTTCGACCCAGGGGGCTCGCTCACCACCGGGACGAAACCCCGCCACTGCGCGAGCCTCGCGACGCGACGAATCGGACCGAGGTCCCTCTCGCCGATTCTCGATCGACATCCCTGTCGATCGCCGCTACTCGGCTCGCTGCGTGGCGGCGTCCCGGCGAAATCGCTCGCCCTCCTTGCCCGAAGCCCTTACCTCGGCGGCACCGGCTCGCCCCCTTCTTCCCACCGGGGCCATGACTGTGGCCGGGAAAGGTGACGAAGCGAGTATTACCGGGAACGCTGGCGCCGAGCGCAGCGGCGCGCGGCGTTCGCCAGGGATGGCGAGCGAGACGCACTCGTGAGGGATTATGTTGTGCGGCGACGCGCAGGCCGCGAGCGAGGCGCCAGGGTTTCGTTCCCGGGATCGCGAGTCCCTTCCCCGGCCGCACTCGCGCGGCCGGCCTCAAGCTTCCGGCTTAGAGATTCGGCTCGTCGCCGCTACGCAGCCGGCGCAGGTTCCAGAAGTGGCGGGCCAGCACCAGCAGGGCGAAGCCGGTGACCACCAGGGCGTAGTCCGGCGCCAGCCACAGGCTGAGCAGGGGCGCCAGCAGGGCGCTGCTCAGCGAGGCCACCGCCGCGGTGCGCACCCGCCAGGCCAGCAGGGCCCAGCACAGGGCGCACAGCAGGGCCACCGGGGGCACCAGCACCAGTAACACGCCGAAGGCGCTGGCCACCGCCTTGCCGCCGCGAAAGCGGTGCCATAGCGGGTAGCTATGCCCCAGCAGCACCGCCAGTCCCACCAGCCCCTGGGCCCAGGGCGCCAGCCCCAGGGCCATGCTGAGCCACAGCACCGGCATGCCCTTGCCGGCATCCAGGGCCAGGGTGGCCAGGGCCAGGGGCATGCCATGCAGGCGCAGCACATTGGAAAAGCCGGGGTTGCGGGAGCCGGCATAGCGGGGGTCCCCCACCCCGGCCAGGCGGCAGACGGTCAGCGAGCCCAGCCAGGAACCGCACAGGTAACCTAGCCCCATCAGGGCGGGCAGCAGGGCCAGTGACGTGGGCGACATGGACGGTTCCCGAAGCGAGGCGACACCATGATTCTGCCTGGCGAGTCGCGTACAATCGAGCCTTTGCCACACCACCACGACCAAGGCAGGGGTAGGGAATGGATCTCGTGCTGATCGAGGCACTCGCAGTGGACACCGTGATCGGCGTCTACGACTGGGAACGCAGTATCCAGCAGCGGCTGGTACTGGACCTGGCCCTGGCCACCGATATCCGCCCGGCGGCGGCCGACGACGACCTGAGCCAGACCCTGGACTATGCGGCCATCAGCGAGCGCATCGCCGCCTTCGCCGCGGAGCATGACTTCGCGCTGGTGGAGACCTTCGCCGAGCGCCTGGCCGCCACCCTGCGCCGGGAGTTCGGCATTCCCTGGCTGCGGCTGACGGTGCGCAAGCCCGGCGCCGTGCCCCAGGCGGCGGCGGTGGGCGTGACCATCGAGCGGGGCCAGCGGGCATGAGGGTCGCCGCCAGCATCGGCAGCAATATCGACCGCGATCACCATGTGCGCCGCTGCCTGGATGCCCTGGCCGAGGCCTTCGGCGAGCTGGAGATCTCGCGGGTCTTCGACAGCGAGCCGGTGGGCTTCGAGGATGGCCGCAACTTCTACAACCTGGTGGTGGCCTTCGACAGCGACGCCTCGGTGGGGGAGCTGCAGGCCTGGTGCAAGCGCCTGGAGTTCGCCCATGGGCGGCGCAAGGATAGCCCCAAGTTCAGCCCCCGCACCCTGGATATCGACCTGCTGACGGTGGGCGAGCTGACCGGAACGCATGACGGCGTGGCCCTGCCCCGGGACGAGATCCTGCACCACGCCTTCGTGCTCTGGCCCCTGGCGGAGCTGCTTCCCGAGGCGCGCCACCCGCGGGATGGCCGGCGTTACGACGAACTCTGGGCCGCCTTCGACAAGGGCGACCAGAGCCTGCGGCCGGTGGACTTCACCTGGCAGGGGCGGCGGATCTCCTGGCTGGATTAGGCTTTATCCGAAAACTGGCTGCGCTCGCCGACTTTTCGGGCAAAGCCTAGCCCGTCGACTCTCCCTCTTCGCCGGCCAGGGCCGCGGCGATCGCCTCATGGCGGCGCCGGGCCAGGGCCTCGCCCAGGGCCTTGCCCTTGAAGCCCTCCTCCATCAGCGCCCGGGGCACCACCTGACCGGCCAGGCGCCAGGCCAGCGACAGGTCGGTGGCCAGGCCGGCGTTCTCCAGGCTGACCAGCGACAGCAGCGGCGGCACCCGTTCCGGTCGGCGCCAGGCGTCGACCCCGTCCAGCCAGGCCTGGACGAGGTCCGCCGTCAGGGGCGCCGCCTCGGCGGCCTGCCATAGCATTCGGGTCAGCGCCACCTGGCGGGCCAGGGCCGCATAGGCCTTGGGCAGGCGCAGCCGCTCGCCGAGCCGTGCCCGCTCGCCGTCGTCCAGGTGCTCGACGAGCCGCGCCCAGCGCCACAGGCAGGGCTCGGCATCGTCCTCCGGCAGGCACGGCAGGCGGTCCAGGGCGGCGTCCAGGGCCGCCTCGTCGGCGCCCAGCTCCGGCCACCAGACCGCCAGGGCACCGCACTCGCGCAGGGCCTGGAAATAGGCCTCCGGATGGGGCTCGCCGAGGGCCTTCTCGGTCTCGATCCAGACCCGCTCCGCCACCAGATGGGCCAGCTCGCCATCCGCCACCAGTCGGGCCATCAGTGCCCGGGTCTCCTCGGCGATGGTAAAGCCCAGGCCGCAGTAACGGGCCAGGAAACGCGCCGTGCGCAGCACCCGCAGCGGGTCCTCGACGAAGGCCGGCGAGACATGGCGCAGGGTGTGCGCCTCCAGGTCCGCCAGGCCGCCATAAGGATCCACCAGGCGCCCGTCCGGCGACTCGGCCATGGCATTGATGGTCAGGTCGCGGCGCGCCAGGTCCTCCTCCAGGGTCACCGCGGAGCTGGCCTGCACCACGAAGCCGGTGTAGCCGTGGCCGGCCTTGCGCTCGGTGCGGGCCAGGGCGTACTCCTCATGGGTCTCGGGGTGCAGGAAGACCGGGAAGTCGCGCCCCACCGGCTTGAAGCCGCGCCGGCGCATCGCCTCGGGGGTCGCCCCCACCACCACCCAGTCGCGGTCGGTGACCGGCCAGCCCAGGCGGGCGTCGCGCACGGCGCCGCCCACGCAGTAGACCTCGAGGCCCGCGAGACAGGGATCGTCGCTCACCCCTGGTGCTCCACCCGCTCGGGATGCCGAGCGACCCAGTCGCCGAAGCCGCCGTCCAGGCTATAGACCCGGTCGTAGCCCTGGCCGCCCAGCCAGGCGGCGGCCTGCTGGCTGGAGTTGCCGTGGTAGCAGACCACCACCAGGGGACGCTCCCTGGGGGCCTCCTCCAGCAGCGCCGCCACGCTGGTGTTGTCCAGGTGGCGACTGCCGGGAATATGGCCCTGGGAGAAGCTCAGGGGGTCGCGGATATCCACCAGGGTCAGGGGGGCCTGGTCGGCCAGCCAGCCGGCCAGGGTGTCCACGTCGAGGTGCTCGAAGGGGGCTTGGGTCATAACGGCTCCGGAAATCGTGAAGGATTAGCGCTGGCGGCTGGGCACGCGATGGCGCTCGCCGCTCTGCAGGTCGAGGGCGGTGAGGTGGCCGCCCCAGACGCAGCCGGTATCGAGGGCCTGGGCGTCGACGCGGCTGCCGGGGGTGCGCCCCTCCAGGGCCGCCCAGTGGCCGAAGAGGATGCGCGGCGCATCCGGCCGTGGATACTGGAACCAGGGGGCGAAGCCCGGCGGCGCCGAGTCGAGGCCCTCCTTGGCGGAGAAATCGAGGCAGCCCTCGGCGTCGATAAAGCGCATGCGGGTCAGGGTGTTGACGATCAGCCGCAGCCGCTCGACTCCCTCCAGGTCGTCCCGCCAGCAGGCCGGGCGGTTGCCGTACATCTGACGCAGGAAGGCGCCGCTGGATTCGCCGCCCAGCGCCAGGGCCACCTCATCGGCCAGGGCCTCGGCCCGGGCCAGCGACCAGTGGGGCGGCAGGCCGGCATGGGTCATGACGTCCTCGCCGTCGCGCACCAGCAGCGGCTGGGCCTGGAGCCAGTCGAGCAGCGTCTCGCGATCCGGGGCATCGAGGATCGCCGCCAGGGTATCGCTGCGCTTGAGACCGGCGTCGCCCCGGGCCACCGCCAGCAGGTGCAGGTCATGGTTACCCAGCACCACCCGGGCGGCCTCGCCCAGGGCGGCCACCTCGCGCAGGCAGGCCAACGAGCCGGGGCCGCGATTGACCAGGTCGCCGGTCAGCCACAGCCGGTCGCGGCGCGGGTCGAAGGAGAGGCGTTCCAGCAGGGCGACGAACTCGGCGTGGCAGCCCTGGAGATCACCGATGGCATAGGTGGTCATGGTCGCTCCTGGCGTCGTCAGTCAGTGGACCTGGTTGGGACCGGCCAGGCGGAAGGGCGCGATGGGCACCTCGAAGTGGGTCTGGGTGGCGGTCTCGATGCAGGTATAGGCTCCCTCCATCACCCCCACGGGCCCATCCAGCACCGCCCGGCTGGTGTAGCGGAAGGTCTGGCCGGGGCCGATCAGCGGCTGCTTGCCGACCACCCCCTTGCCGCGCACCTCCTGCACCTTGCCGCTGCCCTGGGTGATCTTCCAGTGGCGGGCCAGCAGCTGCACGCTCTCCCGGGAGTGGTTATGCACGGTGACGGTGTAGCTGAACACATAGCGCTGCTCCGCCGGCGACGACTCCCCCGCCTGGAACTCGGGCTCCACATCGATACGAATGGTCTTGGCCAGTGAATCGCTCTCGCCCATGGGATTCAAGCGCCCTCCTCGGCCAGGGAATTGGCGATACGCACGAATTCCTCGACGCTCAGGGTCTGGGGACGCCGGCCGGGGTCGATGCCCAGGTCGCTCAACGCCTCGGCGGCGATGCGCCCCTTGAGGTTATTGCGCAATGTCTTGCGCCGCTGGCCGAAGGCCTCGCGCACCAGGTCGAAGAGCAGCGCCTCGTCCCGGGCGGGATGCGGCAGGCTGGCATGGGGCATCAGCCGCACGATGGCGGAGTCCACCTTGGGCCGTGGCACGAAGGCCTCCGGCGGCACCACGAACAGCGACTCGACCCGGCAGTAGTACTGGGCCATCACCGAGAGGCGGCCCCAGTCGGCCGTGTCGGGGGCCGCGGCCAGGCGCTCCACCACCTCCTTCTGCAACATGAAGTGCATATCGGCGATGGCATCGCCGGCCCCCAGCAGGTGCACGATCAGCGGCGTGGAGATGTTGTAGGGCAGGTTGCCCACCACCCGCAGCGCCGGGCCCTCGCCCCTCAGGGCGCGGAAGTCGAACTTGAGGGCGTCGCCCTCGTGGATCACGAAGTCGGGGTAGTTGAAGAACTGCACGCGCAGCCCGGGGATCAGGTCGCGATCCAGCTCGATCACCTCCAGGGCACCGGCGGCCTCCACCAGGGGCCCGGTGAGTGCCCCCTGGCCGGGCCCGATCTCCAGCAGGCGCTCCCCGGGACGCGGGCCGATGGCGCGGACGATCCGCGAAATGATGCCGGCATCGCGCAGGAAGTTCTGCCCGAAACGTTTCCGGGCCCGATGCATCGGGGGTCGAGATGACATGCGCTATAGGATCCTTTGCTGCAAGAAGAGTCGAGTCGGTTCTCAGGGCGTGCCGCGGGCCGCGGCCATCTGCGCCGCCAGGGCCAGGGCCACCCGCAGGCTGCCGGGGTCGGCCCGGCCGCTGCCGGCCAGGTCCAGGGCGGTGCCGTGATCCACCGAGGTGCGCACCAGCGGCAGGCCCAGGGTGATATTGGCGCCGCGGCCGAAGCCGGCGTACTTGAGCACCGCCAGCCCCTGATCATGATACATGGCCAGCACCGCATCGGCCCCCTCGAGATGCCGCGGCGTGAAGAGGGTATCCGCCGGCAGCGGCCCCACCAGGTCGAGGCCCTCGCCGCGCAGCGCCTCCAGGGTCGGGGTGATCACCTCGATCTCCTCGCGGCCCAGGTGGCCCTCCTCGCCGGCGTGGGGGTTGAGGCCACACACCAGGATACGCGGCGCGGCGAGGCCGAAGTCGCGGCGCAGGCCGGCCTCCAGGCGCCGCAGCACCCGGGTCAGCCCCACGGCAGTGATGGCGTCAGGCACCTGGCGCAGGGGCAGGTGGGTGGTGGCCAGGGCCACCCGCAGCGGACACTGGGCCTGGCCCAGCACCCGGCCATGCAGGGCGGCGTCGGTGGCCAGCATCATCACCACCTCGTCGACGCCGCAGGCGTCGCGCAGGTACTCGGTGTGGCCGGTAAACCCGGGATGGCCGCCCTCGATGATCGCCCCCTTGTGCAGGGGCGCGGTGACCATGGCCTGGGCGCGACCGTCCCGGCAAGCGGCGATGGCCAGGTCCAGGGAGGCCAGCACATAGTCGGCATTGGCGGGGTCGACCCGCCCCGGGGTCACCGGCGCCGCCAGGGGCACCGGCCAGACGGCCAGTTCGCCGACCACCCGGGGGCCCGGCGCCCGATCCATCGCCAGCTCGCGGATCCGCAGCTCGAGGCCCAGCAGGCGGGCCCGCTCGGCGAGCAGGGCCGGGTCGCCGATGGCCACCAGCCGCCCCGGCAGGGGCGCCGGGTCGGCGGCCAGCATCACCGCCAGGTCGGGGCCGATGCCGGCGGGCTCGCCGCAGGTCAGGGCCAGGACGGGCTCGCTCATGACCGCCTCAGAGGCGCACATCGACGAAGGCCTGGCCGCGGATCTCCTGCAGCCAGGTCTCGATCTCCTCGTTGACCTTGCGCTGGAAGAGCCGCTCCCGGGCCTGCTGGCGCTGGGCCTCGGCGGCCATGCCCTGGCCGCCCTGACGCTCCACCAGCTTGACCAGGTGGAAGCCGCTGGGGCTGCGCAGCGGCTCGCTGACCTCGCCCATGGAGAGGTCGGGCACCACGTCCACGAAGAGGCTGGGCAGTTCGCCGGCGGCGCGCCAGCCCAGGTCGCCCCCTTCCAGGGCCTGGCCACCGTCGGAGTGGGCGGCGGCCAGGGCGGCGAAATCGGCGCCACCGGCCAGCTCGTCGGCCAGGCGGCGCACCTCGCGCTGGGCGGCCTGCACCTGGTCGCTGCTCGGCGACTGGGGCAGGGCCACCAGGATATGGCCCAGGCGATAGCGCACGTCGCCGGCCTCGCCCTGCTGCTCGAGGAAGCGCTCCACCTCCCGCTCGCCGATGGTGATGCGGCTGGCCACCTCGCGCTGGACCAGCTCGCGCAGCAGCAGCTCGCGGCGGATATCCTCGCGCACCTGGGCCAGGCTCAGGCCATCCGCCTCCAGGGCATCGGCGAACTGCTCGAGGCTCATGTCGTTACTCTGGGCCACGCCGCGCACGGCGCGATTGAGCTCGGTCTCGTCGACGCTGAGGCTGGCCTCCTCGGCCCGCTGCAGCTGAATCTCCTCGACGATCATGCGCTCCAGCACCTGCTCGCGCAGCTCCGCATCGCCGGGGGCCTGAATGCCGCGCCCGGCCAGCTGGCCGCGCACCTGGGCCAGGCGCGCCTCCAGTTCGCTGGCCATGATGGCGTCCTGGTTGACCACCGCGACGATCCGATCCAGCGCCTGGCGCTCGAAGGGCTGCGCCCGGAAATCCCCCGAACTCTGAGACTGGCCCTGGGCCGCCAGGGGCAGGGCCAGCAGCGACAGCACCACGGCCAGGCTGGCGGAGAAACGACTGCGCATAACTACCTCGTTGATTGTCTTGATCATCGAAATTCACATCCTTGGAGCCCGCGTGATTATCACAGGACCGCCGGGCGGTACCCCGGAATCGCACGCTCGAAATAATCGCCGGCATCGCCGCCCACGCCACCGAGCCCCTTGAGCACGAAGCGCAGGAAGAAGCCCCGGTCGGTGAAGTCGTCGGCCAGGATCCCGGTGTCATTGTCATCCACCCACTCCCGCCATACCAACTGCACGCCGTAACAGCAGTCGCTCCACTGCACCCCGGCGAGCTGCTCCAGGAAGCGATCATTGGTGTTGTCGTAGAGCAGGCGCCCGATCAGGTCGAGCCGGGCGCTGGAGCGCCAGGCGAAGGAGAGATCGAACTCCTCGCGGTCGAAGTCGCGGAAGGCGTCATCGCTCACCTCCACCGAGGGGTCGAAGCCTTGGAGCTCCCAACGGTAGCCAAGGTTCACCACATGGCCGCGGGGATCGCGATACTGGACCCCGGCGGCGGCCCGCTCGCTGCGCTCCAGGTGATCGTCGTAGAGGACCTCGTAGTGGCTGGACCAGCGGGCGCCATGCCGCCAGTCGGCGCGGGCCACCAGGGGCGAACGCTCCCGGGTGGCGTTATAGAAGCGCTGGAAGGCCGCCTCCGGGGGCAGGGTGTCGGGGTCGCCATTCAGGTCGATATGGCGATCCTCGAAGTAGAGCGCCTGGCCCAGGTGCAGGCCGAGGCGTTCGCGACCGCTGGCGTCCTCCAGCAGGCGGCTGCTCAGCCCATAGGAGAGGCGATTGAGGTCGCCGACCCGATCGGCGCCGGAGAAACGGTAGGGCGACCACAGCTGCTGCCAGGAGAAGGCCCGCTCGCTGGCGTCGAAGTCGGGCAGCTCGCGCTGGTCCCGGGCCGGCACATAGGCGTAGTTGAGGCGCGGTTCCAGGGTCTGGCGATGGTCGGCCCCGCCCAACTGCAGGGGCCGCTCGAAGACCAGGCCGCCATCCACCGAGAACACCGGCAGGCTGCGGTCGGGCCGGCGATCGCGGTTGGTGATCCGCTCGCCATAGTCCAGGTCATAGGCGGTATGCAGCCACTCCAGGCGCGGCTCCAGGTGCCCCCAGCTGTCGTCGAAGCGCCAGCCCACCGCCGGCGAGAGATGCAGCCGGGTACCCACCGCGGCTTCACGCTCCAGAGACTGAGGAAGGCTCGTCTCGTCGATATCCCGCCAGAAATGGGTCAGGTTGGAGCGCCACTGCTGATAGAAGCCCCGCTGCTGCCAGCGGGCGCTGGCGGTGAGGCTGGGCAGGCGGTAGAAGGGCTTGTCGCGGTCCGCCAGGGGGTCATCGAGACGCTGGAAGCCCTGGGCACGGGCCTCCAGGCGCCATACCTGGCCCCGGTAATCGAGACGCGCCAGGCGCGGCATATTGGTGGTATTGCGCTCGCCGAAGTCGCCGCCGAAATCATCGAAGTAGCGGCCGTCGCTGGCGGCGCCGTAGCGCAGCTCATAGGCCAGGCGCTCGGAGAACCGCCCCTGGTGACGATAATCGACATACCAGCGGTCCTCGCCCTCGAAACGGCGCCCGGCGCTCCCTTCGGGGCCGTTGCCGCCATCGTCGCCGCTCAGGTAGGCGCCGTCGATCTGACCGGCATCGCTGGGGTAGAGGTAGCGGTACTGGCCGCCCAGCAACAGGCCCCGGTCGCTGATCCAGCGCGGCGTCAGGGTGGCATCCCGATTGGGGGCGATGTTCCAGTAGAAGGGCTGGGCATAGTCGAGGCCATCCCCGGAGACGCGCAGGGTCGGCCACAGGAAGCCGGTCTGGCGGCGGTCATCGATGGGGAAGCGTACCCAGGGCCAGTAGAAGACCGGTACCCGGCCCATCTCCAGGCGCGCATGGCGGGCGGTGCCGAAGCCGCTGGCCTGGTCCAGCACCAGGTCGCCGGTGACCAGGCGCCACAGTTCGCTGCCGGGCTCGCAACTGGTAAAACTCGCCGAGGCCAGGCGGAAACGCCCGTCGGGAAGGCGCTCGAGGCGCTGAGCCCCGCCGCGCAGGCGCTGGTCGTGGGCCACATAATGGGCCTGCTCGATGGTGGCGGCATCATCCGTCAGGGAGAGCTCGCCGGCGTCACCGCGCACCAGCAGGCCGGCATCGCGCAACGCCAATGGGCCGTCCGCCAGGGCCCGATCCCGCTCGGCGGTGACCCGCACCCGGGGCGATTCCAATTGGCTGGTACCGCGCCGCAGCACCACTTCACCGCCGAGGATCACCTCGCCATCCGCGCCATAGTCGGCCTGCTCCGACTCCCCCACCACCTCCTCGGGGGTGGCGCCGGCGGGCAGGCGGTAGTCGGGCATCAGGTAGCGGCCCCGACAGAGGGCGCCGGCGGGGCGTTGATCCCCCCAGGGGTGCCAGTCGAGCTGGCTCGCCGCCAGCGGCTCGGGCGGGGCCGCCTGGGCCAGGCCCCACAGGGAGGTGGCGCCGACCAGGCCGGCCAGGGCAGTCCGGGTGAATCGCTTGCCCATCGTCGTCGGTGTCCTTGGCGAATGAAAACGGTATTATACAGCGCGTATTTTGGCTCTGCTGCCCGGGAGCCACGCCCGGAGCGTGGAGAAGCCGCCAGGAGGCGGCTCGGAGGTCCGACACCGGCTCCGTCTCACGCAAGCAGCGCCCAGCATGCGGCGCCGTCCCCAAGGCGTCAACTTCGCCGCCACGATCTCGCCGTCCGAGGGACGAGCGCCCGCCAGCAAGGAGTCCCTATGCCCCCGGCCGCTTCCGCGCCGCGCCTCGAGTCGCTTCGACACTGGTTCGCCAGCCAGCATGACCTGGCCATCGCGGCCTGCGAGCTGAGCCTGGCCGCCGGCGACGCCAGCTTCCGCCGCTACTACCGGGCCAGCCTCCCCGACGGACAGACCCGCATCCTGATGGACGCCCCGCCGGCCCAGGAGGATAGCCACCCCTTCGTGGCCATCGCCCGGCAATGGGAGGCCGCCGGCCTGCCGGTGCCGCACCTCTACGCCGTCGACCTCGAGGCCGGTTTCCTGGAACTGGAAGACCTGGGCGATACCCCGCTATCGGCCCGCTTCGATGACGAGGCCTCCACCCTGGCCTGGCATCGGCGGGCCATCGAGCTGCTTCACCAACTTCAGGCGGCCGCCCCCACCCAGGGACTGCCGGCCTATGACGCGGCCCTGCTGGGCCGCGAGCTGGACCTCTTCCCAGACTGGTGCCTGGCCTGGCTGGCCCTCCCCACGCCGCCGAGCTGGCCGGCGCTGCGCGAGGCGCTGATCGCCTCGGCCCTGGCCCAGCCCCGGGTGGCGGTGCACCGGGACTTCGATGCCATGAACCTGATGGTCCGCGGCGAGGCCCTGACCCTGATCGATTTCCAGGACGCCGTGGCGGGCCCACTGAGCTATGACCTGATCTCGCTGCTGCGGGGCCGCTACCGGCGCTTCGACGCCGCGACCTTCGCCGCCCTGGTGGACGCCTTTCGCCGCCGCGCCCAGGCGGAGGGACGCCTGGATGCCGGGCTAGACGCCGCCACCTTCCACCACCAGGTGGCGGCCATGGCCGCCCAACGCGCCCTCAAGGTGCTGGGGATCTTCTGCCGCCTGACCCACCGCGACCACAAGACCGGCTACCTGGCGCGCCTGCCCCACTTCCTGGATCACCTGCGTGACAGCCTGGCCGGGCTGCCGGCGCATGGCGACTTCGCCGCCTGGCTGGAGGACGACTTCGCCCCGGCGCTGACCCGGGCCCTGGCACGGGAGGGAGTGGAATGATGGTGATGACCCTGGCCGCCTGGCGGGAGGACCTGGCATGAAGGCGATGATCCTGGCCGCCGGCCTCGGCACCCGCATGCGCCCCCTCACCGACCACTGCCCCAAGCCGCTGCTGCCGGTGGCCGGCAAGGCGCTGATCGTCCACCACCTGGAGCGCCTGGCGGCGGCCGGTATCGTCGAGGTGGTGATCAACGTCAGCTACCGGGCCGAACAGATCATCGCGGCGCTGGGTGACGGCTCGGCCCAGGGCGTGCGGATCGCCTGGAGCCGCGAGGACGAGCCCCTGGAGACCGGTGGCGGCATCCGCCAGGCCCTGCCGCTGCTGGGCGAGGCGCCCTTCCTGCTGGTCAACGGCGATATCTGGTGTGACCTGGACCCGCGGCGCCTACCCCCCCTGGGCGAGGACCTGGCCCATCTGGTGCTGGTGGATAACCCCGACCACCACCCGGGCGGTGACTTCCATCTGGATGCCCAAGGCCGGGTACGTGAGCACGGCGAGCCACGCCTGACCTTCGCCGGGCTGAGCCTGCTGGATCCGGCCCTGGTGGCCGACGAGGCCCCCGGCGCCTTTCCCCTGGCGCCGCTGCTGCGCCGGGCCATGGCCGAGGAACGGGTGGCAGGCAGCCACCACCGCGGCGACTGGGTCGACGTGGGCACCCCCGAGCGCTTGGCGGCCCTGGATCGCCGCCTTGGTGGCCTCCAAGGCTGAGCCCTACCCGGCCAGCTGCTATGCTGGCCCTTTTAAGGTTCATCGCACTTTGGCGTGAGTGCCACCGTGGGAGCGCGGATTCCGCGCGATTATCGCCCGGAGGGCGATCCTGGTTGCCACTAGGGGCGACTTCGTCGCCCAATCGTTCGGCATAGCCAAACTCCCACGAGAGCAAGCCGGAATCATCCATGTCGTGGCTTCACGCTAATCCGCAATGAACCCCTTTTAACGACTCCTTTGAGGAAACCTACCCATGCAAGCCTCAGTGAAGTGGACCGACGGTCGTCAATTCGTTGCCGAGAGCGGCAGCGGTCATAGCCTGGTGATCGACGGCCCCCCCGACCACGGCGGCCGCAATACCGGGCCCCGGCCCATGGAGATGCTGCTGATGGGCCTGGGCGCCTGCACCTCCTTCGATGTGCTGGAGATCCTCGAGAAGTCCCGGGCCGACGTGCACGACTGCGTGGCCAAGGTGGAGGCGGAGCGCGCCGACAGCGTGCCCAGCGTCTTTACCAGGATCCATGTGCACTTCACGGTGAGCGGCAAGAACCTCAAGGAGAAGCAGGTGCAGCGAGCGGTAGAACTCTCCGCCGACAAGTACTGCAGCGCCTCCATCATGCTCGGCAAGGGCGGCGTCGAGATCAGCCACTCCTATACCATCGTCGAAGACTAAGCGCCGAGCGCCGTATCAAGAAGAATCCCCGCCAGGTTCGCACCTGACGGGGATTCTTGGTTTTCCTCGCACCACGACTGCGACCGACTTGGCGCCCGGCGCTTGGCGCTTGGCGCTTGGCGCTTGGCGCTATCAGAGCTTATAGACGCTCTTGGTCATCACCTTGGACATCAGCCGCATGCCCAGCTTGACCGGGGCCGGGAAGCGGGCGCCGCCGGCCTCCAGGGCCCAGCGCTCGTGATGGGCCTCGTCCTCGCGCATCTGCGCCAGCACCGCCCGGGAGCGCCGGTCGCCGGCGGGCAGCGTCTCCAGGTGCTCGTCCAGGTGCTTGCCCACCTGCTCCTCGGTGGCGGCCACGAAGCCCAGGCTGATCCGGTCGCCCACGGCGCCGGCCACGGCGCCCAGGCCGAAGGAGGCGGCGTAGAAGAGCGGGTTGAGCAGGCTGGTGCGTCCGCCCAGCTCCTCCAGGCGCTCGTCGCACCAGGCCAGGTGGTCGATCTCCTCCTGGGCGGCCTGCTCCATCTGCTCGCGGGTATCCGGCAGCTTGGCGGTCAGCCCCTGGCCCTGGTAGAGGGCCTGGGCACACACCTCGCCGGTGTGGTTGATGCGCATCAGGCCGACGGCGTGCTCCCGCTCCCCGTCAGAGATCGCCTCGTCATGAACCCCCGCCGCCGGCGAGGGGCGTGAGGGCTGGGCGGCATGGGGCACCAGGGTGCGCAGCACGGTATCGAACTGATCGATCAGGCGATCGCTGGGGGTCAGATGACGCATGGGAATAAGCCTCGTGACAACTGGGCCCAGTTTACCCCAGTGCCCCGCGCCTCCCAACCCGGATCATGCCCTGCCCTCGTTATCGTGTGGCCAGGACAAGACGAGTCGAGCCGGGGCCAGGCCCCGGCTCGAGAGAAGATGCACCGATGCGTCGCACGCAGCAATAAGGCGCGACACGCAGAGGGCCCGATTTCCGGCAACCCCGAGCGTTGCGTCGCAAGGCGCCGGCTAGCCAGCCGGCCAAGTGAAGCGGCGACCGCCCATCAGGTGCATATGTATATGGTAGACCGTCTGGCCGCCCTTTTCATTGCAGTTCATCACCACCCGATAGCCCTCTTCGGCGAAGCCGGCCTGCTTGGCCAGCTTGGCGGCGGTGTACTGCAGCCGTCCCACCAGGGCCAGGTCCGCCTCCTCGAGATCATTGAGGGTGGCGATATGCCGCTTGGGGATGATCAGCATATGGGTGGGGGCCTGGGGGTTGATGTCATTGAAGGCCAGCATATGCTCGTCTTCATAGACGATATCGGCGGGGATCTCGCGGTTGATGATCTTGCAGAACAGGCAATCCATGCGGCCTCCTCGGGCTCGTTGTGATCAGCGGAAGCGCCGCTGGGCCAGCAGATGGCGCAGCAGGGGCGCGAGAATCAGCTCCATGGCCAGCGGCATCCGGGAGCCGGGCACCACCAGGGTGTGGGGGCGGCTCATAAAGGAATCCTGGATCATCGCCAGCAGGTAGGGGAAGTCCACCGTGGAGGGGTCGCGGAAGCGAATCACCACGAAGGACTCGGCATCGGTGGGGATATCCTGCACCTCGAAGGGGTTGGAGGTATCCACCGTGGGCACCCGCTGGAAGTTGATATGGGTGCGCGAGAACTGTGGCTGGATATAGCGCACATAGTCGTGCATGCGACCCAGGATGGTGTCGATCACCGCCTCCTGGGAGTAGCCCCGCAGCTTGGTGTCGCGGTCGATCTTCTGGATCCACTCCAGGTTCATGGTCGGCGCCACCCCCACCAGCAGGTCCACATGCCGGGCGATATCGTGCTCGGCGGTGACCAGGCCGCCGTGCAGCCCCTCGTAGAAGAGCAGGTCCGTGCCGCAGGGCAACGGCTGCCACTCGGTAAAGGTGCCCACCTGGTAGCCACTCTCGATCATGCGCTTGTCTTCGGCATGGATATAGTGCCGGTAGGTGCCGCTGCCCTGCTCGCCGTACTCCAGGAACAGCGCCTCCAGCTCGTCGAGCAGGTTGGCCTCCACGGCGAAGTGGGAGAGCTCGTCCTTGCGCTCCGGCTCCTCGCGGAAGATGCGCGCCAGCTCGGCCCGGGTATAGCGGTGGAAGGCGTCGCCATCGACCGTGGCGGCATGCACGTCCTCACGCACGAACATGCGCTCGAAGGTGCGGCGGACGGTGGTGGTACCGGCCCCGGAGGAGCCGGTCACGGCGATGATCGGATATTCGCGGGACATGCCTAGCCCCCCTCTCGACGCGCCAGGCGCTCACGCAGCGCCTCGGGCACCGCCGCCGGGCGCCCGCTGGCGGGATCCAGCAGCAGCAGGTTGAGCCGCGCCAGGGCGACCTGTACCCCGTCGGCGGGGCGCACCACCCGCTGGAAGGCCACCAGGGCCCTGCCATCGGGCACCGGCAGGGCGGTCTCCACGTCCAGGAGATCGGGCCAGCGGGCCTCGGCCTGGTACTGGATGGCCAGGTCGGCCACCACGCTGGGGTGGCCATGGATATCCCACTCCGCGACGCCCAGGGCCGCGAAGGCCTGGGTGCGTGCCTCGTGCAACAGCGACACCAGGGCGTCATGGCCCAGATGGCGGCCATAGTTCATGTCGGTGATGCGCACCGCCAGCGGGTGGCGGTGCGTCCAGGCCTCGGCCGGAAATTCCAGGCGAACACGTTCCATGCTGGCGGCTCCCTCGTGGTTATTGTTGGCGTGGAGCGGGGGATCAGCCCTGGGCCTGCTCCCGGGCAATGGCCCGATAGGCGATATCACGGCGGCAGAAGACGCCCTGCCAGCGAATCGCCTCGACGCCCCGATAGGCCAGCGCCTGGGCGGCGGAGACGCCGTCGCCGAGGGCGGTGACGCAGAGCACCCGGCCGCCGCTGGTGACCACGCGGCCCTGGTCGTCGTTGCGGGTGCCGGCGTGGAAGACCTTGCAGCCGGTGGCCTCGGCCTCGGCCAGGCCCTCGATGGCGTCGCCCTTGCGGTAGCTGCCGGGATAGCCCTCGGCGGCCAGCACCACGCCCACGGCGGCCCGCGGATCCCAGTCGCAGGCCTTGCCGGCCAGCTCGCCCCGGGCGCCGGCCAGGCACAGCTCGGCCAGGTCGGAGCGCAGGCGCAGCATGATCGGCTGGGTCTCCGGGTCGCCGAAGCGGCAGTTGTACTCGATCACCTTGGGGTTGCCCGCGGCGTCGATCATCAGGCCGGCATAGAGGAAGCCGGTGTAGGGATGGCCCTCGGCGGCCATGCCGGCCACGGTGGGGCGGATCACCCGCGCCATGATGCGCTCGAAGATGGCCTCGTCGACCACCGGCGCCGGGGAGTAGGCCCCCATGCCGCCGGTGTTGGGGCCGCTGTCGCCCTCGCCGACCCGCTTGTGGTCCTGGCTGGTGGCCATGGGCAGGATGGTCTCGCCATCCACCATGACGATAAAGCTGGCCTCCTCGCCCTCCAGGAACTCCTCGATCACCACCCGGGCGCCGGCGTCGCCGAAGGCATTGGCCTCGAGCATGTCGCGCACCGCCGCCTCGGCCTCCGCCTGGCTCATGGCGACGATCACGCCCTTGCCGGCGGCCAGGCCGTCGGCCTTGATGACGATGGGCGCGCCCTTCTCGGCCAGGTAGGCCAGGGCCGGCTCCACGGCGGTAAAGGTCTGGTAGTCGGCGGTGGGGATGGCGTGACGGGCCAGGAAGTCCTTGGTGAAGGACTTGGAGCCCTCCAGCTGGGCGGCGCCGGCGGTGGGCCCGAAGATGGCCAGGCCGGCGTCACGGAAGCGGTCCACCACGCCGTCCACCAGCGGCGCCTCGGGGCCGACGATGGTCAGGTCGACGGCCTCGCGGCGGGCGAAGGCCTCCAGCTCGTCCAGGGCATCGGCGGCGATGGCCACATTGGTGAGCTTGGCCTCGCCGGCGGTACCGGCGTTACCCGGGGCGACGAAGACCTCGCCGACCCGGGACGATTGGGCGACCTTCCAGGCCAGGGCATGCTCGCGGCCGCCGCCGCCGATGATCAGAACCTTCATGGGAGTACCTTGCTATCGGGGAAATCGCTGCTTGGGGCCCGGCATTATGCCAGAAAGGCGCCCGGTCGTCGGCGGGTGATTCCCGCCGTGCTTGCCTGGCGGATTATTCCTTGTCGCCATCCTTGTCCTTGTCGCCGGGGGCGCGGCCCGCGCCACCGAAGGTCTGCTGCCAGAAGCGCATGTTCTCCTCGGCCAGCTCGCGCATCAGCTCCATGGGCGAGTGGCGCATGGCCTGCTGCCACTGATCCTGCATCTGCTTCTGCTGCTCCAGCATCAACCGGGTGCCCTGCTCCAGGTAGCGGGCCAGGGGCAGTGGCTGAGCCATGTCGTAGACCCGGATCAACTGGGCCAGCAGGTCATTGGAGAAGACCTCGGCGTCACCGTCGGCCTGCTCCTGCTCGATGATGATGGTCAGCAGGATGGTGCGGGTCAGGTCCTCACCGCTCTTGGCGTCCTCGACCCGGAAGGGCACGTCCTCGATCACCAGTCGGCGCAGATCCTCGAGGGTCACATAGCGACTCTGTTCGGTATCATAGAGGCGACGGTTGGCATACTTGCGAATCACGCGCACGGCACGGCTCCTAATGGTCGGCTTTGCAGGTATTGTGCACCGCGCCACCCCAGGACGCCAATTGATGGGCCCCATATGAACCTGATTCTCCTCGCCCCGGAAGACCTTCACGACCGTCACCTGGCCCGGGTCCGCGACCCGCGACGCCTGCGCCACCTCCGGGAGGTGCACCGCGCCAGCCCCGGCGACGAGCTGACCCTGGGCGTGCTGGAGGGCGGCATCGGCCGCGGCCGATTGCTGAGCCTGGATGACGAGGAGGCTCGCTTCGAGGTCGACGCCCTCGACCAGGCACCGCCCCCGGCCCTGGATATCGAACTGGTGCTGGCCCTGCCGCGCCCACGCATGCTGGCCCGCAGCCTGGAGCATGTCACCGCCCTGGGCGTGAAGCGGCTGACCCTGCTGCATAGCCGGCGGGTGGAGAAGAGCTACTGGCAGTCGCCGGAGCTGCGCCCGGAGAAGATTCATGACCACCTGATCCTGGGCCTGGAACAGGCCCGGGATACCCGGCTGCCGGAGGTCGAGCTGGTGACGCGATTCAAGCCCTTCGTGGAGGACGTGCTGCCGGGACGCCTCGCGGCCCGCCGCGGCCTGGTGGCCCACCCCGGCATGGCGCAGGCCTGCCCGCGGGGCCTCGCGGAGCCGGCCCTGCTGGTGGTGGGCCCGGAGGGCGGGTTGATTCCCTACGAGGTGGAGCAGCTGCAGGCCGCCGGCTGCGAGGGCATCCACCTGGGCGAGCGCATCCTGCGGGTCGAGACCGCGGTGGTGGCGCTGCTGGCCCGGCTGGGCTGACTCAGCCGTCGCCGAAACGCTCATCCTCGCCGGGGTCATGGGGCACCCGCGGCGAATCCGCATCGCACTCGGGGTCGGTGAGGAAGGTCTCGGTGACGTCGAGCAGCCCCAGGTGGCCGATGGTGCGCCGTCCCAGCAGCAGCGGGTAGAGCATATCGCCCCGGTCACGCAGGCTGAACTGCTCCTCGTAGATGGTGCCGCCGAGGCAGATGTCCAGCAGCACCACCGGCCGCGAGTCCTCGCCGCCGGCGCCGCGCAGGCGTACCCGGCGGTAGCGGGGCAGCTCCAGATACTCGCTGACCATTTCACCGCTGGCCTCGTCTTCCAGGTCGAGGCGAAAGCGCACCCAGCGCTCGCCGTCCCGGGTGAAGGTTTCGATCTCCCGGGCATCCAGGGAGGAGGTCAGGGCGCCGCTGTCCAGCTTGGCCTTGACCTCGATGTCCCAGGGTTCCAGGGTCGCCTTCTCCACCCAGCCGAAGACGGGCCGCTCATCGGCGGCCAGCGGCGCCGCCAGCAGCAGCGCCACGACTCCCCACCAGCGATTCATCCAAGCCATAGCAACCTCCCTAGCGCAGGGCGTCCAGCAGCCGCAGGGTGGCGAAACCATCCGCCGCCTCGCCGATGCTGCGCTGGAAGGCGCGCAACCCGCGCCGGGTGTTGGGACCGAGGATGCCGTCGGGGGTCCCGGTCGCGAAGCCGTGGGCATTGAGGCGCTCCTGGAGCTCGTGCACCTGACCGCGGGACAGCGGCTGCTCGCCCCGGGGCCAGCCGGCCATCACCCCATCGCGGCCGGCGATGCGCTCGGCCAGGGTGCCCACCGCCAGGGCGTAGCTGGTGGCGTTGTTGTAGCGCAGGATGGCGCGATAGTTGGGGCCCACCAGGAAGGCCGGGCCATTGGCGCCGGCGGGCACCAGCACCGAGGCGGTGTCGAAGTCGGGCAGCGGTGTGCCGCTCAGCGAGCGCACGCCCCGCTCGGCCCATTCCCGGGCGCTCAAGCGGGTGGAGAGCTCCGCCTGGGCATAGTCGAAATCCGCCGGGAGGCGCACCTCCACGCCCCAGGGCTCGCCCCGGCGCCAGCCCGCCTCGGCCAGGTAGTTGGCGGTGGAGGCCAGCACATCGGGGACGCTGCCCCAGATATCCCGGCGTCCATCGCCGTCACCGTCCACCGCATAGGCCTCGAAGCTGGAGGGAATAAACTGGGTATGCCCCATGGCACCGGCCCAGGAGCCGATCATTCGCTGCGGGGCGATATCGCCGGCCTCGATGATCCGCAGCGCCGCCAGCAGCTCGCCCCGGGCGAAGTCGCGGCGGCGGCCATCATAGGCCAGGGTGGCCAGGGCCTCCAGGGTGGAGAAGTCGCCGAAGTTGCCACCGTAGTTGCTCTCGATGCCCCAGATGGCCACCAGGATCTCGGCGGGCACCCCATAGCGCCGGGCCGCGGCCTCGGCGGCGTCGCGGTGATCGGCCAGCTTGGCGCGTCCCTGATTGACCCGCTGGGCGGAGACGGCGCTGTCCAGGTATTCCCAGAGGGGGCGCACGAACTCCGGCTGGTGACGATCCAGCTCGATCACCCGGGGGCGATAACGCAGCCCATCCAGGGCCCGGGCCAGGGTCGCCTCGCCGATCCCCTCGGCGCGGGCCTGGCGACGGAACTGGGCCAGCCAGGTGGAGAAATCGGCGGGCTGCACGACCTCGACGGCGGCCTCGCTGGAGGTGGCCGCGACGCTGGCCTCTTGGCCCGCATCGGCCTGGGCCGGGGGCGGCGTACTCTGGCAGCCGGCCAGGGCGAGAAGAAGGGGGAGCATCAGGGGCCTGGGCATCTCGAATTCCTGCTTTCCTTGGCAATGAGCCCCCGATGATCGCGCAGAAGCGAGCCGACGACCAGCCCGGACGATCCTCCCTGCGGGGCCGACGCACCCCACCGGCCTCGCGGCGTCGGAGCGGGAGCGAACTGCACCGGGATCGCGGCCGCTCGGGACACTACGGCGGATCGCCGTCCCTGGGCAGGTGCCGGGCATTGGCCTCGGTCTCCAGGCCGCTCTTCAGCTCATGGGTCAGGGGGTCATAGTTGGGGCGAAGCTCGTCCTTGACGGTGCCGCTCCACAGCCGGGAGCCGACGAAGTAGCCGGCGCGGCCGATCACATGGGCGGCCACCGGGGCGGTCATCAGGATAAAGACGATCACCCCGAAGGCCCGGGCCACCACCGCCACCTCGGCGAAGTGCAGGGCCACCGCCAGCATCACCAGGCTCACCCCCAGGGCGGCGGCCTTGGTGGTGGCGTGCATGCGGGTCAGCAGGTCCGGCAGGCGCAGCACCCCCACCGCCGCCAGCAGCATGAAGACGGCGCCGCTGAGCAGCAGGGTTCCCTTGATCACCTCAATCATCACGGGGCCCTCCGCGTTCCAGGAAACGCGCGAAGCCGATGGCGGCCAGGAAGGCCATCAGTGCCATGACGATGGTCACGTCGAGGAAGCTGGCCACGTCGGTCTGGATGCTGATGACCCCGATGATGCCGACGATCAGGGTCGAGAAGAGCTCCAGGGCCACCACCCGGTCGGGCAGGCTGGGGCCCTTGATCAGGCGCACGAAGGCCAGGCACAGCGACAGGCCCATCAGCGCCAGGGTGAGCTTGATTACGACATCCATGGCGACTCCTTATCAGCGAAACAGGGCCAGGGCGCGCCGCTCCATCTCGGCGAGCCCATCGCGCAGTGCCGCCTCGTCATCGAGGAACATGGCGTGGATATACAGCACCTTGCGATCGTCGGAGACATCCAGGCTGAGGGTGCCCGGGGTCAGGGAGATCAGGTTGGCGACGAAGGTGATCTCGAAGTCGGTCCTGGCGGTGAGCGGCATGGCGATCACCCCGGGGCGCATGTGCCAGGGCGGGGTGACGATATCGAAGGCGACGCGCAGGTTGGCCTTGACCAGCTCCTTGATAAAGAAGCCCACGAAGAGCAGCAAGCGCGGCACCCGCTGGGCATAGCCCGCCAGCCCCGGGACCTGGGACTGGATCAGCGCCAGGGCCAGGTAGCCGAACACCAGGCCGGCGAGCAGGTTGAGGCCGGAGAAGTCGCCGGTCAGCACCACCCAGGCCAGGGTCAGCAGCAGGTTCCAGGCCGCGCCGATCATGGCGTCACCTCCGTGCCCAGCACCGCCTCGATATAGCGGCCGGGATCCATCAGTTGCGCCGCCGAGGCCTCGGCCAGGGCGTAGATGGGCGCCCCGTAGAGGCCGATGGCCAGGGTGCACAGCGCCAGGCCGACGATGGGCAGGTAGAGCAGCCACTGCTCCCGCTGGGAGGGGGCCGCCGGGGCGGGCTCGGCGCCCTCCGGGGTGGCCTTCCAAAACACCTCGGCCCAGATCTTGACCATCGAGTAGAGAGTCAGCAGGCCCACCAGCAGCGCCACGAAGGTGACCCCATAGGCCTCGGCCTCGAGGCCGGCGCGGATCACCACGAACTTGGCGAAGAAGCCCGACAAGGGCGGCAGCCCGGCCAGGGAGAGGGCCGGGATCAGGAACAGCACCGCAAGCCAGGGGTGGCTCTTGTAGAGGCCGCCCAGCTTCTTGAGCTGGTAACTGCCCTTGAGGCGATGAACGAAGCCGCTGACCAGGAACAGATTCGTCTTCACGATGATGTGGTGCATGATGTAGAAGACCCCGCCCACCAGGGCCAGCGGCGTGAACAGCGCCAGCCCCAGGATCATGTAGCCGATCTGGCTGACGATATGGAACGACAGGATGCGCCGGAACTCGAACTGGGCCGCCGCCCCCAGCACCCCGGTGAGCATGGTCAGGCCGGCCCCCCAGAGCAGGATCTCGTGGGTGTAGTCGGGGCTCTGGTTGAAGATCAGGGTAAAGACCCGGTAGAGCGCATAGACCCCCACCTTGGTCAGCAGGCCGGCGAACAGCGCCGAGACCGCCACCGGCGGCGTGTGGTAGGAGGCGGGCAGCCAGAAGAACAGCGGGAAGGCGGCGGCCTTGATGCCGAAGGCGACCATGAACATCATCGCCAGCACGTCCACCAGCCCGCCCTCCTCCAGCTGTCCCAGGCGCTGGGCGATATCGGCCATGTTGAGGGTGCCCACCAGGCCATAGAGCAGCCCCACGGCGCTGAGGAAGATCACCGAGGAGAGCAGGTTCAGGGCCACGTACTTGATGGCGCCCTCCATCTGCGCCTTCTCGCTGCCCAGGATCAGCAGCGCGAAGGAGGCCACCAGCATCACCTCGAACCACACATAGAGGTTGAAGATATCGCCGGTGAGGAAGGCCCCCGCCACCCCGGCCAGCAGCAGATGCATCAGCGGGAAGTAGCCGAAGGCCTCGTGGCCACGACCGACGGTGGCCAGCGAGAAGAGCGCCACGGCGAAGCCGATGATGCCGGTGAGCACCACCATGATGGCGCCCAGCAGGTCGGCCACCAGGCTGATGCCGAAGGGCGCCGGCCAGTTGCCCATGTGCATGACCTGGATGCCGTCGCGGCTCACCGAGGCCAGCAGCCACAGGCTGGTGATCAGCAGCGCGGCGGTGCCGGCCACCGCCACCAGGCGCTGCATGCTGCGCAGCCGCCAGAACAGCAGCGACAGGGCCCCGGAGAAGAGCGGAATCAGGATCGGCAGTGCCACCTCGGGATTCACGTATCGGTATCCTTCATCTGGTCCAGGTCATCGGCCTTGACGATCTCGTAGGCCCGGCGAATCAGTACCACGGCGAAGGAGAGCACGCCGAAGGCGATCACGATGGCGGTCAGCACCAGCGCCTGGGGCAAGGGGTCGGCCACCGCCCCCAGCGGTGCCGTGGCGCCCTCCGGCACCAGCGGCGGGGCCCCGCGACGCATGCCGGCGGAGGCGAAGATCAGCAGGTTGGCGGCGTTGGAGAGCAGCATCAGGCCGATCACCAGCTTGACGATGGAACGCCGCAGCATCATGTAGATGGCGGTGGCATAGAGGATGCCGATCGCCAGGGCCATCAGGGGTTCCATGGCACACCTCCCGTCATCGCGCGTCGCTCAGTCATGACTCGCCTCCTCGCTATCGCCTTCCATCAGCGCCAGCACGGCGATCAACACCGAGCCCAGTACCACCAGGTAGACGCCGATATCGAAGATCAGCGGGGTGGAGAACTTGAAGTCGATCCAGGGGATCGTCCACCACTGGGCGGTCAGGAAGGGCTGCCCCTGCCACCAGGCCGGCAGCGCCGAGATCACCCCCAGGCAGAGCCCCAGGCCGATCAGGTCCTGGGGCGCCACCCGCAGCATCTGCCGGGTGGCCCGGGGGCCGAAGGCGAAGAGGTAGAGGGCGAAGGCCCCCGAGGCCACCAGGCCGGCGATAAAGCCGCCCCCCGGCTCGTCGTGGCCGCGCAGCAGCAGGAAGACCGAAAACAGCAGCTGCAGCGGCATCAGCAGGCGTGCCGCCACGTGCAGGATCAGGGTGCCCGATCTAATCATCCACGACCTCCCCCCGCGCCTGGCGGTCGCGCTCCTCGTATTCCCCGGCATGGAAGCGCAGCATGGCGAAGACGCCGATGGCGGCCAGGGCCAGCACGAACATCTCGCCCAGGGTATCCAGGGCGCGGAAGTCCACCAGGATCACATTGACGATATTGTGGCCATGCCCCAGCGGCTGGCTGTTGGCCACCATATAGTCGGAAATGCTGGGGAAGGGGTCGACGCTCACCACCTGCAGGATCAGCAGGGTGATCAGGCCCCCGGTGGCGGCGGCGACCACCAGGTCGCGGACCCGCTCCAGGGGCGAGGAGAGGCGCGCGAAACGCGGCAGGCGAAACAGCACCAGGATCAGCAGGATCACGGTGAGGGTCTCGACCAGCAGTTGGGTGATGCCCAGGTCCGGGGCGCTGAACATCACGAAGGTCAGGGCGATGCAGAAGCCCATCACCCCCACCGAGGCCACCGCCGCCAGTCGCGCCCGCAGCACGCAGGCCATCACCGCCCCGGCCACCATCAGGCCGACCACCAGCGCCTCGTGCAACTGCACGTCCAGGGCGAAGGCCAGCCGCGGTTCGTGGCGCACGAAGAGGGTCACCCCGGTCAGGCCCACCAGCACCAGCAGCATCATCACCAGGTAGTTGCGCATATAGCCGTTCTGCAGCAGCCGCGTCTGCCACTCGGCGACCTCGACGAGGGCGTTCATCAGGCGGAAGTAAGCCGCCTCGGGACCCCGCTCGATCAGCGGCTCCAGGGGACGCAGGGCGGCACGCCAGCCGTCCCAGTGGCGGAACAGCAGCAGGCCCAGGGCCAGGCTGACCAGCGACAGCAGCAGGGGCCCATTGATGCCATGCCAGAGGGTGAGGGAGGCCGTCACCGTCTCGCCGCGCAGGCTGGTGGCGGTGGCCGCCACCAGGGCCTCGGCGGCGCCGGGCCAGAGCCCCAGCAACAGCGACAGACCGGCCAGCATCAGGGGGCCCAGCAGCATGCTCCCGGGCCCTTCCTGGGGCGAGCGGGGCAGCTCGCGGCGGGCCCGATAGAAGGGGCGAATGCCGACGATGGCCGCCGCCGCCAGGGTCAGGATGGCGGCGATCAGGGTCGCCGGCAGCAGCACGCCGCGCCAGCCGCCCTCCCAGGCGGCGGCGAACAGCAGTTCCTTGGCGACGAAGCCGAACAGCGGGATCACCCCGCCCAGGGAGAGGGCCGCAACGGCGGCGCACAGGGCGGTGACCGGCATCACCCGGCGCAGCCCGCCCATCAGGGCGATATCCTTGGTGCCGGTCTCGTGATCGAGGATGCCGGCGACCATGAACAGCGCCCCCTTGTAGAGGGAGTGGGCCAGCAGGAAGGTGGCGAAGGCCACCATGGCCTCCTCGCTGCCGATGCCCAGCAGCAGGGTCAGGGTGCCCAGCGCCATCACCGTGGAGTAGGCCAGCAGCTTCTTGATATTGGTGTGGCGCAGGGCCAGGAAGGCGCCGGTGAGCATGGTCAGGGCACCGATCAGGCACAGCCAGGCCTCCCAGGCGGGGGTGCCGCCGAGGGCCGGCGAGAGCCGCGCCAGCAGGTAGACCCCCGCCTTGACCATAGTCGCCGAGTGCAGGTAGGCGGAGACCGGGGTGGGCGCCGCCATGGCATTGGGCAGCCAGAAGTGGAAGGGGAACTGCGCCGACTTGGTGAAGGCGCCGGCCAGCAGGCAGAGCAGGATGGGCAGGTAGAGATCATGCCCGCGGAGCAGCTCGCCGCGATCGTTGAGGTCCTGCAGCGACCAGCTGTCGCCGGCCAGGGCCAGCAGGATGAGGCCGGCCAGCAGCGCCAGGCCGCCCCCCACGGTGACGAAGAGCCCCTGCAGGGCCGACTTGCGCGCTTCGAGGTCGGTGTGATTGAAGCCGATCAGCAGGTAGGAGGTGATGCTGGTCAGTTCCCAGAAGACGAACAGGCTGACCAGGTTGTCGGCCAGCACCAGGCCCAGCATCGACATCATGAAGGCCAGGATCACCACGTGGAAGCGCACCAGATCGGGGTGCCCCTTGAGGTAGCCGCTGGCATAGATCAGCACCAGCACGCCGATGCCGCTGATCAGCAGCGCGAAGAGCAGCGACAGCCCATCGAGCAGGAAGGTCAGGGTGATCTCCAGGCCGGGCACCCAGGCCTGCTCGAAGACCAGGGTCTCGCCGGCCACCACCGCCGGCAGCTGCCCCAGCAGCCAGAGCAGCAGGGCCCCGGGCAGCAGGGCCAGGACCCAGCCGGTTCGCTCGCCGAACCAGCGATGCAATAACGGCGCGAAGGCCGCCAATACGAAGCCCCCCAGCACGGCGAGTTGCACGATAACGACGCTCCTCTGTCTGCCCGTTGGCGGGCCATGTGGGCACGGCCTACCGCCTGCGACGGGGTCGATTCGGCGAGTCGCCGACGGCCAAGCGCCAGCGAAACGGTGAGGTAAACTCTAGCGATTCAAGGGGCTGCCGAGCAAGCCGAGGGCTCGGCGACCCGCGCCCTTTACTGTACAGTAGTGCGGCCTCGACGCCAGCAAGGCGCGTGCCAAGGCCCTTGCCTCGGGGCGCAATAACCGGTATCAAACCCACGTTTTCGGAGCCACCCAGGACGACCGAACGATGATCTTGCCATGGATTCCCTTGCTGGCCCTGCTCGGCGTCGTGGTCCCGCTGCTGACCCGGCAGCGCGGGCGACGCTTCTGCAGTCTGGCCACGGCGGCCCCGGCCGCCCTCGCCCTGCTGCTGGTCCTTTCCCAGGTGCCGACGCTGCTGGCCGGCGACCTGCCGCGCTTCCAGTTGGCCTGGGTGCCGCAACTGGGCCTCGACCTGGCCTTCCGCCTCGATGGCCTGTCACTGCTCTTCGCGAGTCTGATCCTGGGCATCGGCCTGCTGATCCTGCTCTACGCCCATTACTACCTCGAGGCCCACGAGCCCTTCGCGCGTTTCTACAGCTTCCTGATGCTCTTCATGCTCTCCATGGTCGGCATCGTCATGGCGGACAACCTGCTGCTGCTGTGGCTGTTCTGGGAGCTGACCAGCCTGTCGTCCTTCCTGCTGATCGGCTTCTGGTCCCACTGGACCGACGCCCGCAAGGGCGCGCGCATGGCCTTGACCGTGACCGGCGCCGGCGGCCTGGCCCTACTGGCGGGCCTGCTGCTGCTGGGTGACATGGCGGGCAGCTTCGACCTGGGCGTGGTGCTGGAGAGCCGCGAGGCGATCCTCGCCGACCCGCGCTATCCGATCATGCTGGTGCTGGTACTGCTGGGGGCCTTCACCAAGTCGGCGCAGTTCCCCTTCCACTTCTGGCTGCCCCACGCCATGGCGGCGCCCACGCCGGTCTCCGCCTACCTGCACTCGGCGACCATGGTCAAGGCGGGGATCTTCCTGATGGCGCGCCTGCATCCGGCCATCGCCGGCAGCGAGGCCTGGGAACTGATCGTCACCCTGACCGGCATGGCCACCCTGCTCTACGGCGCCTGGTTCGCCCTGCTCAAGACCGACCTCAAGGCGATCCTGGCCTTCTCCACGGTGAGTCACCTAGGCCTGATCACGGTGCTGCTGGGCATCGGCAGCCCGCTGGCGATCCTCGCCGCCCTCTTCCATATCCTCAACCACGCCACCTTCAAGGCGGCGCTGTTCATGAGCGCCGGTATCATCGATCACGAGACCGGCGTCCGCGAGCTGGGTCGCCTCGGCGGGCTGCGTCGGGCCATGCCGATCACCGCCCTGCTGACCAGCATCACCGCCGCGGCCATGGCCGGGGTGCCGCTGTTCAATGGCTTCCTCTCCAAGGAGATGTTCTTCGCCGAGGCCGCCGCCTCGCCGCTGCTGGGGGGCCTGAGCTGGCTGCTGCCGGTGCTCGCCACCCTGGGCGGTATCCTCTCGGTGGCCTACTCCCTGCGCCTGGTGCATGCGGTCTTCTTCAAGCCGGCGCGCAAGGAGACCCCCAGGTCGCCCCACGAGCCGCCGCGGCTGATGCGCGCCCCGGTGGAACTGCTGGCGGCCCTGTGTATCCTGGTGGGCCTGCTGCCGGTGATCGCCGAGGTGCCCCTGGGCCTGGCCGTCGAAGCCGTACTGCTGGCGCCCCTGGAGTTCCATCTGGCCATCTGGCACGGCCTCAACCTGCCGCTGCTGATGAGCGCGATCGCGCTGATCGCCGGGGTGCTGCTCTATGCCCTGCATGACCACCTGCGGCAGTTCGGCCGCCAGTTCGCCCCCATGGATGCGCGGCTGATCTTCGAGGCCGCCGTGCAGCGACTGGCAGCGACCAGCCAGCGCCTTACCACCCGCCTGGAGAACGGTTCCCTGCAGCGCTATATGAGCTGGCTGCTGGGCGCGGCGCTGCTGCTGGGGGCCGTCGGCCTGTTGCAGCTGCCGAGCCTGGCCGGCGCCCGCCCCACCCAGGAGGCCGACGGCATCCTGCTGCTGGGCGCGGCGCTGCTGATCTTCGGCGCACTCGGTACCGTGGCCACCCACCGCTACCGCCTGATCTCGCTGCTGATGCTCTCGGTGGTGGGCCTGGTGGTGTCGCTGACCTTCGCCCGCTTCTCCGCCCCCGACCTGGCGCTGACCCAGCTCTCGGTGGAGGTGGTGACCATGATCCTGCTGATGCTGGCGCTGTTCTTCCTGCCCCAGAAGACCCCCCGTGAGTCCTCGGCGGGACGCAATATCCGCGACCTGGGCCTGGCCGCGTCCCTGGGCATGGTGGTGGCCAGCCTCAACTATGCGGTGCTGACCCGCGATAACCACGGCATCTCGGACTTCTTTATCGCCAACAGCGTGCCCGGCGGCGGCGGCCACAACGTGGTCAACGTCATCCTGGTCGACTTCCGCGGCTTCGATACCCTGGGCGAGATCACCGTGCTGGCCCTGGCCGGCCTGGCGATCTTCAAGCTGCTCAATCGCCTGCGCCTGTTCATGCCCCACAGCGACGGCGAGGGGCGCGTCTGGTCGCCGGACCGCTATCCGCTGATCCTGACCAGCGTTTCCCAGGCGCTGCTGCCCCTGGCGCTGCTGGTCTCGGCCTTTATCTTCCTGCGCGGCCATAACCTGCCCGGCGGCGGCTTTATCGCCGGCCTGATCACCGCCGTGGCGCTGATCCTGGTGTATATGGCCCGCGGCGTGGAGTGGACCCAGGTACGCCTCGACTTCCAGTATCAGCCGGTGGCCATCGCCGGGGTGGCCATCGCCACCCTCACCGGCCTGGGCAGTTGGCTGTTCGGTCGGCCCTTCCTGACCTCGGCCTTCGGTCACTTCCATATCCCCGCCATCGGCGATATCGAGCTGGCCACCGCCATGCTCTTCGACCTGGGGGTCTATCTGGCGGTGGTGGGGGCGACCCTGATGATCCTCGCCAACCTGGGCAAGCTGACCACGCCCCACCGCCCCAGCAAGGAGGAGAAGCACTGATGGAAAGCCTCTATGCCGTGACCACCGGCGTGCTCAGCGCCTGCGGCCTGTTCCTGACCCTGCGCGGACGCACCTTCCCGGTGGTGGTGGGCCTGACCCTGCTCTCCTATGCGGTCAACCTCTTCCTGTTCTCCATGGGCGGCCTGACCACCGATGGCGCGGTGATCGTCGATGGCCCCAGCGACTATGCCGATCCCCTGCCCCAGGCCCTGGTGCTGACCGCCATCGTCATCGGCTTCGCCATGACCGCCTTCGCGGTGATCCTGGCCATGCGCGCCCGGGGTGACCTGGGCAACGACCATGTGGACGGCGAGGACAACCGGGAGGATCGTTCGTCATGATCCAGCACCTGATCATCCTGCCCATCGTGCTGCCCCTGGTGGCCGGGGCCATCCTGCTGCGCAGCCGCGGCGGCGCCACCCGCCCCAAGCGGATCATCGGCGTCACCGCCACCGCCCTGCTGGTGGCGGTGAGCATCGCCCTGGTGGCCCAGGCGGCCGGCGGCGAGGTGACCTATTACGCCCTCGGCGACTGGCGCCCGCCCTTCGGCATCGTCATGGTGCTCGACCGCCTCTCGGCGCTGATGGTGCTGCTCACCTCGCTGCTGGCGCTGGGCTGCGTGGTCTTCGCCTGCGGCGGCGATGACGAGCAGGGCAGCAACTTCCACGGCCTCTTCCAGTGGCAGCTGATGGGCATCAACGGCGCCTTCCTCACCGGCGACCTGTTCAACCTCTTCGTCTTCTTCGAGGTACTGCTGCTGGCCTCCTATGCGCTGCTGATGCATGGCGGCGGCAAGGCGCGCATCCAGGCCGGGCTGCACTATGTGGTGCTCAACCTGGCCGGCTCGGCGCTGTTCCTGATCGCCGTGGGGGTCCTCTACGGCGCCACCGGCACCCTCAACATGGCCGACATGGCCCAGCGCCTGGCCACCCTGCCCGCCGAGCGGGCCGGCCTGGTCAGCGCCGGCGGCCTGATGCTGCTGGTGGTGTTCGGCCTCAAGGCGGCCATCCTGCCCCTCTACTTCTGGCTGCCCAGGGCCTATGCCTCGGCACCGGCGCCGGTGGCGGCGCTCTTCGCCATCATGACCAAGGTCGGCGTGTATGCCATCCTGCGGGTCTATCATCTGGTCTTCGGCGACCAGGCCGGGGCCCTGGCGGCCCTCGACCAGCCCTGGGTGTGGTGGCTGGCGCTGGGCACCCTGGTGATGGCCACCCTGGGCGTGCTCTCCGCCCGCGACCTGCGCCTGCTGGTGGCCTATCTGGTGCTGATCTCGGTGGGCACCCTGCTGGCCGGCATCGGCATGCGCAGCGAGGCGGCCACCGCCGCCCTGCTCTTCTACCTGCCCCATACCACCCTGGTCACCGGGGGCCTCTTCCTGCTCGCCGAGCTGATCGGCAAGCAGCGCGGCAAGGCGGGGACCCGCATCGTCAAGGGGCGGCCGCTGCACAATGCCTCCCTGCTGGGCGTGCTCTTCCTGGTGGGCGCCGCGGCGGTGGCCGGCCTGCCGCCGCTGTCCGGGGCCATCGGCAAGGCGCTGCTGATGAACGCGGCCAACGCCGAGCAGCAGCCCTGGCTGTGGCCGCTGCTGCTGCTGGCCGGGCTGGGCAGCATGGTGGCCCTCTCCCGGGCCGGCTCGACCTTCTTCTGGCGCAGCCACGCGGGCGACCCCATAGAACAGCCCCTGGCCAAGCGTCAGCTGTTCGGCGTGGCCTGGCTGCTGGCCGCCTCGCCGCTGCTGATGTTGCTGGCCGGCCCGGTCAGCGACTATACCCAGGCGACGGCGGAGCAACTCACCCACCCCAACCTGCATATTCGCGCCCTGCTGCCCGAGACCACTGATGGAGGCGAGGCATGATCACTCCCCGCTCCTGGCTCCCCACCCCGTTGATGTCGATCCTGCTGCTGGTGGTCTGGCTGCTGCTGGTGCGCAGCCTGGCCCTGGGCCATATCCTCCTCGGCAGCATCCTGGGGATCCTGATACCGCTGGCCACCCAGCGCTTCTGGGACGCCCAGCCCCATATACAGAAGCCCTGGCTGCTGCTGCGCTTCGCCCTGCGGGTGCTCGGCGACATCATCGTCGCCAACCTGCAGGTCTCCTGGCTGATCATCAACCCCTGGCGGCGCATGCGCCCGGCCTTCGTCGAGTATCCGCTGATGCTCGAGCAGCGCTTCACCATCACCCTGCTGGCCAATACCATCAGCCTGACCCCGGGGACGGTCTCTTCCAACCTGCGCATGGACGGCAAGACCCTGCTGATCCATGCCCTGGACGTGGAGGACGAGGAAGCGCTGATCGCGGAGATTCGCGAGCGCTACGAGCGGCCCCTGAAGGAGATCTACGAATGCTAGATACGGCACTTTGGATCAGCCTGGCCCTGGTACTCGCGGCACTGGCGCTGAACGTCTACCGCCTCACCGTGGGGCCAGACATGCCGGACCGGCTACTGGCCCTGGATACCATGTACGTCAACTCCATCGCCCTGATCGTGCTGCTGGGGCTGTGGCTCAATACCAAGACCTATTTCGAGGCGGCACTGCTGATCGCCATGCTGGGCTTTATCAGCACGGTGGCGGTCTGCAAGTACTTGCTGCGCGGCGATATTATCGAATAGGCGGCGGAAGGAACGGACGCTATGACTATCTTCGTGATACTGGAAGGGGTGATCTCGCTGCTGCTGATCGCCGGCGGCGCCTTTATCTTTATCGGCTCGCTGGGCATGGCCCACCTGCGCGACTTCTATATGCGCCTGCATGGCCCCACCAAGGCCACCACCCTGGGGATCGGCTGCATGCTGATCGCCTCCATGCTCTATTTCTGGGTCACCGAGGGCAAGCCCGATATCCAGGAGATGCTGATCACCCTCTTCCTGTTTATCACCGCCCCGGTGAGTGCCCACCTGCTGGCCAAGACCGGCCTGCACCAGAAGCTGCGCCACGCCGACAAGACCCGCGGCAAGCCGGTGGAGCTGCGCCCGGAAGAGGTCGGCGAGAAGCCGGTGCCGCACCCGGACCGGGGCCACGGCTAGGTCGCAGAGGCGACGCAAATGGGCATGGCGCCGGGTACTACTACGGGTACCCGGCGCCACTCAGCCATTCCAGCGGCGATAGCCCGGCTCACCACCCCTGGCTATGGGTCTTGACCAGTTCGGCGAACAGGCCGATATGGTCGTCCCGGTCGTTGAGGGCCGGGATATAGCGATAGGTCTTGCCCCCCGCGGCGAGAAAGTTCTCGCGGTTCTCCTCCTCCAGTTCCTCCAGGGTCTCCAGGCAGTCGGCGGCGAAGGCCGGGCTGATGATATCCACGTGCTCGACGCCGTCGCCGCCCCAGGCCTTGAGGGTCTCGTCGGTATAGGGCTTGAGCCACTCCTCGCGGCCGAAGCGTGACTGATAGCAGAGTTGCCAGTCGTCCTCCCCGAGCCCCAGGGCCTCGGCCACCAGCTCGCTGGTGCGCCGGCAGTGACGCGGGTAGGGATCGCCCTGGTCGGCATAGCGCTTGGGAATGCCGTGGTAGGAGAACATCAGCTTGCCACGCTCGCCGTCATGGGCCGCCCAGTGCTCGCGGATGCTCGCCGCCAGGGCGCCGATATAGGCCGGATGATCGTGGTAGTCACGAACGAAGCGCAGCTCCGGCAGGTGCGGGCAGCGGGCCAGGGAGCGCGCCAGGCCATCGAAGACCGCCGCCGTGGTGGAGCGCGAGAACTGCGGGTAGAGGGGTAGCACCAGGATCCGCTCGGCACCGGCCTGGCGCAGCCTGAGGCCCGCCTCCACCAGCGAGGGGTTGCCGTAGGTCATGGCCAGTTCCACCGGAATGGGCTCCCCCAGCTCCGCCTCGAGACGCTCGCCCAGGGCCCGCTGCTGGCGCCGCCCGATGGCCAGCAGCGGCGAGCCCTCGTCGGTCCACACCGAGGCATAGGCCTTGGCGACCCGGGGCGGACGAAACCGCAGGATGACCCCATGGAGGATCGGCCACCATAGCCAGCGCGGCGCATCCACCACCCGGCGATCGCCGAGAAACTCCGCCAGGTAGCGGCGCACCGCCTGGGGGGTGGGGGCATCCGGGGTGCCCAGATTGACCAGCATCACGCCGAATCGGGGGGGGGACATAACGGGCTCCTGATAGCGTTGACGACGACGCGCCGAGGTCTTTGAATCGCCGACCCATTGTATCAGTGGACCACGATAAGGCGGAATAAAGTTATACTATTGACACTATTTGTATAACTATAACAACGCCTCGCGATCGCGGGCGTCCGATAGGGGGAGAGGCGGGAGAGGCGTCGCCGGGGGACGGCGACGTAAGGGCCCTCGTTAGAAGGCCAGGGGAATCCGTGAGGTCAGGGAATCGTGATAGTGGGCCTGGCGACCGACCACCTCGTCCTCGGGCGCATGCTGCACCAGGTAGGCGCGATGGATACCGGCACGCTTGAGCTCCAGGTAGACATCGTCCAGGGCGCGGAACAGCATCGGCTTGCCGGCCCGGGTGAGGAGATCGCGCTTGCCCTCCAGGTCTTCCACCTCCACCTGGCAGAAGCTGCTGCCGGCATGGGTGATCACGCGAATCTCGAAATTGTCATGACTGGCCACGAAGGCCTGCAGATGATGAATATCCATAATCCCTCCAAAGCAAAGCAGGTTACTCTTCCCTGCACACTGAATGCATCAAATGACAACGAGATGACACTCAGGTAGTGGTCGTATGACCTTTGCCTTGCCCGGAGGGTTCCCCGGCCGATTGCCGGTTACTGATATTCCGAGGGATCGATGGCCTTGCCCAGCGAGTGAGAGGGCTACGATCCACCCACTTGCCGGCCTTGGTCTCGGTTACTGATATTCGGAAGGGTCGATGGCCTTGCCCAGGGAATTGCGATCCACCCACTTGCCGGCCTTGGTCTCCTTGTAGCGGAACACCACCCGGTCGCCCACGGTGACCGGCAGCTCGGCGTCTTCGGTCTGGTAGCTGTAGGTCTCGCCGTCCACCACCAGCTGGTAGCGGTAGAGGTCGGGCATGCCCAGCCACTCCTTGAAGGGGCCCTCCCGCTCCAGGGACTGCAGCTCGCCGCGGCCCTCCAGCTTGGGGGTGCGCTTGCGGCCGCCGCGTCGAAATCCGCCTGCCATGGTTGTCTCCTGTCGATGATCGAGGGTCGCGATTATACGGGGCCGGGCCCAGGCCTCAAGTCGTTATCACTCGTTCATGTGTTGACCGTAGCTGTCCGGAGCCAGGTCCTCGAAGCGGGTGTACTTGCCGATAAAGGCCATATGCACGGTGCCGATGGGCCCGTTACGCTGCTTGCCGATGACCAGCTCCGCCAACCCCTTGTTGTCGGGGTTGTCCGGGTTGTACACCTCGTCACGATAGACGAAGGCGATGACGTCGGCATCCTGCTCGATGGCCCCGGACTCACGCAGGTCCGACATCACCGGGCGCTTGTTGGGGCGCTGCTCCAGGGAGCGGTTGAGCTGCGACAGGGCGATCACCGGGCAACCGAACTCCTTGGCGATGCCCTTCAGGGAGCGGGAGATCTCGGAGATCTCGCCGGTACGGTTCTCGGAGAAGCCGGGGATCTGCATCAGCTGCAGGTAATCGATCATGATCAGGCCGATATTGCCGTGCTCCCGGGCGATGCGCCGCGTCCGCGAGCGCATCTCGTTGGGCGACAGGGCCGCGGTATCGTCGATGAACAGCTGCTTGTCCTTGAGCAGGTTGACCGCCGAGGTGAGCCGCGGCCAATCCTCGTCCTCCAGCTGGCCGGTGCGCACCCGGGTCTGGTCGATGCGCCCCAGGGACGACAGCATCCGCAGCATCAGGGCATCCGCCGGCATCTCCATGGAGAAGACGATCACCGGCTTGTCGCCGGAGATCACCGCATGTTCCACCAGGTTCATGGCGAAGGTCGTCTTGCCCATCGAGGGCCTTCCCGCGATGATCACCAGGTCCGAAGGCTGCAGCCCCGAGGTCATGTCATCCAGGTCGCGGAAGCCGGTAGAGAGACCGGTCATCTGCCCCTTGAGGTTGAACAGCTCGTCGATGCGGTCCACCGCCTTGGCCAGCAGCTCGCTCATGCCGATGGCGCCACCGGACTTGGGGCGCTCCTCGCTGATCTGGAAGACCAGTCGCTCCGCCTCGTTGACCAGCTCGTCGGCGGGACGCCCCTGGGGGGCGAAGGCGCTCTCGGCCACCTGGTTGGCGGCCTGGATCAGCTTGCGCAGGGTGGCCCGCTCGCGAACGATCTCCGCATAGGCGCGAATATTGCTGGCCGAGGGGGTATTGCGGGCCAATTCCGCCAGATAGGCCAGCCCCCCCACCGTCTCCAGTTGATCGCGGTTCTCCAGGGCCTCGGAGAGGGTCACCACGTCCAGGGGGTGGGCGCCCTCCGCCAGGGTCTGCATGGCATTGAAGATCAGCCGATGCTCGTAGCGATAGAAATCATTGGCGGTGAGCCGCTCGGAGACGGTATCCCAGGCCTGGTTGTCGAGCATCAAGCCGCCCAGCACCGATTGCTCCGCCTCCAGGGAGTGGGGCGGCACCTTGAGGGCGGCGGTTTCCTGATCGGACTCGGCGAATTCATTCATGACGCGATACGGCCTTGGCTGGAACGATACGGCTCGGGGGCGAGCCCGAGCATTCTACCCCAAGCGACCGCCGGGCCCCATGCCCGATGTGGCTCGGGCGAGCCGAGGGATCGCCAGAGACGCGAAAGGCCCCGGGGGACGAACCCCCGGGGCCTTTCCTGCCCCGCCACCCGAAGTGGCGGGGCGAGTGGCGGGCCGCTTACTCGGCGACCACCACGATGCGCACGGTGGCGCCGACTTCGGCATGCAGCTGCAGGTCGATGTCGTACTCGCCGGTGGCACGGATCGGGCCTTCCGGCATGCGCACTTCGCTCTTGGCGACGTCGAGACCGGCCTGGCTCAGGGCCTCGGCCAGGTCGCGCGGACCGATGGAACCGAACAACTTGCCCTCGTCACCGGCCTTGGCGACCAGGGACAGTTCGATCTCGGACAGCTCGGCGGCACGCGCCTCGGCCACGGCCTTGCGCTCGCCGGCCTGGGCCTCGAGCTCGGCACGCTGGGCCTCGAAGGCCGCCACGTTGTCCTTGGTGGCCGGCACGGCCAGGCCGTACGGGACCAGGTAGTTGCGGCCGTAACCGGCCTTGACGGTCACCTGGTCACCCAGGCCACCCAGCTTGCCAATCTTGTCGAGCAGAATGACTTCCATCTCGTGAACCTCTTGTCAGTCGCTGCGGGCCAGGCGTTCGCGGAAATCCGCGAAACTATCGATAACGGCCAGCAGCAGCACAATCAGAATCGTGGGCCAGGTGGCGATCAGCAGTACATAGAAGGCCACCAACCAGAGCCCGTTCATCCCCTTGATACCGATAATACCGTGAATCAGCGCGATGCCAGCGACCAGCAGGGGCACCCAGGTGAGCATGGCCAGGCCGGGGAGCAGGACCAGGCCAACGATCCCCAGCACCAGCAGGATGGCGAATTCGCGAGGCGCCAGGCGCAGGCCATGGAACTCCTCGCGGAAGCCGCCGGGGTTATAGAGCCCCGCCTGCCAGGCGCGCCCCAGGGCCAGGCAGCCCACCGCGGCCAGGCTCACCATCACCCCGGTCACGCCCCCCACCAGTAGCGTCGCCAGCTGTTCGGTGGCGATGCCCTGGTTGGCCAGCTCGCGGAGCATGGCATCCACCTCCGCCGAGCCCTGGCGCAGCTGTTCCAGCAGCGGGCCCACGCCCCCGGGGGGCACGAAGACGCCAAGCTGGACCATCACCGCCGAGGCCAGGACCCCGACGATCAGCGCCTCGCTCCAGCGCGCCCGCGACCGCAGCACCACCGCCATCAGGGTAGCCAGCAGCACACAGGCCAGGGGAATCACGTCCCCCTGCATCCACCACCAGCCGGCGGGCAGCGCGGCGGCGAGGATCACCGGCAGGGCCGGCGACATGCCACGGCGCAGGGTCACCAGGGCGGCGATGGCGGCGCTCAGCCAGAACAGCCAGGGCACCAGGGCGGCAATTGCCGCCGCTGCCACCGCCTGGGGCGTTCCGCGCATCAGCCATCGGGCGAAGGGCAGCATCGCGAAGCCGGAATTACTGGTGGCTGTCGGAGTAGGGCAGCAGGGCCAGGTAGCGGGCGCGCTTGATAGCGGTGGCCAGCTGGCGCTGATAACGGGCCTTGGTGCCGGTGATACGGCTCGGCACGATCTTGCCGGTTTCGGTGACGTAGGCCTTGAGCGTATCGATGTCTTTATAGTCGATCTGCTTCACGCCTTCGGCGGTGAAACGGCAGAACTTACGGCGACGGAAAAAGCGTGCCATTGTAAATCTCCTCTGGGCGTGCGGAATCAGTTAGCTTCGGCGGTTTCGGCGCTGCGCGGCTTTTCTTCGCGACGCGGACGCTTCTCTTCTGCCGGCTTCATCATCGGTGAGGCTTCGGTGATGGCTTCCTTGCAGCGCACGACCAGGCTGCGGATGATGGCGTCGTTGAAGCGGAAGATGTTCTCGATTTCCTCGAGGGTCTCGCCGCGGCACTCGACGTTCATCAGCACATAGTGGGCCTTGTGGATCTTGTTGATCGGGTAGGCCAGGTGACGACGGCCCCAATCTTCCAGGCGATGCACGCTGCCGCCGCTCTCGGTGACGAGGCTGGTGTAGCGCTCGACCATGGCGGGCACCTGCTCGCTCTGATCCGGGTGGACCATGAAGACGATTTCGTAATGACGCATGGTGGCTCCTTTCGGTTTGACAGCTTCCCTGGGCGGATGGCCCGAAGAAGCAAGGAGGTGATAGTGGAAACACTAACGCCCGCGCGAAGGACGCACGGGCGCCAGTATTCTAGAGACCCGCCCGGCACATTGCAACTTCCCCGACTCCCCACGCGCGCGTTCGGCTGACCTACATCATGACGCCCCCAAAGCGCCTGGCCGGCACCGGCGTATATTCAGCACATGTCCTATACTGGTGCGGTGCGCGCAGCACACCTTCGCCACCCGGCCAGCGCCCGGCCTCGGGATAAGGCCGACACTCAGGGATTCGAGATATGCGCCGTGGCACAACTGCTCTCCTCATCGCCGGGGCGATCGCCATCGCCGTCGGCCTCTACGCCTCACGCCAGTTCTTCGGCCCCGACCTGCCCGCCGGCCTCACCCAGGCCAACGGTCGTCTGGAAGCCGTCGAGATCGACATCGCCACCCTCAAGGGCGGCCGAATACTCGAGATCCACGCCCGCGAAGGCGATTTCATCGAGATCGACCAGCCTTTGGCGCAGATGGATACCGCCGTGCTCAACGCCCAGCATCGGGAGGCCCGGGCTCAGCGCCAGCGGGCGTTGATCGGCATCGAGACCGCCGAGAGCCTGGTGCACCAGCGCGAGGCGGAGAAGGAAGCGGCCGACGCCCAGGTCGCCCAACGCCAGGCCGAGACAAATGCCGCCCAGGCGCGCCTCACTCGCTCCCAGCGCCTGGCCACCCAGAATGCCCTGTCGCGGCAGGCACTCGACGACGACCAGGCTAGCTACGAAGGGGCGCGCGCCGCCCTGGCCGCGGCACGCGCCCAGGTCGCCGCCGCCGAAGCGGCCCTCGGCAACGCCCGGGCACTGGTCGTGGATGCCCGAGCCGCAGTGGAGGCGAGCGAGGCTACCATCGAGCGCATCCAGGCCGATATCGACGACAGCCTGCTCACCTCGCCCCGTAGCGGCCGGGTTCAGTACCGGGTCGCCCAGCCCGGCGAAGTCCTGCCCGCGGGAGGCACGGTCCTCAACATGATCGACCTGACCGACGTCTACATGACCTTCTTCCTACCCACCGAAGCGGCGGGGAGTACCGCGATCGGCAGTGAGGTGCGCCTCGTCCTGGACGCCGCCCCCCAGTTCGTGTTCCCGGCCCGGGTCAGCTTCGTGGCCGACGTGGCCCAGTTCACACCGCGCACCGTGGAAACCGCCGAAGAGCGCCAGAAGCTGATGTTCCGGGTCCGCGCCAGCGTCGATCCCGAGCTGCTGGAGCAGTACCTCCACCAGATCAAGACCGGCCTGCCGGGCATGGCCTACCTGCGCCTCGACCCTCAGGCCGAGTGGCCCGACCACCTGCAGCTCAGGCTACCCGAATGAACGCGGCGACAGCAGCGGCGCCCCAGCCCGGCGTCGTGGCCAGCTTGCGCGGTGTCGGCCTGCGTTACCGCCACACTCAGGCCCTCGCGGCCATCGATCTCGACCTCCCCGTGGGTCGCCTGAGCGGCCTGGTCGGCCCGGACGGCGTCGGCAAGTCCAGTCTGCTGGACCTCATCGCGGGGGCCCGGGCCGTACAGAGTGGCCGCGTGGAGGTCCTCGGCGGGGATATGGCCAGCGCGCGACACCGCCAGGCCATCTGCCCACGCATCGCCTACATGCCCCAGGGGCTGGGCAAGAACCTCTACCCCACCCTCTCGGTATACGAGAATATCGACTTCTTCGGTCGCCTGTTCGGTCACGGCCACCATGAGCGGCAACGCCGCATCACCGAGTTGACCCAGGCCACCGGACTCGAGCGCTTCCTCGACCGCCCCGCCGGCAAGCTCTCCGGGGGCATGAAGCAGAAACTCGGCCTGTGTTGCTCGCTGATCCACGACCCGGACCTGCTGATCCTCGACGAGCCCACCACCGGCGTCGACCCGCTCTCCCGCCGGCAGTTCTGGGAACTGGTCGAGGCCATCCGCGTCGAGCGCACGGGCATGAGCGTCCTGGTGGCCAGCGCCTACATGGAGGAGGCCGCCCGCTTCGACAGCCTGGTAGCCATGGACGCGGGACGCATCCTCGCCACCGGGACCCCGGACGAGCTGCTCGCCACCACTGGGTGCGACAGCCTGGAGGCCGCCTTTATCGCCCTGCTTCCGGAAGAGCGGCAGCGCGAGTACCACCCGGTGACGATCGCCCCACTGACCGATGCCGACGCCGAGATCGCCATCGAGGCCCACGACCTGACCAAGCGCTTCGGCGACTTCACCGCAGTGGACCATGTCAGCTTCCGGATCTCCCGGGGCGAGATCTTCGGCTTCCTCGGCTCCAACGGCTGCGGCAAGACGACCACCATGAAGATGCTCACCGGCCTGCTGCCGGCCAGCGAAGGTCAAGCCTCGCTGTTCGGCCAGGCGGTCGCCCCCGACGACCTGGAGACGCGCCGCCGCGTCGGCTACATGTCCCAGGCCTTCTCGCTCTACTCGGAACTTACCGTACGCCAGAACCTGGAGCTGCACGCCAGGCTGTTTCAGGTGCCCCAGGATGAGGTGGCCGCACGGGTCGAGGAGATGGTCGCACGCTTCGACCTGCGGGCCAGCCTCGACGCCCTGCCGTCCGCCCTGCCCCTCGGCCATCGCCAGCGGCTGTCGCTCGCCGTGGCCATGATCCACCGCCCCGAGATGCTGATCCTTGACGAGCCGACCTCCGGCGTCGACCCGATCGCCCGGGATGCCTTCTGGCGCACGCTGGTCGAACTCTCGCGGCGCGACGGGGTGACCATCTTCATCTCGACCCACTACATGAACGAGGCCGAACGCTGCGACCGCATCTCGCTGATGCATGCGGGTCGGGTGCTGGTCACCGACCGTCCCGCCGATCTCGTCCGCCAGCGCGGCGTGGAGAGCGTAGAAGACGCCTTTATCGCCTACCTGGAAGAGGCCGTCGCCGACGCCGAGACCGCCGCCCCGCGACCTTCGGCACCGGCGACACTCACCGCCAGCGAGGCGACGCCACCCGCCCCGCCACGGCTCGGCTTCGACCCCCGGCGCCTGCTCAGCTACAGCCGCCGGGAGTCCCTCGAACTGCGGCGCGACCCGGTGCGCCTGACCCTGGCCCTGATCGGCAGCCTGATCCTGATGATCGTGATCGGCTACGGCATCAACCTCGATGTCGAAGACCTCAGTTTCTCGGTGCTCGACCGCGACCAGACCACCCTGAGCCGCGACTACGCCGATAACATCGGCGGCTCACGCTACTTCATCATGCAGCCGCCGCTGGCCGATCATGCCGACCTCGATCAGCGGATGCTCGCCGGCGAACTCAGCCTGGCCATCGAGATCCCACCGGGCTTCGCCCGCGACCTGGCCCGGGGGCGCAACGTCGAGATCGGCGCCTGGCTGGATGGCGCCATGCCCACCCGCGCCGAGACCGCCCGCGGCTACGTGCAGGGCATGCATGCCCAGTGGCTGAACACCAAGGCCCGGGAGGCCGGGCTCGACGGGGCGCTGGTCCAGCCGGCGAGTCTCGAGGTGCGCTACCGCTACAATCCCGACGTCAAGAGCCTGGTGGCCATGGTCCCGGCGGTGATTCCGCTGTTGCTGATGCTGATTCCGGCCATGCTCGCCACCCTGAGCGTGGTGCGCGAGAAGGAGATGGGCTCGATCACCAACTTCTACGTCACCCCCACCACCCGCCTCGAGTTCCTGATCGGCAAGCAGCTCCCCTACGTGGCGCTCTCCATGCTCAGCTTCCTGCTGCTGATGGGCCTGGCCCTGTTCCTGTTCCGGGTGCCCTTCACCGGCAGCCTGGTCGCCCTGCTCATCGCCACGCTGCTGTACGTCGGCGTGGCCACCGCCCTGGGACTCTTGATCTCCACCTTCATGCGCAGCCAGATCGCCGCCATCTTCGGGACCGCCATCCTGACCCTGATCCCCGCCGTCAGCTTCTCGGGGATGATCGATCCGGTCACCTCGCTGGAAGGGGGAGGACGACTGATCGGCGAACTCTTCCCCACGACCCACTACCTGACCATCACCCGCGGCACCTTCTCCAAGGGCCTGGAGCTGGCCGACCTCGGCTCGGCCCTGGGGCGGCTGCTGGTGACCCTGCCGATATTGCTGGGCCTGGCGGCCCTGCTGCTGAAGAAACAGGAGCGCTGAGCATGCGGACCGCCAACGTGCTACACCTGGGCACCAAGGAGCTGCGCAGCCTGATCCGCGACCCGATCATGCTGGTGCTGATCATCTACGCCTTCAGCCTGTCCATCTATACCGCCGCCACGGCCATGCCGGAGAGCCTCAACCGCGCGGCCATCGCCATCATCGACGAGGACCGCTCGCCGCTGTCGGCCCGTATCGCCGATGCCTTCTACCCGCCCTACTTCCTCCCCCCGGTGTTTATCGGCACCGCCGAGATGGATGCCCGGATGGATGCCGGACTCGACACCTTCGCCCTCGACATTCCTCCGAACTTCCAGCGCGATGTGCTGGCCGGCCGCACCCCGGTCATCCAGCTCAATGCCGACGCCACGCGCATGACCCAGGCGTTCACGGGCACCGGCTATATCCAGACCATCGTGCAAAACGAGACCACCACCTTCGTGCAGCGCTATCGGGATGTTTCCCGCCTCCCTGTCGACCTGGCACTGCGCGCCCGTTTCAATCCCCAGCTCGACAAGGCCTGGTTCAGCGCGGTGATGCAGGTCATCAACAACATCACCCTGCTCTCCATCGTGCTGACCGGGGCGGCCCTGATCCGCGAGCGCGAACACGGCACCGTGGAGCACCTGCTGGTGATGCCAGTCACGCCCCTGGAGATCATGCTCTCCAAGGTCTGGGCCATGGGTCTGGTGGTATTAAGCGCCTCTGCCCTGGCGCTGACCGTGGTGGTGCAAGGGCTGCTCGCGGTGCCAATCCAGGGCTCGCTCCTCCTGTTCCTGGTCGCCGCGGCCCTGCATCTGTTCGCCACGACCTCGATGGGCATCTTCCTCGGCACCCTCGCGCGCTCGATGCCGCAGTTCGGCCTATTGATGATCATGGTACTGCTGCCACTGCAGCTGCTGTCCGGAGGCATGACGCCGCGCGAGAGCATGCCGGAGTTCGTGCAGCAGATCATGCTGGCCGCCCCTACCACCCACTTCGTGATGCTCGCCCAGGGCGTGCTCTATCGCGGTGCCGGGATCACCACCGTCTGGCCCCAACTGGCCGCCATCGGCGCCATCGGCGCGGTGCTCTTCACCCTCTCCCTGGCGCGTTTCCGGCGCACCATCGCGACCATGGCCTGAGCCCCGCGGCCTGTCGCGGTCTCCTGACCACCTGGCGTGCCCCGCCCCGGTGCCAAGGCCCGTCGCCTTGCCGGCCACGAGGCCCGAAAAACCGCCTGAAAGTTGACACTGTAATAAAATATCCATATTTTGATAACGCACAGTTATGGATATCCCTCCCTCCCATGGCACCGCGCCACGCCTGATTCGCGAGCCCCGACACCGGGTCGATCGCCCCTGGCGACGCCGCCATGCCGGATTTTCTTCGGCCCAGGTTCACTTACCGGGCCCAGTGGCAAGCCGCACGCCGCCCTCGCCTCGACGGTGACGGGCCACCCCTCTTCTGGGTGACTGCCTCCGGCGTCACGCCGACGGCTTGCCCCTCCGCCTCGAGGGCAAACCGGGGGTATCCATGTTTTCGCCATCCGAGCGCCCGGCACGCTTGGTTCGTCGCGACGAGCCGAGCGCCCCGGGCACTCCTTACGGAGCCTTTCATGAGTAAACGCGTTGCCATCATCGGTGCCGGCCCCAGCGGCCTGGCACAGCTGCGAGCCTTCCAGTCCGCCGTCGAGAATGGTGCCGAACCGGTCGAACTGGTCTGTTACGAAAAGCAGGGCGACTGGGGCGGCCAATGGAACTACACCTGGCGCAGCGGCCTCGATGAGAATGGCGAACCCGTCCACAGCAGCATGTATCGCTACCTGTGGTCGAATGGTCCCAAGGAGTGCCTGGAGTTCGCCGATTACAGCTTCGAGGAGCACTTCGGCAAGCCGATCGCCTCCTATCCGCCCCGCGCCGTGCTCTGGGACTATATCAAGGGACGCGTCGAAAAGGCCGGCGTACGCCGCTATATCCGCTTCAACTGCCCGGTACACCAGGTGGAGTATCGGGAGACGGACGGCACCTTCCTGGTTACCGTGCATGATCACGATCGGGATGTGATCGAGAGCGAGGTATTCGATCACGTGGTGGTGGCCTCGGGGCACTTCTCCACCCCCAACACGCCGCAATTCGACGGCTTCGAGACCTTCAACGGGCGCATCCTGCACGCCCACGACTTCCGCGACGCCCTGGAATTCCAAGGCAAGAGCCTCCTGCTGGTGGGCAGCAGCTACTCCGCCGAGGATATCGGCTCGCAGTGCTACAAATATGGCGTGCGCAGCATCACCACCTGCTACCGCACCCGCCCCATGGGCTTCGATTGGCCCGAGAACTGGGAAGAGAAGCCACTGCTGCAGCGGGTCGACGGCAACACCGCCTATTTCGCCGACGGCACCAGCAAGCAGGTCGATGCGATCGTCCTGTGTACCGGCTACCTGCACCACTTCCCCTTCCTGCCAGACGCCCTGCGCCTGCAGACCAATAACCGCCTCTGGCCGCTGGGGCTCTACCGCGGCGTGGCCTGGGAAGCCAACCCCCAGCTCTTCTATCTGGGCATGCAGGACCAGTGGTACACCTTCAATATGTTCGATGCCCAGGCCTGGTATGTGCGTGACATCATCCTCGGCCGCATCGCCCTGCCCGACCGCGCCGCCATGGCCGCCGACAGCCAGGCCTGGCGCGAACGCGAGGAGGCGCTGGACAGCGACGAGTCGATGATTCGCTTCCAGGGGGATTACGTGGCCAGCCTGATCGAGGCCACCGATTACCCGAGCTTCGATATCGAAGGGGTCAACCAGACCTTCCTCGAGTGGGAGAAGCACAAGCACGAGGGCATCATGACCTTCCGCGACAAGTCCTACCGCTCGCTGATGACCGGCACCCAGGCACCGCCCCACCATACTCGCTGGCTGGATGCCATGGATGACTCCCTAGAGGCCTTCCTGCATGCCCCCAGCAAGCGCCCGGCCACCGCGGAGGTCGACGGCTGATCCGCCTCCCGGAACCGACAACGCCTGCCATTCGGCAGGCGTTGTCGTTAGCGGCGACCGCAAAGCGTTAAGCGTCCGTAGGCGCCCCGCTCGCTCGCTGGCGCACCGCCTCGAAGAGGCAGATACCGGTGGCCACCGAGACATTGAGGCTGGAGACGCTGCCCGCCATGGGCAACTTGACCAGGGTGTCGCAGGCCTCCCGGGTCAGGCGCCGCATGCCCTTGCCCTCGGCGCCCATCACCAGGGCCGTGGGACCACGATAGTCGCCCTCATAGACGCTGGCCTCGGCCTCGCCGGCGGTGCCGAACAGCCATACGCCCTGTTCCTTGAGCTTGGCCAGGGTGCGGGCCAGGTTGGTGACCTGATAGACCGGCACGCTCTCGGCGGCGCCGCAGGCCACCTTGCGCACCGTGGCATTGAGGGGCGCCGCCTTGTCCTTGGCGACGATGACGCCATGCGCCCCGGCGGCGTCGGCGCTGCGCAAACAGGCGCCGAAGTTATGCACGTCGGTGACGCCATCGAGGATCAGCAACAGCGGCGGGGCCGCATGGGGCCAGGCGCCCAACTGCAGCCACAGGGACTCCTCATTGGCGAAGGCCAGGGGCGGGCAGAAGGCGAGGACGCCCTGATGGGCGGCACCCTGGGTCAACTGGTCGAGAAGTTCCCGGGGCTGGGTCAGCACCCGGGCGCCCCGGGCACGGGCCTGCTCGAGGGTCTCGGCCAGGCGCCGCTCGGCGTCGCCCTCCTGGACCCAGAGTTCCCGGGGCGCCTCGCCGCGTCCCAGCAGGGCCTGGACGGCATGCACCCCATGCACCAGATCGAGCCCGGACGGGGCCGACACGGCGGCCTTGGCCCTGGGGGCGCGGGTCGCCGGGCCGGGGCGACGCCCGCCCTTCTTGAACCGCTTGTCACTCACCGGCGGCGACTCCGTCGCGGCCCGCGCCGCTTGCCCTTGGGACTCTCCTTGGCCTTGGCCTCGTCACGGGGCGCAGAGGCCGCGGAGGCCTCCTTGCGACGCCGCGGCTGGCGCTGGGGGCGCGGCTTGGCATCGGCCAGTTCGAAGTCGATCTTGCGCTCGTCCAGGTCGACCCGGGCCACCTGCACGGTGACGCCATCGCCGAGGCGGTAGCTCATGCCGCTGCGCTCGCCCTTGAGGCGGTGCTTCTCGGCCTCGTAGTGGTAGTAGTCGGAGGGCAGCGAGGTGACGTGCACCAGCCCCTCCACATAGACCTCGTCGAGACGCACGAAGATACCGAACTGGGTCACCGAAGCGATGGTGCCATCGAAGACCTCGCCGAGTTTGTCGGACATGAACTCGCACTTCAGCCAGTCTTCCACGTCGCGGGTGGCGTCATCGGCACGCCGCTCGGTCATCGAGCAGTGCTCGCCCAGCTCGAGCATCTGCTCGAAGGTGTAGGGGGCCCACTTGCTGGGCGGCTCCACCTTGGCGCCCTCGCCGCGCAGCACCGTGGCGGTCTGGCGCGGGCCACGGATCACCGAACGGATGGCACGGTGGACGAGCAGGTCCGGGTAGCGGCGGATCGGCGAAGTGAAGTGAGCATAGGCCGGGTAGGCCAGGCCGAAGTGGCCATCGTTCTGGGGCGAGTAGACCGCCCGGCTCATGGAGCGCAGCATCACCGTCTGGATGACGTCGGCATCCGGACGCCCCTTGATGGCCTCGGCCAGATCGCGATAGTCCTGTGGGCTGGGGTCGTCTCCCCCACCCAAGGAGAGCCCCAGCTCGTTGAGGAACAGCCGCAGCTTGTCGAGGCGCTCCGGCGAGGGCTTCTCGTGGATACGGTAGAGGGCCGGCAGGTCGTGCTTGTCGAGGAAACGGGCGGTGGCCACGTTGGCGGCCAGCATGCACTCCTCGATCAGCTTGTGGGCATCGTTGCGCGAGCGCGGCACGATCTTCTCGATCTTGCGCTCCTCGTTGAAGAGGATGGCGGTCTCGGTGGTCTCGAAGTCGATGGCGCCGCGCTCCACCCGGGCCTCGCGCAGCAACTTGTAGAGGGTATGCAGGTCCTGGAGGGGCTTGACCAGGGGCGCGTACTCCTGGCGCAGGGCATCGCCCTCCTCGCTCTCCTCATCGAGGATCGCCGCCACCTTGTTATAGGTGAGGCGCGCCTTGGAGCGGAACACCGCTTCGTAGAAGCGGTAACGACTGATGGCACCATTCTGGGAGATATTCATCTCGCAGACCATGGCCAGGCGATCCACGTCCGGGTTCAGCGAGCAGAGCCCGTTGGAGAGCAGCTCCGGCAGCATGGGCACCACCTGCCCCGGGAAGTAGACCGAGTTGCCGCGGGTGATCGCCTCCTGGTCCAGGGGTGAGCCGGGACGCACATAGTGGGAGACATCGGCGATGGCCACGACGAGCTTCCAACTGCCGGATTTGGTCTTCCAGGCGCAGACGGCGTCATCGAAGTCCTTGGCGCTCTCGTCATCGATGGTCACCAGCGGCAGGTCACGCAGGTCGATGCGGTGTGCCTTGTCGTCCTCGGCCACCTCGGCGGACATGCTGCTGATCTGGTCGTGGACATCCGGCGGGAAGTCGGCGGGAATCTCGTAGCTGCGGATGGCGATATCGATCTCCATCCCGGGATCCATGCGCTCGCCGAGCACCTCGATCACCTCACCCACCGGCTGCACCCGGGTCTCCGGCTGCTTGACGATGCGTGCCGAGACCACCTGACCGTCCTGGGCGCCGCCGCAGGCGCTGTGGGGAATGATCACCTCCTGGGTGATACGGGCATTCTCCGGGATCAGCACGCCGAACTCCGGGGTATTGGCCCGGTAGACGCCGACGATGGTCTGGGTATTGCGGGCGATCACCTCGGCGATGGTGGCCTCGTCGCGCCCCCGGCGGTCGCGGCCGCTGACGCGCACCAGCACATGGTCGCCGTGGAAGACCCGGCGCATCTGCCGCGGCGGCAGCACCAGGTCGGGCTTCTTGCCGTCATCGCGCAACACGAAGCCGAAGCCGTCGCGATGGCCAAGCACCTTGCCCTTGATCAGGTCGAGCTTGTCGATCAGCGCATAGGCACTGCGGCGATTGCGCAGCACCTGGCCGTCGCGCTCCATGGCCGCCAGGCGGCGACGCACCGCCTCGATCAGGTCCTCGTCGTCGAGGCCCAGCATGCGGCTCATGTTTTCGTAGGTAATGGGTTTGCCGTAATCCTCCAGGCGGGCGAGCAGGTACTCGCGGCTGGGGGCAGGCTTGTCGTACTTGTGGGCTTCACGTTCCGCGTGGGGGTCGTCGCTGAGCGTCCAGTGGGTCATGCGTGTGGCGTCCTTGAACAAGAAATGGGCGAGAGGCACGGGCGTGAGGCGGGAAGGGTCGGTTTCATGGCCGCAGTATAGCCTTAGGTATCGCTCGACCCAACCATTGCCGCGATTTCGCACTCATAAAGCCGCCGGCGGGGCTTGCAAAATCCAGCGGAATCGGTATTATGCTCGCCACTTGCCCAGGTGGCGGAATTGGTAGACGCGCTAGCTTCAGGTGCTAGTGTCCTTACGGACGTGGAGGTTCAAGTCCTCTCCTGGGCACCATTTCGATATCGCGAGGTAATGGCGATATCTCGGGACCGCAAGTTCCCACGCTCTTTATCAGCTCGATGACTCATGTTCGCCCAGGTGGCGGAATTGGTAGACGCGCTAGCTTCAGGTGCTAGTGTCCTTACGGACGTGGAGGTTCAAGTCCTCTCCTGGGCACCATCGGCCCAGCCGCGAACATGAGCAGTATGATGCGCCCAGGTGGCGGAATTGGTAGACGCGCTAGCTTCAGGTGCTAGTGTCCTTACGGACGTGGAGGTTCAAGTCCTCTCCTGGGCACCACACCGCATCATATCTCCGAGTTGACCCAGTTAGAGTGACCGCTGCCCAGATGGCGGAATTGGTAGACGCGCTAGCTTCAGGTGCTAGTGTCCTTACGGACGTGGAGGTTCAAGTCCTCTTCTGGGCACCATCGTTATCTATCGCAAGACCATCCATAGCAAGCCCCGCACACACGCCATCGAGCGTGTTTTTTTATGCCCGCGATTCGGGCATGACGATCCCCCGGCGTGGCCATCCCCTCAGTCGAAACGCCCCGGCAGCCGCGCCACCGACTCCAGATCCCAGCCCCGGGAGCGCACCGCCCCCTCCAGCCGCTCGGCCCTGGCCGCCGACAGCTTGGGGAAGAAGTTCAGGCCGGTACGCGCCTCCACCTCCTTGATGCTGACCAGATAGCGATCCAGGGGCTCATCGCCGCGCACCTCCTGGGGCATGATAAAGGCCAGCGCCAGAGGCTCGTCGCCGGGCACCACGATGATCTTGTAGAAGGCCTCCGGCACCTCCACCAGCCCCACCCGATTGAAGACGTTATCCATGAAGCGCTCGGGGAAGACCGGCCCGGTAATCACCTGCAGCGTCCCGAAGCGCGGCACGAAGTGATCGATCACCACCTCCTCCAGACGCTGCCAGAGGCGCCGATTGAGATCGGGGCGCTGGGGCGACATATTGCTCATCAGGAAGGTCCCGCGCTGAGCCTCCCGGCCGTGCACCACGGCGATGCCATAGTTGGGAGCCAGGTGGCCGCGATCATAGCCACTGCCGAAGTAGCTGTCGGGCGCGATCGGCCACAGGGCGCGCCAGTCGCGCCGGAAGTCGGGGCGCGGCGCCGCCCGGGGGCTCTCCACCGCCTGCAGGGTATAGCTGACCCATAACGGATTGACCCGCACGTCCGACCACCCCACCAGGAAGCCGTCATTGCGCAGTACCCGGTGCAGGTTGGTCGGCGTCAGGCGCTCCCAGGTGGGCACCCCCATCCAGCTGAGCCGATCGCGATACTCCTGCTCCTGGGCATACCAGAGCCCGCTACTGATGGCGACAAAGACCAGCCCCACACCCACCTGGCGCAGGCCGCGCCGCCATCGAGAGATCCTTCTGCGCATGCCCTTCCCTATCAATCGACGGCGCCGGCCCTGGCGGCCGGCGCCTTCACCCTCGGGTCGATGACGTCACCAACCCACCGAGAACATGGTCTCCAGGTCGTGTCGCGAGTGGACCTGCATGGCATTGAGGGTCTCGGTGTCACGGATGCCCTCCACCGCATTGAGTCGCTCGGTCACCAGCTCCGCCAGGCTCTCGAAGTCCCGGGTACGGGCGATGGCCACCAGGTCGTAGCGCCCACAGGTGGAGTAGACCTCACTGATGCCTTCCACGTCGGCCAGGCGCTCGGCCACCGCCTTGACCTGGCCCTTGTCGGTATTGATCAGGATCACCGCATTCTGCATTGCCTCTCTCCCTCGCCCCAGGATGATGGTGAATCGTCGCTGCCAGTATATCAGCGTCGCCCGGTGCTCCCCAGCACCAACGCGGCCGATTGCCGCAGCGGTGCCGCGGGCATTCGCCTCTCGGGCCAGGCTTCGACTAGGATAATCAGAACTCCGACGCCTCCGCGGGGTCGGAATGCCTAGCGAGCTCGACTCGCCATACCTAGAGCGGGACCACCCGCCCAACGACCGTGACCCTGCCCCTCCGGCCTCGTGCCTTGCGGGCAAGCCCCTAAAAAAGCAGCAAGACAGTAAGGAGACACCATGGCTAATCAGAGTCGTCGCGACTTTATGCGCCACAGCCTGCTGGGCCTGGCCGCCCTGCCCCTGGGCGCCGGCATCCTTTCCCAGAGCGCCTTCGCCCAGAGCCTGCCGCGGGTCGACCCCGACAGCGACGAGGCCAAGAACCTCAACTATGTGGAAGTGGCCGACGAGGCCAGCGACCATGAGCAGTATGCCGAGGGCGAGCATTGCGCCAACTGCATGTTCTTCCAGGAAGACAACGAGGCCTGTCAGCTCTTCCCGGGCAAGAGCGTCGAGCCGGAGGGCTGGTGCCAGGCCTGGGCCGCCAAGCCCTGAACCTCGCCACGCTTACGACAAGGGCCCGCGCCATTGGCGCGGGCCCTTGTCGTTGACAGGCAGGACGCCCTCAATCGCGCCCCTCCTCCTCGGGCAGCGGCCATTGATAGCGACGCACGATCTCCCCCTCTTCCATCGACTCCAGCTTCACCGGGAAACCCCACAGCTGATGCAGGTGGCGGATCACCGGATAGACCGTCTTGGCCAGGGGCCGGCGCCGATCCTGCACATGGCGCAGGGTCAGGGAACGGTCGCCGCGGATGTCCGCCGAGTAGATCTGGATATTGGGCTCACGCACCGAGAGGGCGTACTGCACCGAGAGCGCCTCGCGGATGCGCTGGTAACCGCGCTCGTCGTGGATGGCGGCCACCTCCAGCATTTCCTCCTGATCGTCATCCACCACGGTAAACAGCTTGAGGTCGCGAATCACCTTGGGCGACAGGAACTGCTGAATAAAGGACTCGTCCTTGAAGTTGCGCATGGCAAAGTGCAGGGTCTCCAGCCAGTCGCTGCCGGCCATGTCCGGAAACCACTCGCGATCCTCGGCGGTGGGCGCCTCGCAGATCCGCTTGATATCGGTGAACATGGCGAAGCCCAGGGCATACGGGTTGATGCCGCTGTAGTAGGGGCTGTCGAAGCCGGGCTGATTGACCACCCCGGTATGCGACTGGAGGAACTCCAGGATCAGCCCCTCGTCCACCAGCCCCTCATCGAAGAGACGATTCATCAGGGTGTAGTGCCAGAAGGTCGCCCACCCCTCGTTCATCACCTGGGTCTGGCGCTGGGGATAGAAGTACTGGGCCAGCTTGCGCACGATGCGCACGATCTCCCGCTGCCAGGGTGCCAGCAAGGGCGCATTCTTCTCGATAAAGTAGAGCAGGTTTTCCTGGGGCTCCGGTGGGTAGCGACCGCCGCCATGCAGGCCCAGCGGGTCCTCCTCGTCGTCGAAGGCATCGGCCGGCGCCTCGCTCCCCGGCGACCGGGGAATGGTCCGCCACAGGGTATTGACCTGGGCCTGCAGGTACTCCTCCCGCTCCGCCTGGCGCTGCGCCTCCTCCTCGGCGGAGAGCGGCGAGGGGCGCTTGTAGCGATCCACCCCGTAGTTCTGCAGGGCGTGACAGGCATCCAGCAACTGCTCCACCGCGGTCACGCCGTAGCGCTCCTCGCACTCCGCCACGTACTTACGGGCGAACACCAGGTAGTCGATGATCGAGCCGGCATCGGTCCAGGTGCGGAACAGGTAGTTGCCCTTGAAGAAGGAGTTGTGGCCATAGCAGGCGTGGGCCATCACCAGCACCTGCATCATCAGGGTGTTCTCCTCCATCAGGTAGGCGATGCAGGGATCGGAGTTGATCACCAACTCATAGGCCAAGCCCATCTGGCCGCGCCGATAGGCCTGCTCCACGGCCAGGAACTGCTTGCCGAAGGACCAGTGGTGATAGCCCACCGGCATGCCCACGCTGGCATAGGCATCCATCATCTGCTCGGTGGTGATGACCTCGATCTGATTGGGGTAGGTATCCAGCCGATATTCGTCGGCCAGCCGAGCGATCTCGGCCTCGAAGGTCTCGAGGGTCTCGAAGGTCCAGTCGGAGCCGGTGGCGATGGGCTTGCGTCGCATCATGCTCTGCCTCCTGGTTCTGCTCAGGCCTCGGCCCGACGCCGGAACAGTTCTCGGAACACCGGATAGATATCGCCGCCCTCGACGATCTGGCGCATGGCGAAGCGGGCGGGGAACTCCGCCGCCACCCGCTCATACTCCTCCCACAGCGCCTGGTGGGCATGGGGCGTGATCTCCACATAGGTGAAGTACTGCAGCCGCGGCATCAGCTTCTTCATCATCAGCTCGCGACAGGTCACCGAATCGTCGTCCCAATTGTCGCCGTCGGAGGCCTGGGCCACATAGAGGTTCCACTGGGCCGGGGAGTAGCGCTTGGTGATGATCTCGTCGACCAGGGTCAGGGCGCTGGAGACGATGGTGCCGCCGGTCTCCCGGGAGTAGAAGAATTCCTCCTCGTCGACCTCCTTGGCGGCGGTATGGTGGCGCACGAAGACCAGCTCCACCTTCTCGTAGTTGCGCTCCAGGAAGAGGTAGAGCAGCAGGAAGAAGCGCTTGGCGATATCCTTGTGGGACTGGGTCATGGAGCCGGAGACGTCCATCACGCAGAACATCACCGCCTTGTTGGAGGGCTGGGGCTGGTTGATCAGGTTGTTATAGCGCAGGTCATAGGTATCGATGAAAGGCACCGCCTCCAGGCGCCGCTCCAGGCGCTCGATCTCCTCCTTGAGGGCCTCGATACGCGACGGGTTGCGCAGCACCGGGTCCTTGCGCTCTTCCACCTCCAGGGCCTCCTTCGCCTCGCGCAGGGCACGACGCAAGGGTGCGCGCATGGCGATGCGCCGGGCATGGGCCTCGCGCATGGAGCGCACGATATTGATGCGCGCCGGCACCCCGTCCTTGGAGATGCCGGCGCGCACCGGGCGCACCTCCTCCAGGTCCACCAGTTGCTTGCGCTCCAGGTGGGGCAGCTCCAGGCCATCGAAGACGAAGTCGAGGAACTCCTCCCGGGTCAGGCTGAAGGCGAACTCGTCCATGCCCTCGCCCTGGTTGGAGGCGCCGCCCTCGCCGGCGCCGCCTCCCCCGCCGCCCCCCGGGCGGCGCAAGCGATCCCCCTCGACGAACTCCTTGTTGCCCGGGGCGACGATACTGCGCTTGCCACCGGGACCATGCTGGAAGACCGGCTCGGAGATATCCCGAGAGGGGATCGAGACCTTCTCGCCACGCTCCATATCGGTGATGGAGCGGCGATTCACCGCCTCCTCCACGGAGCGCTTGATATGGGTGCGATAGCGATCGAGGAAGCGCTGCCGATTGACCGCACTCTTGTGCTTGGCGTTGGCCCGTCGATCGATGAAATAGCTCATGGTGACCTCCCCTGCGCGCCGGGCACCGCCGCGTGGAACACGGCCGGCACCGGGCGCGGCGACTGCCGGGGGCCATGCCCCCGGACTGGGCCTGCGGCTGTCAGGTTACTGCGACTTGCGCACCCGCAGGTACCATTCGGAGAGCAGCCGCACCTGCTTCTCGGTGTAGCCACGATCCACCATGCGCGCCACGAAGTCCTCGTGCTTCTTCTGGTCCGCCGCCGAGGCCTTGGCGTTGAAGGAGATGACCGGCAGCAGCTCCTCGGTGTTGGCGAACATCTTCTTCTCGATGACGCCGCGCAGTTTCTCGTAGGACTGCCAGCTGGGGTTCATGCCGTTGTTCTGGGCGCGGGCCCGCAGCACGAAGTTGACCACCTCGTGACGGAAGTCCTTGGGATTGGAGATGCCCGCCGGCTTCTCGATCTTCTCCAGCTCGTCGTTGAGGGCCTGACGGTTGAACAGCTCGCCGGTTTCCGGGTCCCGGTACTCCTGGTCCTGGATCCAGAAGTCGGCGTAGGTGACGTAGCGGTCGAAGATGTTCTGACCGTACTCGGAGTAGGATTCCAGGTAGGCGGTCTGGATCTCCTTGCCGATGAAGTCCACATAGCGCGGTGCCAGGAACTCCTTGATATAGCGCAGGTAACGCTCGAAGGCCTCCTTGGGCAGCTGCTCCTGCTCGAGGCGCTGCTCCAGCACATAGAGCAGATGCACCGGGTTGGCCGCCACCTCATGGGTGTCGAAGTTGAACACCTTGGAGAGGATCTTGAAGGCGAAGCGGGTGGAGAGCCCGTCCATGCCCTCGTCGACCCCGGCGGAGTCACGATACTCCTGGATCGACTTGGCCTTGGGGTCGGTGTCCTTGAGGTTCTCGCCATCATAGACCCGCATCTTGGAGTAGACGCTGGAGTTCTCCGGCTCCTTGAGCCGCGAGAGCACCGAGAACTGGGCCAGCATGCGCAGGGTATCCGGGGCACAGGGGGCCTGATTGAGGGACGAGTGCTCGAGCAGTTTCTGGTAGATCTTGACCTCTTCGGTGACCCTCAGGCAGTAGGGCACCTTGACGATATAGACCCGGTCGAGGAAGGCCTCGTTGTTACGGTTGTTGCGGAAGGTCTGCCACTCGCTCTCGTTGGAGTGGGCCAGGATCACCCCGTCGAAGGGGATGGCACCCATGCCCTCGGTGGGGTTGTAGTTGCCTTCCTGGGTCGCGGTCAGCAGCGGGTGCAGCACCTTGATGGGCGCCTTGAACATCTCGACGAACTCCATCAGCCCCTGGTTGGAGCGACACAGGCCGCCGGAGAAGCTGTAGGCATCGGGATCGTCCTGGGAATACATCTCCAGTTGACGAATATCCACCTTGCCCACCAGGGAAGAGATATCCTGGTTATTCTCGTCGCCGGGCTCGGTCTTGGAGATGGCGATCTGATTGAGGCGAGAGGGATAGAGGCGCGCCACCCGGAACTGGGAGATATCGCCGCCATACTCCTTGAGGCGCTTGGCGGCCCAGGGCGACATCACGCTCTTCAGGTAGCGCCTCGGGATATTGTACTCCTTCTCCAGCAGCTCCCCGTCCTCCTCCGGCGAGAAGAGCCCCAGCGGCGATTCATAGACCGGCGAGCCCTTGATGGCATAGAAGGGCACCCGCTCCATCAACAGCTTGAGACGCTCGGCCAGGGACGACTTGCCGCCCCCCACCGGGCCCAGCAGATAGAGGATCTGCTTGCGCTCCTCGAGCCCCTGGGCGGCATGGCGGAAGTAGGAGACGATCTGCTCGATGGCCTCTTCCATGCCGTAGAACTCGGAGAAGGCGGGGTAGCGACGGATGACCTTGTTGGAGAAGATCCGCGACAACCGGGAATCCTTGGCCGTATCGATGACCTCCGGCTCGCCGATCGCTACCAGCATGCGCTCGGCGGCGGTGGCATAGGCCGTGGGTTCGCCGCGACACAGCTCGAGGTATTCCTGCAGGCTCATATCCTCCTGCTGAACCCGCTCGTAGCGATTCTGCACATGATCGAAGATGCTCATCGAAGCCTCCTTAAGCCCGTTGGCTCGGGCGGCGCATAAGGTTCACGGCGACCGAGGTGGGTACCCTCAGCGTAGTCCTAACATTAGGGGCTGACGGTGTAAGCCAGGGCATTGGATTCAACGTATTGGCTCTCGGGCCTACCCCCTAAGACGCAAGTCGATGGGCATGGTTCGATGCGATGGCTAACGACTTTAGCGGTAGACGGGGAAATAACCGCCCCGCCGGTCATCGGAAATTCCCGGGGCGGCAAAGCCAGGAGGAAACAACAAGTTAAGTAAACTATAGCGTTGCAGCGGCACGCGTCCCCTGATCGATGGCGCGTTTGGCATCCAGCTCGCCGGCATGCTCTGCGCCGCCGATCAGTTGCACCTGGACACCGGCCTCCCGCAGGGGCGCCAGCAGGTCGCGCACCGACTCCTGACCGGCGCAGACGACGATGCTGTCCACCTCGAGGCAGCGCGGCTCGCCGTCGAGGCGAATATGCAGGCCCTCATCGTCGATGCCCACATAGTCGCAGCCGGCCAGGGCCTCGACGCCGCGATGCTTGAGGGAGGCACGATGCACCCAGCCGGTGGTCTTGCCCAGCCCCTTGCCGGGCTTGGAGGCCTTACGCTGCAATAGCGTCACCCGCCTCGGCGTCTCGGGACGCTGCGGCGTCATCAGGCCTCCGCGTTCCCGCACCTCGAGATCCACCCCCCACTCGCGGCACCAGGCGTCGCGATCCAGGCCGGGCGGCCCCCCATGGGTGAGCAGCTCCGCCACATCGAAGCCGATGCCGCCGGCGCCGATAATGGCGACCCGGCGCCCGACCCGCTCCGGGTGAACGATAGCCATGGGATAGCTCATCACCTTGGGGTGCTCGATGCCCGGCAGGTCGAGCTCCCGGGGCTTGACCCCGGTGGCCAGCAGCACGGCGTCATACCCCGCCAGCTCATGCACCGACGGCTCGCTGTTGAGGCGTACCCTGACCCGGCGCTTGTCGAGCATCACCCGGTAGTAGCGCAGGGTCTCATCGAACTCCTCCTTGCCGGGAATCTTGCGGGCATAGTTGAACTGCCCCCCCAGCTCGGCGCTGCGCTCATAGAGCACCACCTCATGGCCGCGTTCGGCCGCGGCCACCGCCGCCGCCAGGCCGGCGGGACCGCCCCCGACCACCGCCACCCGCCTGGGCTCGGCGGCGGGCTCGAGGCGCAGCTCGGTCTCGTGACAGGCCCGCGGGTTGACCAGGCAGGAGGTCAGCTTGCCCTGAAAGGTGTGATCCAGGCAGGCCTGGTTACAGGCGATGCAGGTATTGATCTCGTCGCGACGTCCCTCGGCGGCCTTGGCCACCCACTCGGGGTCGGCCAGAAAGGGGCGTGCCATGGAGACCATATCGGCATGGCCCTCGGCCAGCACCCGCTCCGCCACCTCCGGCATATTGATGCGGTTGGTGGTGATCAGCGGAATGCCGAGCTCCGCCTTCATGCGCCGGGTCACCTCGGTGAAGGCGGCCCGGGGCACGCTGGTGACGATGGTCGGCACCCGCGCCTCGTGCCAACCGATGCCGGTATTGATCAGGCTGGCGCCGGCGGCCTCGATGGCCCGCCCCAGGGCCACCACCTCCTGCCAGCTGCTGCCCTCCTCCACCAGGTCGAGCATCGAAAGACGGAAGATGATCAGGAAGTCGGGACCGGTGGCCTCACGGATGCGTCGCACGATCTCCACCGGGAAGCGAATGCGCTTGTCGAAGCCGCCGCCCCACTCATCCTCGCGCCGATTGGTGCGAGTACAGATAAACTGGTTGATCAGGTAGCCCTCGGAGCCCATCACCTCGACGCCGTCGTAGCCGGCCTCCCGGGCCAACTGGGCGCAGCGCACATAGTCATCGATCTGCGCCTCCACCTCGGCGCCTTCCAGGGCCCGGGGCGGGAAGGGGTTGATGGGGGCCTGGATCGCCGAGGGCGCCACCAGGGCCGGAGAGTAGGCGTAGCGCCCGGCATGCAGGATCTGCAGGCAGATCCGCCCGCCCTCGGCGTGCACCGCCTCCACCACGCCGCGGTGGGCCGCGGCCTCCTCGGCGGTGGTGAGCTTGGCCGCCCCCTCGAAGACCGCCCCCTCGGCATTGGGGGCGATGCCCCCGGTGACGACCAGCCCCACCCCGGCCCGGACCCGCTCGGCATAGAAGACCGCCAGGCGCGCGAAGCCATCGGGGGCTTCCTCGAGATTGGTATGCATGGACCCCATCAGGATGCGGTTGGGCAGGGTCAGGTGGCCCAGGGTCAGGGGGCGAAAGAGGTGCGGGTAGTCGGTCACGGTCATGGCCTCGATTGCGGCACGAATTCAAACAACTGTATGACAGTCTAGCCGAGGGTGACAAGCGGGGCACTCCGACCAAGGCCCAAGCCCCGGGTGCGGAAGCCGGCGCCCTACAGCATAGATGCAAAAGCGAGAGGGGAAGAGGGAGAGAATGCAGATACGAAAACGCCCCAGGCCAAATGACCTGGGGCGTTTTGGGAATCTCGATGGCGGACCGGACGGGACTCGAACCCGCGACCTCCGGCGTGACAGGCCGGCATTCTAACCAACTGAACTACCGGTCCGCGTGGTGGGTGATACCGGATTCGAACCAGTGACCCCCAGCATGTGAGGCTGGTGCTCTAACCAACTGAGCTAATCACCCACGTAGACAAGACTATTTGCACTGCGAAGCGTCAGCCGTGGCGGACCGGACGGGACTCGAACCCGCGACCTCCGGCGTGACAGGCCGGCATTCTAACCAACTGAACTACCGGTCCACAAGGGCAAACCTTCACATTGCGGTAGCGCCTTCAGGGCTACCCGGAAACACTGGCGGACCGGACGGGACTCGAACCCGCGACCTCCGGCGTGACAGGCCGGCATTCTAACCAACTGAACTACCGGTCCACTCGCATTTCCTACGACTTCGGCCATCTCCCTGTCGAGATGGTGGGTGGTACTGGGCTCGAACCAGTGACCCCCAGCTTGTAAGGCTGGTGCTCTTCCAACTGAGCTAACCACCCCTGAACTCGTGGCGACGCATTCTACAGAGACCCCGAGGGAAGTCAACGACTTCAGGGCACTTTTTTCGCTCAGGAGCCGCCGCGATCCGCCCCCGGGGCCCACCAACAGCGGCAGGGCGCGCCACCTCTGAGTTTGCGCCGTGGCTATCGACAACAGCCATCGACAAAACCAGGCCCCGAGACGTCTCCCCGGGAGTGAGACTCGAGGGTCGAGGCGATCGCCCGGGCCGCCTCATCGATCAGCTGTGCCTGAGTCAGCCCCGACGCCTTGCGCGGCTTCCAGTCGTGGTCGCCATCGCACAGGAAGTGAACTTTGGCGTTAGCGGGAAGGTCGTAGTCTTCCGCCTCCGCTCGCGTGCCGAAGGGGTCCCGTTCCCCCTGCAGCACCAGGGCCGGGCAGGTGATATCGGGCCAGTGGGCCAGGCGGGTGCTCTCCGGCTTGCCGGGCGGGTGGAAGGGATAGCCACACAGCACCAGGCCGGGGACCGCCTCCCGGGCGGCCAGCAGGCTCGCCACCCGCCCGCCCATGGACTTGCCGCCCAGCCAGCAGGGCGGCCCCGCCAGGCGTGACACGATGTCGCACCAGGGGCGCAGTTCCTCCACCAGTTTTTCCACCCGGGGCGGCGGTCGACGACGCCCCTCGGCACGCATCCGCTGCATATAGTCGAACTCGATGCCCAGGGCCTGAATTCCCGCCGCGGCCAGCGCCTGACGCAGGCCCGCCATAAAGGCGGAATCCTGGCCGGCGCCCGCACCATGGGCCAGCAGCAGGCGCCCGCGGCGAGGCGCGCCCTCGATCCACAGTGGGCCGATACCGGCCACCTCGCAGCATCCGGAAATCCCGGCCTGCAAGCCCTCGATTACCTCGTCTACGCTGAGTCGAAGCGACGTTGCCTCCGCCATCGTCATTGCGACCTCTTCTGGACGCTATTTGGTCATACGCGATTATTGCATATTTAGCTTGCCTGCCGGCTGAGCTAGAATCGGCGCCCGGAATCTTGACCTGTATCATCATGCGGGCGGTCGCGCTCGGGCACACTTGGCACCCGGGACGTCTCCCCTACACCGCGTTCGATGGGAACCTGACATGAGCACAGCATTTGAACACCCGACCTACAATTACAAGGTAGTTCGGCAGTTCGCGATCATGACTGTGGTATGGGGCATCGTAGGCATGAGCCTGGGTGTCATCCTCGCCGCACAACTGGTCTGGCCCGAACTGAACCTGGGGCTGCCGTGGACGAGCTTCGGCCGCCTGCGCCCCCTGCACACCAACGCCGTGATCTTCGCCTTCGGCGGCTCGGCGCTGATGGCCACCTCCTACTATGTGGTCCAGCGCACCTGCCAGACGCGGCTGATCTCCGACAAGCTGGCGGCCTTCACCTTCTGGGGCTGGCAGGCGGTGATCGTCTCCGCGATCATCACCCTGCCCATGGGCCTGACCACCTCCAAGGAGTACGCCGAGCTGGAGTGGCCGATCAATATCCTGATCGCCGTGGTCTGGATCAGCTATGCCATCGTCTTCCTGGGCACCATCAAGCAGCGCAAGACGCCGCATATCTACGTGGCCAACTGGTTCTATGCCGCCTTTATCCTGACCATCGCGGTGCTGCATATCGTCAATAACCTGGCGATTCCGGTCGAGGCCTTCAACTCCTACTCCATCTACCCGGGCGCCATCGACGCCATGGTGCAATGGTGGTGGGGCCACAACGCGGTGGGCTTCTTCCTGACCGCCGGCTTCCTCGGCATGATGTACTACTTCGTGCCCAAGCAGGCCGAGCGCCCGATCTACTCCTATCGTCTGTCCATCGTGCACTTCTGGGCACTGATCACCGTCTACATGTGGGCCGGTGCCCACCACCTGCACTACACCGCCCTGCCCGACTGGGCCCAGTCCGTGGGCATGGTGATGTCGATCATCCTGCTGGCCCCCTCCTGGGGCGGCATGATCAACGGCATGATGACCCTCTCCGGGGCCTGGCATAAGCTGCGTACCGACCCGACCCTGCGCTTTTTGGTGGTGGCCCTCTCCTTCTACGGCATGTCCACCTTCGAGGGGCCGATGATGGCGGTGAAGACCGTCAACGCCCTCTCCCACTACACCGACTGGACCATCGGTCACGTTCACGCCGGCGCCCTGGGCTGGGTGGCGATGATCTCCATCGGCTCCATGTACCACCTGATTCCGCGCCTGTTCGGTAACACCGAGATGCACTCGGTGAAGCTGATCGCCGTGCACTTCTGGCTCGCCACCATCGGCACCGTGCTGTATATCGCCGCCATGTGGGTCAACGGCATCCTGCAGGGCCTGATGTGGCGTGCGGTCAATCCCGACGGCACCCTGATGTACACCTTTATCGAGGCCGTCGAGGCCAGCGGTCCGGGCTACATCGTGCGCTGGGTGGGCGGCCTGTTCTGGGTCACCGGCATGCTGATCATGGCCTACAACGTCTACATGACCGTCAAGCGCAGCGAAGCCGAGCACGGCGCCATCCCGCAAGCCGCCTGAGCCAACGGAGAACGAGACACCGATGAAACACGAGATTGTCGAAAAGAACGTTGGCCTGTTGTCGGTCCTGATCCTGGTGGTGATCAGCTTCGGCGGCCTGGCCGAGATCGTGCCGCTGTTCTTCCAGAAGGACACCACCCAAGCGGTGGAAGGGCTCGAGCCTCTCTCCCCCCTGGAGCTGGAAGGGCGCGATATCTACATCCGCGAGGGCTGCGTGGGCTGTCACTCGCAGATGATCCGCCCCTTCCGCGCCGAGACCGAGCGCTACGGCCACTACAGCGTGGCCGGCGAGTTCGTCTACGACCACCCCTTCCTGTGGGGCTCCAAGCGCACCGGTCCCGACCTGGCCCGGGTGGGCGGCCGCTACAGTGACGACTGGCACCGGGCGCACCTCTACAACCCCCGCGACGTGGTGCCCGAGTCGATCATGCCGGCCTATCCCTGGCTGTTCGAGAACACCCTCGACGGCCAGGCCACCGAGCGCAAGATGCGCGCCCTGCAGAGCATGGGAGTGCCCTACACCGACGAGCAGATCGAGGGCGCCGGTCGCGAGGTGCGCGGCGAACAGGAGATCACCGCCCTGGTGGCCTATCTGCAGCAGCTCGGCACCGTGATCGAAGGCACCCGCTGATCATGGATATGGGGACCTTTCGAGGCATCACTACCCTACTGATCCTGATCGCCTTTATCGGCATCGTGGCCTGGGCCTATTCCAGACGCCGCAAGAAGGACTTCGACGAAGCCGCCAATTTGCCCTTCGCCGATGATGATGAGATGCCTAACCGTGACCAGGCCTCGCGGAACGAGGCCGATTCCCGACACGACAGGGGAGACAAGAACAGATGAGCAACCTTTGGGACGACTCCCTCTCCGGCTTCTGGAGTGCCTGGATCATCGTCATCACCCTCGGCACCATCGCCTTCAGTGCCTGGGTGCTGTTCGCCAACCGCAAGACCGACAAGCAGCCGGATGCCGAGGGCAACGTATCCACCACCGGCCACGCCGCCGATGGCATCGAAGAGTATGACAACCCCCTGCCGCGCTGGTGGTTCATGCTCTTCGTCGGCACCGTGATCTTCTCGCTGGGTTACCTGGTGCTCTACCCGGGCCTGGGCAACTTCCAGGGCATCCTGGGCTGGAACCAGGTGAACCAGTGGGAACGCGAGATGGCCCAGGCCGAGGAGCGTTACGCACCGATCTTCGCCCAGTACGAAGAGGTGCCGATTCCCGAGCTGGCCCAGGACGATGACGCCATGCGGGTCGCCGAGCGCATCTTCCTCAACAACTGCGCCATCTGTCACGGCTCCAATGCCCAGGGCGGCTACGGCTTCCCCAACCTGACCGATGACGACTGGTTGTATGGTGGTGAGCCGGAGAATATCGTCCACACCATCGCCAACGGACGGAATGGCCTGATGCCCTCCTGGCAGCAGTTGGGCGAGGAGAACATCGAGAACCTGACCCAGCACGTGCTGTCGCTGTCCGGCCTGGAGCATGAGGCCGAGCGCGCCGAGCGTGGCCAGTCGGTGTTCACCGCCAGCTGTGCGGCCTGTCACGGTCCCGACGGCACCGGCAACACGGCCCTGGGGGCACCCAACCTGACCGATGACACCTGGCTCTACCTGGCACCGGGCCAGAGCGTCGCCGACGCGGTTCGCCAGACCCTGCGCAATGGCCGCAACGGCCATATGCCGGCCCAGGCCGCCTATATCGGCGAGGACAAGGTGCACCTGGTCGCCGCCTACGTCTACAGCCTGAGCAACTGACCCCCTCGAGCGGGTGCGGCTGGCCGTCGCACCCGCTCTTCACTCCCCCCCTCGGTCGATTACACTACTGCGGTCACTCTTCTCTCCGGCGCGCCGCGCCTCAGCTGTGGTAAGCCCATGCCAGACCGGATACCTGCACGCGATGTCACCCCTTCCGGGGTCGGCCAGCACGACCCCGCCCAGGCCGTGCAACAGGAGATGTACGCCAAGCGCCGACATATCTACGTGCGCGAGATCAAGGGCCTCTTCCAGCGCCTGCGCCGCGGCACCAACTGGGCCCTGATGGCGCTGTTCTTCGGCATGCCCTGGGTGACCTGGGGCGATCGCCCGGCGATCTGGTTCGACCTCCCCGCCCGGGAGTTCCATATCTTCGCCGGCACCTTCTATCCCCAGGAGTTCATGCTGCTGTCGTGGATCCTGATCATCTGCGCCTTCGGCCTGTTCCTGGTCACCGTCTTCGCCGGCCGGGTGTGGTGCGGCTACACCTGCCCCCAGAGCGTCTGGACCTTCCTGTATATCTGGCTGGAACACCGCCTTGAAGGACCGCGCAATCGCCGCATCAAGCTCGACAAGGCGCCCTGGTCCGTCGACAAGCTGTGGCGCAAGGGCGCCAAGCACGCCGCCTGGCTGGGTATCGCCTTCGCCACCGGCGCCACCTTCGTCGGCTACTTCACCCCGATCCGTGAGCTCGTCGGCGACTTCCTCGGCCTCAGCGTCGGCCCCTGGGCGCTGTTCTGGATCGGCTTCTTCACCGTCTTCACCTACCTCAATGCGGGCTGGCTGCGCGAGCAGGTGTGCCTCTATATGTGCCCCTATGCCCGCTTCCAGGCGGTGATGTTCGACAACGATACCCTGGTGGTCTCCTACGATGCGGCCCGGGGCGAGCCCCGCGGCGCCCGCAAGCGCAGCCTCAGCCACGAGCAGGCCAGGGAAGCGGGATACGGCGACTGCATCGACTGCGATCTCTGCGTGCAGGTCTGCCCCACCGGAATCGATATCCGCGACGGCCTGCAGTACGAGTGCATCACCTGCGCCGCCTGCATCGATGCCTGCGACAGCGTCATGGACAAGATGGGCTACCCCCGGGGGCTGGTGCGCTATACCACCGAACACCAGCTGGCCGGCGGCAAGACCCAGCTGTTGCGGCCGCGCCTGCTGGGCTACCTGGCCGCCCTGCTGGTGATGATCGGCCTGCTGGCCTGGGTCCTGGCCGGACGCGTCCCCCTGGAGTTCGAGATCGAGCGGGATCGCCAGCAGCTCTACCAAGTGACCCGGGATGGCCAGGTCAGCAACCGCTATACCCTCAATATTCGTAACCTCGATGGCCGCGAACACCTTTACCGGGTCGATGTACGAGGACTGCCGGGACTGACCCTGGTCGGCGACGACCAGATCAGCATTGCCGCCAACAGCAGCCGCACCCTGGTGCTGGAGCTACACGTGGATGCCGAGGCCCTGGAGCTGCCCAGCCACCCCATCGAGATACACCTACGCTCGCTGGATGATGACAGCGTTCAACAAACTCGCGATACGCGCTTTATCGGACAGCTCAGGAGATAGTCGTGGAGAGTCGATCCATTCCCCCCTGGTACAAGCAGTTCTGGCCCTGGTTCCTGATCGGCCTGCTGCTCTGGTCGTTCGCCATGGGCACCACCTTCCTGGTGGTGTCGATCCGCAGCTTCGACGGCATGGTCCAGGAGGACTACTACAAGCACGGGCGCGCCATCAATATGGTGCTGGCCAAACAGCAGCTCGCCGCCGAGCTGGGCCTGCAGGCCGAGCTGGTCGTCGATGACCTCAGCGGCGACGTCGCCGTCACCCTGGAGGGCGAGGATCGCCCCGAGGCCCTGCTCCTCGAGCTGATCTTCCCCACCGAGGACGACCGCGATCACACCATGCTCCTCCACCACCAGCGCGACGGCCACTATGTGGGCCAGTTGGAGCGCCAGCTGCAGCACCGCTGGTATCTGCATCTGCAGCCGGTGGGGCAGGCGGCGGCGGAGTGGCGCCTGACCGGCGAGGCCCGCTTCCCGGAGGGGGGCCCCATCATGCTGACGCCGGGCCTCTCCCAGCGCTAGGTCACTCATGAGCCACGCCGAGGCCGAGGAAGCCCTCATCGAGGCCTGCTATCACTGCGGCAGCCGGGTGCCCGCGGGAGCCCCCTGGCGCATCCGCATCGATGATCGGGCGCATCCGCTCTGCTGCCCCGGCTGCGAGGCGGTGGCCCACGCCATCGTCGAGGGAGGCCTGTCCAGCTACTACCGCTACCGCACCGAGCTGCCGGAACGTCCCGACGAGGGCCAGCTGACCCCCAGCGAGACCTGGGCGGTCTTCGATGACCCGGAGCTGCAGCAGACCTTCGTCCACGCTCAGGGGGAGGAGGGGCATCTGGCCGCCACCCTGTCGGTGGAGGGCATCACCTGTGCCGCCTGCGCCTGGCTGATCGAGCATCGCCTCAATGCCCTGGAGGGCCTGGAGGAGAGCGCCGTCAACCTCAGCCATCACCGCCTGCGGGTGGCCTGGGATCCCCAGCGCCTCACGCTATCGCGGATCCTCGCCGAACTGGCGGCCATCGGCTACGGCGCTCAGCCCTATGAGCCCGACGACGCCCAGCGCCGCCTGCACCATGAGGAGCGCATGAACGTCCGCCGCCTGATCGTGGCCGCCGTGGCCATGATGCAGGTGATGATGTTCTCGGTGCCCATCTATGTCAGCGGCCCGGGGGATCTCTCCGAGGATTTCCACGCCCTCTTCCATTGGCTCTCCTTCGCCCTGGCCACCCCGGTGGTATGCTTCTCGGCGCTGCCCTTCTTCCGCAATGCGCTGCGCGATCTGCGCACCCGCCTACTGGGCATGGACGTGCCGGTGGCCATCGCCATCGGCGGCGCCTATCTGGCCAGCGCCTATGCGATGCTCGTCGGCAGCGACGAGGTCTACTTCGATTCGGTGACCATGTTCACCTTCTTCCTGCTCTTCGGCCGCTATGTGGAAACCCGCGCCCGGCGCCGCATGGGCCAGGGTGGCAACCGGCTCTCCGGTGTCCTGCCCCTCTCCGCCATCCGCCTGGAAGCGGATGGCGGAGAGCGGATCCTGCCCGCCAACCGCCTGAGCGAGGGCGACCGGGTGCTGGTCAAGCCGGGCCACGGCGTGCCCGCCGACGGCATCATCGAGCAGGGCCGATCGAGCCTCGATGAGTCGATGCTCACCGGCGAATACCAGCCGGTGATTCGTGGCGTGGGCGAGGCCGTGACCGGCGGCAGCCAGAATATCGAGAGCCCCCTGGTGGTGCGGGTCACCCATCCCGGCCATGAGGCCCGGGTGGCACGCATCGTCGACCTCACCGATCGCGCCTTCGCCAGCCGACCGCGGATCGCCCTGCTGGCCCAGCGCGCGGCCCATCACTTCGTGCTCGCCACCCTGCTGATCACCCTCGGGGTGGCCGCGCTATGGTGGCTGATCGATCCCGACCGGGCCTTATGGGTAACCCTCTCGGTGCTGGTGGTGACCTGTCCCTGCGCCCTGGCCCTGGCCACTCCCACCGCACTGACCGCGGGCCACGGCCAGCTGCGCCGACGCGGCGTGCTGATGACCCGCGCCGATGCGGTGGAGGGACTCTCCCAGGTCACCCGGGTGATCTTCGACAAGACCGGCACCCTGACCCAGGGCGTCATGCGCCTGGTGGAGACCCGTCCCCTGGCCGACATGGACGAGGCCAGCGCCCGGCGTCTGGCGGCGGCCCTGGAGGCTCACTCCGAGCACCCCATCGCCCGCGCCTTTCGCCCCTACCGGGAGGCCACGCTACGAGCCCACCAGGTGACCAGTCATCCGGGCCAGGGACTGGAGGGAGAGATCGAGGGTCGCTCCTACCGCCTCGGCACGCCCGCCTTCGCCGGCGAGACGGCGCTGCCCGCCCCCGGCGAGGGACAGTGGCTGCTGCTGGCCCGCGACGGCGAGCCCCTGGCCTGGTTCGCCCTCCACGACGGCCTGCGCGAGGATGCCAAGGAGAGCGTGGCGGCGCTCCGCTCCCAGGGCCTGGCGGTGGAGCTGCTCTCCGGGGACAACCCCAGCGCCGTGGCGGAGCTCGCGGCGCGGGTGGGCATCGATACCTGGCGCGCCGAGGCCGGCCCCGAGGAGAAGCTCGAGCACCTGCGTGCCCTGCAGGCCCGGGGCGAGACGGTGGTGATGATCGGCGATGGCATCAATGACGTGCCGGTGCTGGCCGGCGCCGATGTCTCGATCGCCATGAATGGCGCCACCGACCTGGCCCGCACCAGCGCCGACGCGGTACTCTTGAGCCCACGCCTGCTGCGTATCGCCGAGGCCATCACCATCGCTCGAGCCACCCGGCGCATCATCCATCAGAACCTGATCTGGTCGGTGATCTACAATTTCACCGCCCTGCCCATCGCCGCCCTCGGCATCGTGCCGCCCTGGGTGGCCGCCCTCGGCATGTCGGCCAGCTCCCTGGTGGTGGTGGGCAACGCCCTGCGCCTGGGTCGCATGCGCCTGGAATCCCCGGCGCCGCCCCCGGCCACTCCCCGCGTGGAACCCGTATGACGATTCTCTACCTGCTGATTCCGCTGAGCCTGATCCTGCTGAGCCTGGCCATCTGGGCCTTCTTCTGGGCGGTCAAGAATGACCAGTTCGAGGACCTGGAGGGCCCCGCCTACCGCATCCTCTTCGACGAGGACGAGAACGATCTGCCCAAGGAGAAGCGCGGCGCGGCGCATCGAACGGGCAGCGAGACTCCCGCCCGGCCGGACGCGAATACCCCGTCCGATGACGACTCGGAGCCGCCCCGCTAATGGATCCCACCGGCCTGGGGCTGCCGCCGCTGGCGGCGGCCTTCGTCTTCGGCCTGCTGGGGGGTGCCCACTGCATCGGCATGTGCGGCGGCATCATGAGCGCCCTGACCTTCGCCGTGCCCCCCAGCATGCGCTCCCCGGCACGCCTCGGCGGCTTGCTGCTGGGCTATAACCTGGGACGCGTCACCAGCTATATGCTGGCCGGCGCCCTGGTGGCGAGCCTCGGCACCCTGATCGGCACCGCCCATGACGGGCTGCGCCTGAGTCTCCAGGTGGTGGCGGCGCTGATGCTGATCCTGATGGCGCTGTATATCGCCGACTGGTGGAAGGGGCTGCTGCGGATCGAGGCCCTGGGGCGCCGCCTGTGGCGCCACCTGGAACCCCTGGGTCGGCGGCTGATGCCGGTGGTCAGCCTACCCCAGGCCACCGCCCTGGGAGCGCTCTGGGGCTGGCTGCCCTGTGGCCTGGTCTATTCCATGCTGGCCTGGAGCCTGGCCATGGGGGAGCCCCTCCAGGGCGCCCTGCTGATGCTGGCCTTCGGCCTCGGCACCCTGCCGGCCCTGCTGGCCACCGGGCTGGCGGCACGCAGCCTGGGCCACCTGATCCGCCATCCGGCCACCCGCAGCCTGGCGGCGCTGGCCATTATCGCCTTCGCCCTCTGGCAGCTCTGGAGCCTGCAGGCCCAGGTCGACTCCCATGCCACCCATACGCCAGTGCCGGGCGAGCACTCGCACCGATCGCCCCCGGCCACCGCGAGCGAGCACTTACACTGATCGTCGCGCCCTTGACCCAGCTCAAGGGCGCCGGGCCCGCCAGCCGCTAGCATAGGAACATCGCTTCGGCCGGAGAGTCTTGCCATGCTGTTTCCTCCCCCTATCGCGCCCTCCCCGGCCACCGTCTGGGATGCGGCGCTGATCCGTCGCTACGACATCAGCGGCCCCCGCTATACCTCCTATCCCACGGCGCTCTCCTTCGCGGAGTTCGGCCCCGGGGAGTACACCGCCGCCCTGGAGCGCGGCAACGCCTCCAGGCGACCGCTGTCGCTCTATGTGCATATCCCCTTCTGCCGGCGCATCTGCTTCTACTGCGCCTGCAACAAGATCGCCACCAAGGATGTGCGCCTGGCGGAGCCCTACCTGGCACGGCTCGACCGGGAGATGGTGCTGACCAGCCGCCATCTGGACACCTCGCGGCCGGTCGACCAACTGCACTGGGGCGGCGGCACTCCCACCTTCCTGACCCTGGACCAGATGAGCGAGCTGATCGACCGCCTGGATGCCCGCTTCGGCCTCTCCGGCGACCGCGATCGGGACTACGCCATCGAGATCGATCCCCGGGAGGCGGACGTGCTGACCCTGCGCCACCTCCAGGCATTGGGCTTCAACCGCCTGAGCCTGGGGGTCCAGGACCTGGATCCCCGGGTCCAGAAGGCGATCAACCGGGTGCAGCCCCGGGTAATGACCGAGAGCCTGATCGACGAGGCGACGCGGCTCGGCTTTCAGTCGCTGAACCTGGACCTGATCTATGGCCTGCCACTGCAGACCCGGGCGAGCTTCGCCGCCACCCTGGAGCAGGTGATCGACCTGGCCCCGGCGCGGTTGTCCATCTTCAACTACGCCCATCTGCCGGAACGCTTCGCCCCCCAGCGGCGCATCGCCGCCACCGACCTGCCCAGTAGCGAGGAGAAACTCGGCATCCTGCGGGACACCATCGAACGCCTCCAGGCCGCCGGCTATGTGCATATCGGCATGGATCACTTCGCCCGCCCCGACGACAGCCTGGCCGTGGCCCAGCGCCAGGGCAGCCTGCAACGCAACTTCCAGGGCTATTCCAGTCATGCCGACAGCGACCTGGTGGGGCTCGGCGTCTCCGCCATCAGCCGGGTCGATGACGTCTATGCCCAGAACCCCACCGCCCTGGGCGATTATGAAGCGGCCCTGGACGACGGCCGCCTGGCCACCATCAAGGGGCTGCGCCTGAGCTTCGACGATCGCCTGCGGCGCCACGCCATCGAGCGGCTGATGTGCGATATGGCCCTCGACCTGGCCGCCCTGGGTGAGGCCTTCGGGGTGGATGCCGAGGCCTACTTGGGCGATGCCTTGACCAAGCTGGCGCCGGCCATGGCCGATGGCCTGATCATCCGCCGTGGCCCACGCCTGGAAGTGACCCCGGTGGGGCGCCTGCTGATCCGCCATCTGGCCATGGCCTTCGATGCCCATCTCCCCGGTCAGGGAGGGAGCCGCTATTCCAGGGTGCTATAAGGGAAGCGACGAGACCACCGCCAATCCCCCCGGCTCGCTGCCCGCCATCCAGGGCCTGCGGTCAGGGGCCGGGCATCATGCCAAAGGCGATACAGGAAGTGACGAGGTAATCGATGAACTCGCTTTGCCAGCCAACGAAGGTTCTCCATAATGGAGGGTGTAGTCCCGTCACGGAGAGACCCATGCCGCCCAACGCCCTGGAACGCCGCCGCGCCCGCCTGCAGCAGCCCCACTGCCAGACCTGCAGCCTGGCGTCGCTGTGCCTGCCCCTGGCACTGCAGCTCGAGGACCTGGATCAGTTCGATGCCATTATTCGCCGCCGTGCGCCCCTCAAGAAGGGCGAGGCGCTGTTTCGCCAGGGCGATGCCTTCACCAGCGTCTTCGCGGTGCGCTCCGGCAGCCTCAAGCAGGTCACCAGCGTCGGCGGCGAGGAGCAACTGACCAACTTCTACCTGCCCAGCGAGCTGGTGGGCCTGGATGGCATCGACGAGTCCACCTATCCGGGCAGCATGGTGGCCCTGGAGACCACCACGGTGTGCGAGATTCCCTTCGACCGCCTCAATAACCTGGCCGAGGACCTGCCGGAGCTGCGCCTGCAGCTCTACCGCAGCATGAGCAAGGAGATGCGCGACGATCGCCGCATGATCCGCCTGCTCTCCCGCAAGACCGCCGACGAACGGCTGGCCAGCTTCCTCACCGGCCTCTCCGAGCGCTTCCGCCGCCGCGGCTACTCCGCCTACAGTTTCCGCCTCTCCATGTCCCGGGCCGATATCGGCAACCATCTGGGCCTGGCGGTGGAGACGGTGAGCCGCATCCTGGGGCGCTTCCAGAGCCAGGGCCTGGTGGCCGTCTCAGGCCGCGAGGTCAATATCCTCGACCTCCATACCCTGGCCCAGTTGGCCGAAGGGGAAGGGTGTCTCTGACGCGCGATGCGCGAGCGGGATAGCCGCCTAAACGACACCGCCCCCATGGCCAGGCCATGGGGGCGGTTTGTCTTTCAGCTCCCGGCGCAGCCGGGGGTGGGCTTATAGCTCCTGAAAGAGGTCGATGCGGTCGGCCTGCCTCCTGGCCTGCTTCTCTTCCAGGCCGGCGAAGTCGAAGAGCTCCCGGTCGGCCAGTTGGGAGGGCGCCACATTGGTGACCGCCTTGAACATGTTCTCCAGGCGCCCCGGGTGCTTGGCCTCCCACTCGGCGAGCATCTCCTTGACCACCTGGCGCTGCAGGTTGGGCTGGGAGCCGCAGAGGTTGCAGGGAATGATGGGGAACTCCATCAGCCGCGAGAACTCGGCGATATCCGCCTCCCGGCAGTAGGCCAGGGGGCGGATGACGATATTCTTGCCGTCGTCGGAGAGTAGCTTGGGGGGCATCGCCTTGAGGCTGCCGCCGAAGAACATATTGAGGAAGAGGGTCTCGAGGATATCCTCGCGGTGGTGGCCCAGGGCGATCTTGGTGGCGCCGATCTCCTCGGCGAAGCCGTAGAGGGAGCCGCGCCGCAGCCGCGAGCAGAGCGCACAGGTGGTCTTGCCCTCGGGGGTCTTCTCCTTGACCACCGAGTAGGTGTCCTTCTCGAGGATATGGTAGTCGACGCCCAGCGTGTCCAGATACTCCGGCAGCACATGCTCGGGGAAGCCGGGTTGCTTCTGATCCAGGTTGACGGCCACCAGGGAGAAGTTGACCGGGGCGTTGCGCTGCAGGTTGCGCAGGATCTCCAGCATGGTGTAGCTGTCCTTGCCACCGGAGAGGCAGACCATCACCTTGTCGCCTTCCTGGATCATCCCATAATCGATGATGGCGTTACCCACCTGGCGACGCAGCCGCTTCTGCAGCTTGTTGAACTCGCGCTTCTGCTTGGCCAGGGTAGCGGCCTCCGACGCCGGCTCGGCATCGCGGGGGCGGGCATCCGTCAGGGTCGACATGGTCACACCGGGGTTGGAGAAAATGGGGCAATATTCTAGCACCCCGCCCCATGGCTGCCTATGCCGCCGACCGGCGCCGTGGATCTATCGCAGTTAGCTTTGTGGCCCGGGGCTATCCTGGGGGCAGGCCGTCGCGGGGCACTGTGAACCCCTCCCTGGGCGCTACTTTTGCCCTGCTACGCTCTCGCTTCCTGCTCCGCTTGCAGGACCGGTGCTGGCCATCCATGGCCAGCCCGTTCGGAGCCATGCTCCTCACCCCTGGCAAAAACCCCCCGCTCCACCCTGCCCCCAGCGCCCCTTAGCCATTCCAACTACGATAGCCCTGACCGGCACCGGCATCATCGGCAGAGCCGGGTCAGCCGGCGCAGCGACGTCACCAGGACGCTGACGAGTAGCGAGCGACTAGCGTGGGATCGACAGGGATGTCGAGACCAGGGGCGGCGAGAGGGACCTCGGTCCGGCCCGACGCGTCAGTCGCGAGCGCAGCGTCAGGGTTTCGTCCTGGTGAGGAGCGAGACGGCAGACCCGGCTAATGAGAAACGCCGCACAAGAGCCATCCAATAAGCTTGCTAACCCACCAGCCCCCGCTGCACGCGGGTATACATCAGCGCCGTGGTCACCGCATCGCCCAGGGCGGTATGACGGCCCATCACCGGCACCTCCAGGGCCCGGGCCACCGCCTCGAAACGCAGGTTGGGAATCGCCTCCGGCTGGCGGCGACGCAGCGCCTTGGCATAGACCCGGGAGACCTCCACCCGGGCATTGGGCAGCTCGAAGCCCAGGTGGGCACGCAGGTAGCGGTTGAGGATCGCCAGGTCGAATTCCAGGCACCAGCCCACCAGGGGGCGATTGCCGACGAAATCGAGGAACTTGGCCAGGGCCGCCTCGATGGAGTCGCCCCCCTCCAGGTCGATGCCGCGCAGGCCATGGATGCGGATCGAATCGCCGGTCAGCGAGGCGGGGCGGGTCAGGCGCAGGTCCAGCGACTGGCTGGTCAGCACCCGGTCGCCCTTGAGACGCACCGCCGCCAGGGAGACCAGCTCCGCCCGGCGGGTATCCAGGCCGGTGGTCTCGCAATCGATGGCCACCATCTCATCGCCGGTATAGGGATTGAACAACCAGCCATACTCGCCATTCGCCTGGCGGCGGCGATCGCTGGCACGACGCAGGACCCTCAACATGACGGTTTCCTTGTCCTTGTTATGCTCATGAATACTCCAGGTGATAACGCTGAGAGAGCCGCTGCTTGAAGTCCTTGACCATATGCAACGCCTCCCGTAGCAGGTCCCGCTCCAGGGACGACAAGCGCTGTACCACCACCCGATTGGTGTCCTCGCCCTCGTGCTCGCCATGCAGCCGCGCCAGCTGCTGCTTGAGGCGCAGCTCGGTGAACAGCGACAGGGCCTCGCCCAGGTCCTCCGCGAAACGCGCCTCGAGGCGCCCGTCCGCGGCCAGCGCCTCCAGCCGCGCCAGGGTCGAGGTGGGTCGGATGCCCCGCTCCAGGGCCAGGGTGCGCACCCCATGGACGATGGGGAAGATGCCGCCCTTCTTGATATCGATGCCGTGCTGGGGCTTCTTCAGGGAGCCGAACAGGGTCAGCGGCGTGGAGAAGCGCAGGGCGGTGCGGGCGAAATAGGAGAGCAGGATCTCGTCCCGGGAACAGCGGGCGAAGAGCTCGTCGCGCAGGGCGTCCAGCAGGGCTGGGTTACCCGCCACGCCATGGGCATCGAGCAGGATCGCCAGTTTCATCAGGGCATCGCCATCGCGGGCCTCGGCCCAGCGCCCGAGGCGCTGCTTCCAGGCGGAGAGGCTGGCCACCCAGGCCGGGTTGGAAACCATGATATTGCCGGGACAGGGGGGGTAACCGAGGCGGATCAGGGTCTCGGTAAAGGCGTTCATCCGCTCGCCCAGTTCCGGCCACGCCAGATCATCGGCGAGGATCAGGCCATTGTCCTGGTCGGTCTTGAGGATCTGCTCGCCGCGCCCCTCGCTGCCCATCACCATCAGGCAACTATCGGCGCGGTAGCGCTCGTCCACCATGAAGGCCCAGGCCTTGCTCATGATGCGCCCATTCAGGGCCGCCAGCAGGTCCATGGCGAAGCGCAGCTTGACCCCCTGGGCCATCAGCGCCTGGACCAGCTCCGGGGTCCGGGCGCTGGCCCGCACCAGCTCCTCCAGGCTGTCGGCCTGCTCCACCTGCAGGCTGACCACATAGCTGCGGCTGGAGAAGTAGCTGAGCACATCGGTGAGTTCCACCACCCCCACCGGTCGGTCGCCGTCCACCACCACCACCCGCGCCACCTCGTGGCGGGTCATCTCCACCAGGGCCTGGAAGAGATACTGGCCGGGTGCCGCGGTGACCAGATCGAAATGGGCGATGCCGGCCACCGGGCTGGCGGTGCTCATCCCCTGTTCCACCAGAGCGTTGAGCAGGTCGGTCTTGGTCAACATGCCGAAGCGATCCCCCTCGCCCACCAGCAGGCTATCGACGCGACGCTCGTTCAAGGCCGCCACCGCCTCGGCGATGCTGGTCTCGCCGCCCAGGCGCAGCGGCTCGCGCATGCACTCCTCGATACGCGCCAGCATAAAGCCGGCCATGGTGACGCCGCCCTCGGCGCGCCGCTCGGTCAGCAGCCGCGCCTTGTGGGAGAGACTCTGGCGGAAGAATTCGGCGAAGGGCGGATAGTGCTCGCAGAGCTCACGGAACAGCGCCTTGGGCAGCAGATAGCAGAGGCTCTCCTGCTCCGCCTTGAAGCGGTAGCGACTCTTGCCATTGAGGATGCTGATGGCACCGAACAGGTCGCCGGCGGTGTAGTGACCGATCCGCGAGGCGGCGCTGGGCAGGGTCGGGTCCAGTTCCGCCACCTCACCTTTATGGATCAGATAGACGTACTCACCGGCCTGTCCCGCATCGAGGATGATCTCCTCCCTGTCGAAGTAGGCCAGGTCGACGCCACCTCGCACGCGCCCCCGCCCCGCCTCGTCGAGCAGGGTAAAAGGGGGCTGAGAGAGATCGACATCGACCATGGGGGCGCCTCGATAAGAGAGGAGAGTCATTGCAGAGTAGCAAAGCCATCGCCCCGCCAACTGCTAGACCAATGTCCTACCTCGACCGCCGCTCATCGCGGGTTAGACCATAGTCACAACCGAGGCGTTAGACCATGGTTCAAGTCGCTTTCAGATATCGACTTTTGTTCGGGCCAATCACGCTCCTTGTTCGCCTATACCATCGTCCAATACTCCCGACACTCGCTCGGCACTCATCGCACAGAATTCACTATAAATCATTGATACAAAAACATTTATTAAATAAGAAACCGTTAAGTAAAAAGTCGTGATACCAAAGTCTGGGATTTCTTTTCCCCGACCTTTGACCACTATCAATCAGGCATATTTCGGCCATCCACCCTACCGATACCACACTCGATCTCTCTCAACCCAAGAACAAGCGGAGAGCACCACTATGGCAGATGAAAAATCCAATGCCGCGACCTACTGGTCGGCGAACGTTCGCCTGATCACCGGCTGCCTGATCGTTTGGGCCCTGGTCTCCTACGGTTGCGCCATCCTGTTTCGCCCCCTGCTGGCCGGCATCCCCGTCGGGGGCACCGACCTGGGCTTCTGGTTCGCCCAACAGGGTTCCATCCTGACCTTTATCGGCATCATCTTCTTCTACGCCTGGAAGATGAACAAACTCGACGAGAAGTTTGGCCTGGGGGAGTAAGCCGACTATGAGCCAATTTGCCATCAACCTGCTGTTCGTGGGGGCCTCCTTCGCCCTCTATATCGGCATCGCCATCTGGGCGAGGGCCGGTTCCACCAAGGACTTCTATGTGGCGGGCGGCGGCGTCCATCCGGTGACCAACGGCATGGCCACCGCCGCCGACTGGATGTCCGCCGCCTCCTTTATCTCCATGGCCGGCCTGCTGGCCTCCGGGGGCTATGCCAACTCCACCTTCCTGATGGGCTGGACCGGCGGCTACGTCATCCTGGCCATGCTGCTGGCGCCCTACCTGCGCAAGTTCGGCAAGTTCACCGTGCCGGACTTTATCGGTGACCGCTTCTACAGCAAGACGGCACGCCTGGTGGCGGTCATCTGCCTGATCGTCGCCTCGGTGACCTACGTCATCGGCCAGATGACCGGCGCCGGCGTGGCCTTCTCGCGCTTCCTCGAGGTGCCCAACACCGCGGGTATCTGGATCGCCGCGGCCATCGTCTTCCTCTACGCCGTGTTCGGCGGCATGAAGGGCATCACCTATACCCAGGTGGCCCAGTACATCGTGCTGATCATCGCCTACACCATCCCGGCGGTGTTTATCGCCCTGCAACTGACCGGCAACCCCATCCCCATGTTCGGCATGTTCAGCACTCACACCGAGTCCGGCGTGTCGCTGCTGACCAAGCTCGACGAGGTGGTCAATGCCCTGGGCTTCCGCGACTACACCGCCGACGTGGACAACAAGCTCAATATGGTGCTGTTCACGCTGTCGCTGATGGTGGGTACCGCGGGTCTGCCCCACGTCATTATCCGCTTCTTCACCGTGCCCAAGGTGGCCGATGCCCGCTGGTCCGCCGGCTGGGCCCTGGTGTTTATCGCCCTGCTCTACCTCACCGCACCGGCCGTGGGCTCCATGGCGCGCCTCAACCTGATGACCACCGTCTATCCGGAAATGTCCGGCCAGGTGGAGGACTACGAGAGCGCCGCCGGCGAGGCGATCCTCTATGAGCAGCGTCCCGACTGGGTGCGTACCTGGGAGGAGACCGGCCTGATCACCTTCGAGGACAAGAACGCCGACGGCCGCATCCAGTTCTATAACGACGCCAACCCCGACTTCGCCGCCACCGCCGAGGCCCGTGGCTGGGAAGGCAGCGAGTTGACCGTCAACAACGATATCCTGGTGCTGGCCAACCCGGAGATCGCCAACCTGCCGCCCTGGGTCATCGGCCTGATCGCCGCCGGCGGTATCGCCGCGGCGCTGTCCACCGCGGCGGGCCTGCTGCTGGCCATCTCCTCGGCGATCAGCCATGACCTGATCCGCAGCATGATCAACCCCAATATCAGCGAGAAGGGCGAGATGCTGGCGGCGCGGATCTCCATGGCGGGGGCCATCCTGCTGGCCACCTACCTGGGCCTCAACCCTCCGGGCTTCGCCGCCCAGACGGTGGCCCTGGCCTTCGGTATCGCCGGCGCCTCGCTGTTCCCGGCGCTGATGATGGGCATCTTCTCCAAGCGGGTGAACAACAAGGGCGCGGTCGCCGGCATGCTGTCGGGCCTGATCGCCACCCTGCTGTATATCTTCACCTACCTGGGCTGGTTCTTTGTCCCCGACACCAACATGCTGGCCAATACCCCGGATAACTGGATCCTCGGCATCTCGCCGCTCTCCTTCGGCGCGGTGGGGGCGATCATCAACTTCGCGGTCGCCTTCATGGTCTCCCGGGCCACCGAGGAGCCGCCCCAGGAGATCCAGGACCTGGTGGAGAGCGTCCGTTATCCCAAGGGCGCCGGTGTCGCCACCGGCCACTGACGTTCCGGTACCTTCTGGGCCATAATGGCCCCCTGGCCCGGTACGCCGGGCCAGTCGATTCCCACCGCTCGGGCTTCCCATGGGAAGCCCGAGCGCTTTACGCAAGGAACTCCGATGATTTGGCACTTGATCGCCGCCATCTTCGCCGGCCTGGGGGCCGCGGGCCTCGGCCAGCTGCTGCGCCTGGCCAGCGGCAAGCGACTGCCCCGCTGGCTGGTGCCGGTGTTCGCCGGCCTGGGTATGCTGGGCTACCAGGTCTATACCGAGTACAGCTGGTTCGATCACAAACGCGGCCAGCTGCCCCCCTCCGCCGAGGTGGTGGACGAAGAACGCAGCCAGATCTTCTGGCGCCCCTGGACCTACCTCGTGCCCTTGACCAGCGCCTTCCGGGTGGTCGATCACGACAGCGTCCGGGGCGCCGAGATCGATGGCCAGCGGGTGGTGGAATTCATGCTCTATCGCTTCGAGCGCCAGCCCATGGATAGCGTCACGCCCCAGGCGCTGCTGCTCAATTGCGCCACCCGGGAGCTGATCCCGCGGGACGATGGCCCCCAGTGGGAGCAACTGCGTCGCCTCCGCGAGGATGCCCCTCTGCTCGGGGCCGTCTGCGCCGCCCCCTGATCGGGTAGAATAAGCGCCGTCACCGAGGGAGGGCCCCCATGTTTTCAGGCTGGCTGCTGATCGCCGTTTCACTCGCCTATATCGCCGTGCTCTTCGCCATCGCCTGGCGCGGCGACCGCCGCGCCAAGCGCCAGGGACCCAGCCGGCGGCGTCCGGTGATCTACAGCCTGGCCCTGGCCATCTACTGCACCTCCTGGACCTTCTATGGCGCCGTGGGCGAGGCGGCCACCTCCGGCTGGTCCTTCGCCAGCATCTTCGTCGGCCCCGTCCTTACCTTCCTGCTGTTCTGGCCGGTGCTGGCCAAGATGATCCGCGTCGCCAAGCACCAGAACGTCACCTCCATCGCCGACTTTATCGCCTCCCGCTACGGCAAGACCCAGTCCCTGGCGGCCTTCGCCAGCCTGGTGGCGCTGATCGGCACCCTGCCCTATATCGCCCTGCAACTGAAAGCGGTCTCCGCCTCCTTCCAGGTGCTCACCGAGGCCTCGGACCTGACCCGGACGCCGCTGTTCGCCGATACCGGCTTCTATGTGGCGGTGGTGATGGCGCTCTTCGCCATCCTCTTCGGCACCCGCCATACCGATGCCACCGAGCACCACGAAGGGCTGGTCCAGGCCATCGCCTTCGAGTCGCTGGTCAAGCTGGGGGCCTTCCTGCTCCTCGGCGCCTATGTCACCTGGGGCATGTTCGACGGCCTGGGCAGCCTGCTGGCCCAGGCCGATGCCCAGATGGAGCTGCAGCGCCAGTTGGCGGAACAGGACTTCGGGCGCAGCTTCTGGGCCCAGACCCTGCTGGCGATGCTGGCGATCTTCTGTCTGCCACGCCAGTTCCATGTGGCGGTGGTGGAGAACACCCACCGCGACGATGCCGCCAAGGCGCGTTGGCTCTTCCCCCTCTACCTGGTGGCCATCGGCTTCTTCGTGCTGCCCCTGGCCGCGGCGGGGCTGACCCTGTTCGGCAACGATCCCTCGGTGCGCCCGGACAGCTATGTGCTGGCGCTGCCCATGGCCGCCGACGCCCCCTGGCTGACCCTGCTGACCTTTATCGGCGGCTTCTCGGCGGCCACCGGCATGGTGATCGTCGCCGCGGTGGCGGTCTCCATCATGATCTCCAACGAGATCGTCATCCCGGCGCTGTTCCGGCTGCGCTGGTTCGATACCAAGGCCCGCGACTATGGGCGCCTGGTGCTGCGCGCCCGGCGCCTGACCATCCTGGTGATCCTGACCCTGGCCTACGGCTTCTATCAGCTGATCGGCGAGTTCAGTTCCCTGGCCTCCACCGGCATGCTGTCGTTCGCCGCCGCCGCCCAGTTCGCCCCGGCCCTGCTGGGGGGCCTCTACTGGAAGCGCGGCAACCGCCTCGGCGTCATCGTCGGCATGAATATCGGCTTCGCGGTCTGGGCCTATACCCTGCTGGTGCCGGCGCTGATCGGCGCCGGCGTACTGCCCCAGGCCTGGCTCGCCGGCGGCCCCCTGGGCATCGCCTGGCTGGCCCCCACCCAGCTGTTCGGCCTCAATATCGGCGACAGCTTCACCCACGGGGTGATGCTCTCCCTGGGCCTCAACCTCTTCTGCTATATCTTCGTCTCTCAGATGACCCCCCAGCGGGTGGTGGAGCGCATCCAGGCCTCGCTGTTCGTCGACAGCGTCGAGACCCGCCAGACCTCGGTGAACCGCCCCTGGACCGGCGCCACCACGGTGGGCGACCTCAAGGTGCTGTGCGAGCGCTTCCTCGGTGCCAACCAGGTGCATCGCGCCTTCGAGGATTACGCCAAGCGCAGCGGCACCGCCCTGGACGACGGCGCCCGGGCCTCCATCGACGTGATCCAGTTCACCGAGCGCTTCCTGGCCTCGGTGCTGGGCGCCTCCTCGGCACGTATCGTCGTCAACTCGGCCCTGCAGGGCCGCGGCATCGGCATCTCGGACGTGATCTCCATCGTCGACGAGGCCTCCCAGGTGCTGGAATTCAACCGCGCCCTGCTGCAGGCCACCATCGAGAACATCAACCAGGGCATCAGCGTGGTGGACCAGAACCTGCGCCTGGTGGTGTGGAACCAGCGCTACCTGGAGCTGTTCCGCTTCCCCGATCACCTGATCCGGGTCGGCGCCCCGGTGGACAAGATCTTCCGCTACAACGCCCATAACGGCGAGTACGGCCCCGGCGACCCGGAGGAGCACGTGGAGCTGCTGCTGGACAATATCCGCCAGGGCCAGCCCCACCGCTATGTGCGCTACCGCCAGGATGGCAGCGTGCTGGAGGTGCAAGGCACGCCCATGCCCGGCGGCGGCTTCGTCTACACCTATCAGGACATCACCCAGCAGAAGCGCACCGAGGAAGCGCTGATCCGCTCGGAGAACAATATCCGCATCTATACGGATAACGTGCCGGCGCTGATCGCCTACTTCGACAAGGAGTGCCGTTACCTCTTCACCAACCGCGCCTACGAGCAGGCCTTCCATATCGACCGCAATGTGGTGATCGGCAAGCGCATGGGCGAGGTGATGCCGCCCCAGGTGAGCCGCGAGCGGGGCCCCTGGATCGAGCGCGCCCTGGACGGCGAGCGGGTCAGCTTCGAGATCTCCCTGGACGACGGCGAGGGCGGCACCCGCTATATGCTGGTCACCTACACGCCGCACTTCGGCGACAGCGGCGCCATCCTCGGCTTCTTCGCCCTCTACCAGGACATCACCGAGCGGCGCCTGGCGGAGATCGCCCTCAAGGAGACCAACGAGACCCTGGAGGAGCGGGTCCGCGAGCGTACCCAGGCGCTCTCCGAGGCCAACGCCGCCCTGCGCCAGGAGAACCGGGTGCGCGCCGAGGCGGAGCAGGCCCTGCGCCAGGCCAAGCAGGTGGCCGAGGATGCCAACGCCTCCAAGACCCGCTTCCTGGCCGCCGCCAGCCACGACCTGCTGCAACCCCTCAACGCCGCCCGGCTGTTCACCTCGGCGCTCTCCCAGCAGGTGGACGCCGAAGACCTCAAGCGCACCATCGGCCATATCGACAACTCCCTGCAGGCCGCCGAGGAGCTGCTCGGCACCCTGCTCGACATCTCCAAGCTCGACGCCGGCGCCCTGACGCCGCGGCGCAGCCATTTCGCCCTGGCCGATATCATTCGCCCGCTGCGCGCCGAGTTCGAGGTCATGGCCGAGGATCGCGGCCTCGACCTGGTGGTGGTGCCCACCCGGGCCTGGGTCGACAGCGACGCCCAGATGCTGCGGCGCATCGTGCAGAATTTCCTGTCGAATGCCATCCGCTACACCCAGCAGGGCCGGGTGCTCCTGGGTTGCCGCCGCCAGGGTCAGCGACTCAGCATCGAGGTATGGGACTCGGGCCCGGGGATTCCCGAATCCAAGCAGGCCGAGATCTTCCAGGAGTTCCGCCGCCTCGATCAGGCCTCCCGCCACAAGGAGAGCGAGAAGGGCCTGGGCCTGGGGCTGTCCATCGCCGACCGCATGAGCCGGGTCCTGGATCACCCCATCCGGGTGCGCTCCTGGGAGGGCATCGGTACCGTCTTCTCGGTGAGCGTGCCGGTGGTGGCCGCCGGCGCCGATCGGCATGACGAGGACGCGGCACCGCGGCGCAGTGCCGGCAAGCTGGCCGGCACCCGCATCCTATGCATCGATAACGAGACGCTGATCCTGGAGGGCATGAAGGCGATGCTCTCCGGCTGGGGCTGCGAGGTGTTCACCGCCACCTCCATCGGCGGCGCCAAGTCGATCCTGCGCCACCTGGACGGCGACCCGGATGCGATCCTCGCCGATTACCACCTGGATAACGAGGTCACCGGCCTGATGGCCCTGGAGGCCCTTGCCGAGCGCCTGGAAGGCGCGGTGCCGGGGATCGTGATCACCGCCGACCGCACCGAGGAGGTCGCCGAGGAGATCAAGCGGGCCGGCTATCAGCTACTGCACAAGCCGGTGCGCCCCGCCGCCCTGCGCGCCCTGCTGACCCGCACCCTGCAGGCCAGCCGCGCGGCGCAATAGCGCCAAGCGGCCAAGCGGCCAAGCGGCCAAGCGGCCAAGCGGCCAAGCGGCCAAGCGGCCAAGCGGCCAAGCGGCCAAGCGGCCAAGCGGCCAAGCGGCCAAGCGGCCAAGCGGCCAAGCGGCCAAGCCAGTAAAGCGTAGGTCCATAACGCAGAAAACCCACCATCAGGTGGGTTTTCTACGTTTTCTTGGCGCTAGGATTCGACCTTGGGCGGCTCCACCTCGAGCTTCTGGGCGGCGATCACCGCCTGGGTGCGGGAGTGCACGCCCAGCTTGCGCAGGATCGCGGTCACATGGGCCTTGATGGTGGCCTCGGAGACGTTGAGTTCGTAGGCGATCTGCTTGTTGAGCAGCCCCTCGGTGAGCATATTGAGGACCCGGAACTGCTGCGGCGTCAGCGAGGCGATCGCCTCGGCGAACTTGGTCTCCTCCTCGTTGGACTCGCCCAGGGTCTCGGCCAGTTCCGGCGGCAGCCACACCTCTCCCTCGAGGATCTCGCCCACCGCCTCGGCGATGGCCTGCAGGGAGGAGGACTTGGGAATAAAGCCGGAGGCACCGTAGTCGATGGCGCGGCGCACCACATGGGGCTCGTCGCTGCCGGACACCACCGCCACCGGGATATCCGGGGTCTGGCCACGCAGTTGAATCAGCCCGGAGAAGCCATGGGCCCCCGGCATATGCAGGTCGAGGAGCACCAGGTCGGCGTCCGGGTGGCGGGTCACCACCTCGGTGGTGGCCTCCATGGTATCGGCTTCGACGATCTCGGCCTGGGGCGCCAGTTGTCGCAGTGCCTGGGTCAGGGCGGCACGAAACAGCGGATGGTCATCGGCGACGATGAATTTCTGGGCAAAGGCCATTGAATCTCCTCCGGATCTTGGGCCGGCCGTAGCGGCGGGGCGCTTTCGCCAAGGCTGACAGGCATGTTACCCCAAGGCACCTATGATTCCCAAACCCGCGCCTTCTACGCCTCGCCATCACCGTCGTGGCACAAGAACACCGGCCGTCGGGGCCGGTGTCGAAAACAGGTTACCCCGGGCAGGGACCCGGGACCTCGGTTCAACGGTTAACCGGCCTCGGTGCCGGCACCAATAGCAGACCGCCCCGGGCAATGACCCGGGGCGTCGCGGTTTAACGATTGGCGCGGTGCTCGATCAGCTCGTCCACCACCGAGGGGTCGGCCAGGGTACTGGTATCGCCCAGCCCATCGCACTCGTTGGCGGCGATCTTGCGCAGGATACGCCGCATGATCTTGCCGGAACGGGTCTTGGGCAGGCCCAGCGCCCACTGGATCACGTCCGGCGTGGCGATGGGACCGATGTCCTTGCGCACCCACTGGGCCAATTCCTTCTTGAGCTCGTCGGTGGCCTCCACGCCATCGGCCAGGGTCACATAGATATAGATGCCCTGCCCCTTGATATCGTGGGGGAAGCCGACCACCGCGGCCTCGGCCACGGTCTCGTGGGCCACCAGGGAGGACTCGATCTCGGCGGTGCCCATGCGGTGCCCGGAGACGTTGAGCACGTCATCGACCCGGCCGGTGATCCAGTAGTAGCCATCCTCATCGCGGCGACAGCCGTCACCGGTGAAGTAGTAGCCCTTGTAGGTGGAGAAGTAGGTCTGCACGAAGCGCTCGTGATCGCCCCAGATGGAGCGTGCCTGGCCCGGCCAGGAATCGGCGATCGCCAGGTTGCCGTCCACGGCGCCTTCCAGCACCTGGCCCTCGCTGTCGAGCAACACCGGCTGCACGCCGAAGAAGGGACGCGTCGCCGAGCCCGGCTTGAGGTCGATGGCACCGGGCAGCGGGGAGATCATGATGCCGCCGGTCTCGGTCTGCCACCAGGTATCGACGATGGGGCACCGGGAGTTGCCGATCACCCGGTAGAACCACTCCCAGGCCTCGGGGTTGATGGGCTCACCCACCGAGCCCAGCAGGCGCAGGCTGTCGCGCTTGCTGGAGTCCATGACGTGGTCGCCATGGGCCATCAGGGCGCGCACCGCGGTGGGGGCGGTATAGAGGATATTGACCTTGTGCTTGTCGACGATCTCGCCCATGCGACCATGGGTCGGATAGCTGGGCACCCCCTCGAACATCAGGGTGATGGCGCCATTGGCCAGGGGCCCGTAGACGATATAGCTGTGGCCGGTGACCCAACCCACGTCGGCGGTGCACCAGTAGACCTCGCCGTCCTGATAGTCGAAGACGTACTGATGGGTCAGGCTGGCATAGGTGAGGTAGCCACCGGTGGTGTGCTTGAGCCCCTTCGGCGCCCCGGTGGAACCGGAGGTATAGAGGATAAACAGCGGATCCTCGGCGTTCATCTCCTCGGCGGCACACTCGGTGGACTGGTCATCCACGGCCTCGTGGAACCAGACGTCGCGCCCCTCGTGCCAATCGATATCGCCGCCGGTGCGCTTGACCACCAGCACCTTCTCGCACACCTCGGCGCCGACCCGGGTCAGGGCCGCATCCACGTTGTCCTTCAGGGGCACCTGCTTGCCGCCGCGCACCGACTCGTCGGCGGTGATCACCAGCTTGGAGTCGGCGCCGATCACCCGCTGCGCCAGGGCGTCCGGCGAGAAGCCGCCGAAGACCACCGAGTGAACCGCACCGATACGGGCACAGGCCAGCATGGCCATGGCCGCCTCGGGGATCATCGGCATATAGAGGGTCACCACATCGCCCTTCCGTACGCCCAGCGCCTTGAGGGCATTGGCCAACTGGTTGGTGCGCTCATAGACCTCGCGGTAGGTCAGGTGCTTGGCGTCGTTGGGGTCGTCGCCTTCCCAGATGATGGCGGTCTGGTCGCCGCGCGTCTCCAGGTGGCGATCGAGGCAGTTGACGCTGGCATTGAGGGTACCGTCCTCGAACCAGCGGATATCCACGTCATGGGGGTCGAAGGAGGTGTGCTTGATCCTGGTCGGCGACTTGAACCAGTCGATGCGCTTGGCCTGTTCCGCCCAGAAGCCCTCGGGGTCGTCCACCGACTGCTGGTACATGGCCAGGTATTTTTCCTTGTCGGCCCAGGCATTGGCGGCGATATCCTCGCGCACCGGATAGACATGCTGTTCGGTCATGGTAGTACCCCTATCCCGGAGAGTGATCCGAATTCATTCTGCCGGCCCCTGTTGTTATTGATGCTGGCCGACCCTGAAAGACAGGCCCAGCATATACCGCCCCAAGCCGGGTCGCCCTTTAGACATTGGTAGCAACAAATTTCTTTTAAATAACAATAGCTTATTTTTGATTTTTCGCCACTTCTCCGGGCGCATAGACCAAGGTCTGAGCACAATGTCGACAACGATAAGCCTGGCCGCGGCGGGCCAGGGCATGGCGCCGCGCGGAGAAGCCGTGCTCGCGACAGGCGCAGCGGTAGGTATAGGGCATGGGGCTCGCGCGCCCCACATCGAAGCGGTGCGTCGTGCGCGGTTCCAGCCCGAAAAGCTCGCGCATCACCTGGCGCCATTCGCGGCCATGGGGGCGCAGTCTGGGCCCTTCGTCGAGGTGCCAGACCAGCCAATGGGCCATCTCGTGGGGCACCACTTCGGCCAGGAAAGGGTGGCGATTCTCTTCCAGCAGCACGGGATTGAAGCGCAGGCCACCGCGCCCGAAATGGGCCTGGCCGGCGCTCTTGCCGCGCAGGTCGCACCATACCCGGGGGCGGGGCAGGTGGGGGTGGACCTCGCGGCAGAGCCGCCAGGCCGCCTCCACCTGGCGATGCAGGCAGGCCTCGAGCTCGCCGGCATCCAGGGCGGCGAGCGATTCGGCGGGGGGCGTGAGCAGCGCGGGTGTCGGCATGGATGCTAGAATGCCGAGCCAGACCAACGGCGTCCAGCGCGCCTAGCCGATTGCCCCGGCCCCCAGCGACTTTCCCAAGCGAGAGCCCCATGTCCGAGACTCCCCTGCCCCAGCCCCTGCTCGACGACGATGCCCTGGACTACCTGGATGATTTCTTCGACTCGGAGCGGGTCGGGCCCGATGCCCTGGACCTGATCGGCACCCATGGCTATCTGGTGGCCCTGGCGGTGGCGCCCCGCGAGGTACCCGCCGCCACCTGGGTCGCCGAGCTGTTCCAGGGCGAGCCCGACTTCGCCGATGACGTCGAGCGGGAGCGGGTCCTGGCCCTGCTCGAGCAGCTGCGCCATAACGCCATCGAGGCCCTGGAGCAGGGCCTACTGCCGGAGCTGCTGTTCGAACTGACCCTGGACGGCATTCCCCCGGAGGAGACCCCCATCGGCGACTGGTGCGCCGGTTTCATGGAGGCGGTGTTCCTCGACGAGGCGGCCTGGTTCGAGGGCGACGAGGAGGGCGCCGCGGCGCTGCTGCTGCCTTTTATGGCCCTGTCGGGGCTCTTCGACGACGAACCCGACATGGCCGAGCTGGCCGGTAGCCCCAGTCAGTTGGAGGAGCTGGTGGCCCAGTTGCCGGAGCTGGTGCTGGACCTCTATCTGCTCTATCGGGTGCCGCCGGAGAAGCCCAAGCCCAGCCCCCAGCGCAAGCGCCCCGCCGGCGGCCAGGGCGGCAAGCACAAAGGCGCCAAGAGCCAGGGCAAGGGCAAGGGCGCCAAGCGCAAGCGCTAAGCCGGCAACTCACAGTGCAAGGCAGGACAACCGGATAAGCCAGGCCACCGGGCAAGGCGGCTCGCTCACCTCCGGGCCGAAACCCCGACGCTACGCTCGCCGACTGACGCGCACGAGCCGGACCGAGGTCCCTCTCGCCGCCTCTAAATCGACATCCCTGTCGATTTGCGCTATCCGGCTCACTGCGCGTCGGCGGCCCGGCGAAATCGCTCGCCTGTCTTTCCCGATGGCTATGCCCTACTCCTGGCTTCGTCGGAGCGATGTTTCTTCCAGCTTCAAGCTTATCTAAGCCGGGTCAGCAAGCCATCCAGGGTACCGAAGAGCCACTCCTTGAGGCGCTGCCAGCGGGGGCGACGGGCCCAGGCGGCGGCGTGAATCTCATGGCTGGCGGCGAAGTTGCGCTCGAACAGCACCGCCACCTCCCGGGCGAAGCGCGGGTCGTCGATCTCCTGGTTGGCCTCCAGGTTCCAGTGCAGGCTCCAGTGATCGAAGTTGCAGGAGCCGATGGAGCTCCAGTCGTCCACCAGGCAGAACTTGGCGTGGATAAAGGAGGGCTGGAACTCGAAGATACGGATGCCCGCCCGCAGCAGGCGACCATAGAAGCGCTGGCCGGCGTAGCGCACCCCGGGATGATCGTGGGCCTCGCCGGGCAGCAGCAGGCGCACATCCACGCCACGCCGCGCCGCCAGGGCCAGGCGGATCCGCAACCCCAGGGTGGGCACGAAATAGGGGGTGCAGATCCACAGCCGCCGGCGTGCCTGCCGCACCCGCTGGTGCAGGGAGCGGCGGATCGCCTGGTAGCGATAGCCCTGGCCCCAGACCACCCGGCCACGCATGCCCTGGTAGCCGTCATCGTCCGCCAGGGCCAGGCGCAGGCCACGCACCAGGGCCGCCTCCCCCGCGCCCCGGGTCAGGGAGGAATCCCAGAGCCGCGAGAAGAGCCGCACCCAGTCCGCCACCACCGGTCCCTCGATACGCACCGCCACCTCGTACCAGGCCTGCAGGAAGTCATCCACGGCGCCGAAGCCGCCGGTAAAGGCGACGCGGCCGTCCACCACCACCAGCTTGCGGTGGTCCCGGGTCAGGTTGCGCACCAGCGGCAGATGGAATCCCAGGGGATTGAAGAAGCGCAGCGCCACGCCGAACTCGGCGAGGCGTCGCCGGTCCGCCTCGACCAGCCCCATGGCGCCATAGCCATCGAGCATCAGCAGTACCCGCACGCCGCGTCCCGCGGCACGCCCCAGGGCCTCGATCACCGCATCGCCGAGGCGCCCCGACTCCATCAGGTAGAGCTCCACCAGTACCCAGGACTCGGCCGCCTCCAGGGCCTCCAGCATGGCCGGCAGGAACTGGCTCGCCTCCGGTAGCAGGGTAAAGCGATTGCCGTCCCGCCAGACTCCCCGCATGCGCCTCTCCTTTCGCCGATCCGCCTGCGTATAATAGTGCGGCACCCCCGAACTCGAAGGCAATGGAATGGCCTGGCGTCCCCTCCACGCTCTATTGCGCCGTCTGCTCGACGCCTGGGTCGAGCTCCGTCACTGCGACCCGGCTCCCGATACCCTGGCCCTCGACCCCGAGCGCCCCGTCCGCTATGTGCTGCCGCACCGGGCCCTGAGCGATCGCCTGCTGCTGGAGAACCTGTGCCGCCGTCATGGCCTGCCCCTCGATGCGCCCCCCGGCACCTCGGCCATCCTGAGCCTGCCGGAAGCGCGCCGCCGGCGGTGGCGACGCCGCCACTCGTCCTCGCCCCTGGCGGCCCTGACGGAAGGCCTGTCGGACTCGCCGCGGGCCGATCCCCAACTGGTGCCGGTGAGCATCTTCTGGGGCCGCGCCCCCGGCAAACGCTTCGGCTTCTGGAAGCTGCTGGCGGCGGACAGCTGGGCCCTGACCGGACGACTGCGGCGCCTGCTGTCGGTACTGGTCAACGGCAGGAGCGTCGAGGTGGTCTTCGGTGCTCCCCTGCGCCTCGGCGAGCTGCACGACCCGGCCCGCCCCGAGCTGACGGCCCGCAAGGCGGGGCGGCTGCTGCGGGTCCACTTTCGCCGGGTGCGAACCCGGGTGCTGGGCCCCGACCTCTCCCACCGCCGCACCCTGATCGATAGCGTGGTGGCCAGCCCCGAGGTGCGCCGCGCCATCGATGAGGCGGCCGCGGCCCAGGAGCGCTCCCGCGCCCGGTTGACCCGGCGCGCCCAGCGCTATGGTCGCGAGATCGCCTCCAATATGTCCTATCCGGTGCTGCGCTTCTTCGATCAGTTGCTCAAGCGCCTCTGGACGCGGCTCTACGATGGCGTCGAGGTCACCGGCATGGAGGCGGTCAAGGCCCTGGCCGGCGACCATACCCTGGTCTATGTGCCCTGCCACCGCAGCCATATCGACTACCTGCTGCTCTCCTATGTGCTCTACCGCCAGGGGCTGATGCCGCCCCATATCGCCGCCGGCCGCAATCTCGACATGCCGATCGTGGGGCCCCTGCTGCGCCGTGGCGGCGCCTTCTTCATGCGCCGCAGCTTCCGCGACAACCGCCTCTATGCGGCGGTCTTCGACGCCTATCTGCATCGCCTGCTGGCCCGGGGGCACGCCCTGGAGTACTTCATCGAGGGCGGGCGCTCGCGCAGCGGCCGCCTGCTGCCGCCACGCCCCGGCATGCTGGCCATGACCCTGCGCTCCCAGGCACGGCTGATCCAGGAACAACGACGCCCCCGGCCGCTGGCCTTCGTGCCGGTCTACTTCGGCTACGAGCGGGTGATGGAGAATGCCAGCTACCGCCGCGAGCTGGCCGGCGAGAAGAAGCGCAAGGAGTCGCCGCTGGCCCTGTTTGGCACCCTGAGGCGCCTGCGGGAGCCCTTCGGCCGGGTGACGGTGGCCTGCGGCGAGCCGCTGATCCTGGATCAATGGCTCGATGCCCGAGCCCCGGAGTGGCGCCAGGCCTCGCCCCAGGGACGGCCGGCCTGGCTGGGGCAGGCCTTGCCGGCCCTGGGGCAGACACTCTCCCGGCGCATCAATGCCACCGCCCGCCTCAACGCCAGCAACCTGGTGGCCCTGGCGATGCTGGCCACCCCTCAGCGGGTCATCGAGACGCCCCGGCTGGAGCATCAGCTGCGCCTGCTGGCCCGCCTCGGTCAGGCGCGCCCCGGCGAGTCCCTGGCGCCCCCCGAGGGCACCCCCGGCGACTGGATCGATCACGCCGAGCGGTTGGGCCTGATCCGCCGCCGGCCCCAGGCGCTCGGCGAGCTGGTGGTGGCCGATGCCGACCAGGCCGCCCAACTGGGCTGGTATCGCAACAATGTGCTGCACGGCTTCGCCCTGCCGGGCCTGGTGGCCTTCGCCTTCCGCAATACCCCACGCCATGACGCCGCCAGCCTCACCCACCGCCTGAGCCCGATCTGGCCGCTGCTGGTGCGCGAGCTGGCCATCACGGCCCCCGACGACCTGACGGCGGCCACCACCGAGCAGCTCTGCCGGCTGACGGATCAGGGACTACTGGAGGCGGTGGACGGTAGCTGGCAGCGACCGCAATCGCTGGCCGACCAGGCCGCCCTGGATCAGCTCGGCGCCCTGGTGGAGCCCTTCCTGGCCCGGGGTTTCCTGCTGCTCACGGTGCTGCTGCGCCAGCCCAGCGGCCGGGCCACCCCCAAGGCCCTGGCCGACCAGGGACGCCAGCTCGCCGAGCGACTGGCGCTGCTCTCCGGCCTGCCGGCCCCGGAATTCTTCGATGCCAGCCTCTTCGCCGCCCTGCTGGAGGGGCTGGAGGCGGAAGGCTGGGTATGGCGCGACGACGAGCGCGTGCACTATGGCGCCACCCTGCGGGAGGCCGCCCGGCACGCCCAGGAACTCTTCGATTCGACCCTGCGCCAGCGGCTGATGCTACTGGCCGAGGCCGGCGAGGATAATGGGCAGGAGAAAAGTTAAGGCTCTTCGCACTTTGGCGTGAATACCATGGCGGGAGCGCGGCGGTCCGGCGCCCCGGTTCTGCCGGTCCGACGCTTCGGCGATATCGCCCGAAGGGCGATCCTGGCGACCACCAAGGCGCCTGCGGCGCCCATCGTCCGGGGAACCCGGACTCCCACACTAGCTCGCCGGAGCTGGCCGAGGCTTCACGCGGATCAGCGATGGGTGGAGAGTCAGGGCCTTAGGGACCGATGGACATAGAGATCATAGCGGCTGGTCTTGCCCTCCAGCACATGCTGGGGGGCCGGGCCGGCGATGGGCGGCGCCTTGCGCGGTCGCTTCACCACCACCCGATGGGTGGCCGTATCCAGGGCCGCCTCCAGTAGTCGCGGCGCGTCCGCGTCATCGCCGGCGAGCTCCCGGAACAGCCGCATCTCCTTCTTGACCAGCGCCGACTTGTCACGGTGGGGAAACATCGGGTCCAGGTGAATCACCTGGGGCGGGAAGTCCGTGGCCGCCAGGGTCGCCGCCAACTCCCGGCCGGCGTCGGCCCAGGCCAGGCGCATCCGCGCGACGATCTCGCCCACCTCCGGGTCGCCGGCGGCCCGGGCCAGGCCGTCCTCGAGCAGGGCGGCGATGGCCGCCACCCGCTCGACCAGCAGTACCTCGGCGCCCAGGCTGGCCAGCACGAAGGCGTCGCGGCCCAGCCCCGCGGTGGCGTCGACGATATGCGGGGTCACCCCCTTGCCGAGGCCACAGGCCTTGGCCACCAGCTGGCCTCGGCCGCCGCCGAACTGACGACGATGGGCCACCTTGCCGGCCAGGAAGTCCACCGCCAGCGGCTTGCCATAGACCCTGGGATCGCCGGCCAGCACCAGCCGGCCCGCCTCGTGGCGCAGCACCAGGGTCGCCCGCTCGCCCCGGGGCAGGCCCAGCCGCTCGGCCAGGGCGGCATCGGCCACCGCCAGGCTCGGCGGCGCCTCGGCCGGGCTCATCGGCTCTTCTTCCAGGCCACCTGATCGCGCAGATAGACCGGCTGCACCCGATGCGGCGCCTCGCCTTCGCCGGCGGCGAAGGCCTCGGCGGCCAGGCGCACCATCGCCTCGGCGCCGGGCTCCTCGTCCACCAGGCACTGCCCCACCCCGGCCTGCAGGGTGGCCGGCATGGCGTCCCACAGCGCCCAGCCGGAGCCCACGCCGACCCAGTCGCGCTCCTCCTGTCCCGCCGGCAGGGTCAGGCGCTCGGGAGGCAGCACCGCCTCCTCGCCGATCAGGGTGACTCGCCCCGCCTCGCAGTGATAGGCCGCCGCATAGACCTCGCCCATGCGCGCGTCCAGGGCCGGCAGCACATGGCGCAGGTGCAGGCGCCGATGGGCGGCCAGGGCCAGGGCCGCCAGGGTCGAGACCCCCAGCAGCGGTCGTTCCAGGCCATAAGCCAGGCCCTGGGCGGCGCCGGCGGCGATACGCAACCCGGTGAAGGAGCCGGGGCCCCGGCCATAGGCCAGGGCATCCAGGGCGCTCAGCGGCAGCCCCGCCTCGGCCAGCAGTTCCCGGGCCATGGGCAGCAGCCGACGGGTGTGTTCGCGGGGCGCCACCACGAAGCGGGCGGTCACCTCGCCGTCATGCCAGAGGGCGGCGGAACAGGCGCTCGAGGAGGCATCCAGGGCCAGCAGGGTCGACATAGGGCGGTCACGGGCGTGAAGGGTGGAGGCGGCATTATACGCCGCCCACCCGGAAGGGAAAACGACACGGAAAGAGGCCAGAACCTATCCTGGTGGCGCTGGGGATAACGCCCCTTTCCATCTGACAGGGAAAACGACACGGGCCCGCCAATGGCGAGCCCGTGATATTACCTGCGGGGCGCGACTTAGCCCTCCAGGGCCTCGATCACCTGACGGGTGATCTCGTCGACGCTGCCCACGCCCTCGACCCGGTGATAGGCCGGGGCCGCGGCGGCGTCCTGCTTGGCCCACTGCTGGTAGTAGTCGACCAGGGGCGCGGTCTGGTCATGGTAGACCGCCAGGCGGTTACGCACCGTGGCCTCCTGGTCGTCGTCACGCTGGATCAGCGCCTCGCCGGTGACGTCGTCCTTGCCGGCCTCCTTGGGCGGATTGTACTCCACGTGATAGACGCGACCGGAGCCCGGATGCACGCGGCGACCCGCCAGGCGCTTGACGATCTCCTCGTCCTCGACGGCGATCTCCAGCACATGGTCGATCTTCACCGCCGCGTCCTTCATGGCCTCGGCCTGGGGAATGGTGCGCGGGAAGCCGTCGAACAGAAAGCCATTCTCGCAGTCGGGCTGAGCGATACGCTCCTTGACCAGGGCGATGATGATCTCATCGGAGACCAGGCCACCGCTGGTCATGATCTCCTTGACCTTGAGACCCAGCTCGCTGCCTTCCTTGACCGCGGCGCGCAGCATGTCCCCGGTGGAGATCTGGGGAATCTTGAAACGCTCGCAGATGAACTGAGCCTGGGTTCCCTTGCCGGCCCCGGGGGCACCCAACAGGATAAGACGCATCAATCATGCTCCTTGAGACGAGTTGAGAAAGTTTATCGAAAAAATGGAATTCGGAGACGATACCCGGGCGGCGACGGCGACACAAGCCGGCAAGCTGTCGCACCATCCCGGCGCCGGTAGATTTTCTTCTTGAACGACAAGACGTTGTGCCACCACTAGCACTTTGGTCTGGGCGCCGTTGCATCGTCCATGTCGCTTTTGCATGGCCACAAACGCCAACGGCGCCCAGCGGGCGCCGTTGGCGGGACTCACGTCCGGCCTAACTCACAGCAGCAGGCGACGGATATCCGTCAGCACCTGGCCGAGGAAGGCGGTGAAGCGCGCCGCATCGGCGCCATTGACCGCCCGGTGGTCGTAGGAGAGCGACAGCGGCATCATCAGCCGCGGCGCGAACTCGCTGCCATTCCACACCGGCTTCATCGACGCCTTGGAGACGCCGAGGATGGCGACCTCCGGGGCGTTGACGATGGGCGTGAAGGCGGTACCGCCGATGGAGCCCAGGCTGGAGATGGTGAAGCAGCCACCGGTCATCTCCTCGCGCTTGAGCTTCTTCGACTGGGCCTTGCCGGCCAGTTCCACGGTCTCCTTGGCCAGCTCGATCAGCGACTTCTTGTCGGCGTCGCGGACCACCGGCACCATCAGGCCATCCGGGGTGTCCACGGCGATGCCGATATGCACGTACTTCTTGTGCACCAGGGTCTCGCCGTCGCTCTTCAGGCTGACGTTGAACTGCGGGAACTTGCGCAGCGCGAAGGCACAGGCCTTGATCAGGAAGGGCAGCGGCGTGAGCTTGGCGCCCTGGGCCTCCGCCTCGGCCTTCATCGACTTGCGGAAGGCCTCCAGCTCGGTGATGTCCGCCTCGTCGAACTGAGTGACGTGGGGCACGTTGAGCCAGCTGCGATGCAGGTTGGTGGCGCCCATCTTCATCAGGCGACCCATCGGCTTCTCTTCGATCTCGCCGAACTGACTGAAGTCCTGATCGGGAATCGGCGGGATGCCGGCGCCAGAAGCGGCGGGCGCCGCGGCCTGGCCCTTGCCCTGGTTGGCGATCGCCTGCTTGACGTAGCCGTGGACGTCCTCCTTGAGGATCCGCCCCTTGGGCCCGCTGGGGGTCACCTGGGTGAGATCGACGCCCAGCTCGCGGGCCAGCATGCGCACCGCCGGACCGGCATGCACGCGCTTGCCGTCACGGGCCTGGCCGGTGGCGGGCTGCCCCGCGGCCAGGCCGGTAGCGGGTGCCGCGGGCTTGGCGGCCTGGGGCGCCGGCTTGGCCGGCTCCGCCGCGGCCTGCGGGGCCGGGGCGGCCTGCTTGGCCGGCTGGGCGGCGGGGGCGCCGGCGGTCTCGATCACGCCGATCAGGTCGCCTTCGCTGAGGGTGTCACCCTCTTTCACCGACAGCTCGACGATCTTGCCCTTGTAGGGGCTCGGCACATCCATGGAGGCCTTGTCGGACTCCAGGGTGACCAGGGCATCTTCCTCGTCCACCTCGTCGCCCACGGCCACGGCGATCTCGATCACCGGCACGTCGCTGGAACCGGAAAGGTCGGGGACCCGAATCTCCTTGCGCTGGGGCTCGCCGCTGGCGGCCGGGGCTTCCTCGGCGGGCGCCGGAGCCGCTTCCTGGGCCGGGGCGGCCTGGGGCTGCGGCGCCGGGGCGGCTTCCTCGGCGCCGCCCTCGATCTCGACGGTGCCGATCAGGTCGCCCTCGGAGACGCTGTCACCGACCTTGACGGCCAGGCTGAGCAGCTTGCCGCCATGGGGGCTGGGCACGTCCATGGAGGCCTTGTCGGACTCCAGGGTGATCAGGGTGTCTTCCTCGGCGATCTCCTCGCCTTCGGCCACCGCCACCTCGATGATCTCCACCTCCGAGGAGCCGCCCAGGTCGGGGACCCGGATCTCCACGGTCTGCTTGCCACCGGCGGGCTTGGCCGCGGGCTTGGCTTCCTCGGCGGCCGGCGCCGCGGGGGCGGACGCCTGCGGCTCGGCCTCGGCCGGCGCGGGCTCGGCGTCGCCGCCACCCTCGGCTTCCAGCTCGAGGATATCGTCACCCTCGGAGACGCTATCGCCCTCCTTGACCAGGACCTTCACGACCTTGCCGCCCTTGGGGGACGGCACGTCCATGCTGGCCTTGTCGGATTCCAGGGTAATCAGGGTGTCTTCGGCCTCGATCACATCACCTTCGGACACCGCGATCTCGATGATTTCGACACCTTCGCTTCCGCCGATGTCGGGGACTTTGATGATTTCGCTACTCAAGGTCGCGCTCCTCTCGAATCTTGCGTGCCGCAGGCGCCGCCTCCCGTCTGGGGAGGCGCCGGTCGCACCGGCCGGCGCCTGCTGCTAGCTGGTCAACGGCTCACACCGACAAGGGGTTGGGCTTGCTCGGATCGATGCCGTACTTCTTGATCGCTTCGCTGACCACCTTGCGGTCCAGCTCGCCCCGGTCGGCCAACGCCTTGAGCGCGGCCACGGTAACGAAGTAGCGGTCGACCTCGAAGAAGTGACGCAGCTTCTCGCGGGTATCGGAACGCCCGAAGCCGTCGGTACCCAGCACGGTGTAGTCGGTGGGCACCCAGGCACGCACCTGGTCGGCGAACAGCTTCATGTAGTCGGTGGAGGCGATGGCCGGGCCTTCGCGACCTTCCAGACACTGGGTGATATGCGGCTTGCCGGGCGCGTCTTCCGGATGCAGGAAGGCCTGACGGTCGACTTCCAGGGCCTCGCGACGCAGCTCGTTGAAGCTGGTGACGCTCCAGATATCGGCGCCGATGCCCCATTCCTCGGCGAGCATCTCGGCGGCGGCCTCGACCTCGCGGAGGATGGTGCCGGAGCCCAGCAGCTGAACGCGACCCTTCTCGCCCTGGGTCTCGCGCAGCAGGTACATGCCCTTGATGATCTCCTCGGCCGGAATGGTCTCCAGCTCCGGATGCTCGTAGTTCTCGTTCATCACCGACAGGTAGTAGAAGCAGTTCTCCTTGTCGGCGAACATGCGCTTCAGGCCGTCCTGGACGATCACCGCCACCTCGTGGGCATAGGTGGGGTCGTAGCTGCGGCAGTTGGGGATGGTGGAGGCCAGGATATGACCGTGACCATCCTGGTGCTGCAGGCCCTCGCCGTTGAGGGTGGTGCGCCCGGCGGTACCACCGACCAGGAAGCCGCGGGCCTGCAGGTCACCGGCGGCCCAGGCCAGGTCGCCGATACGCTGGAAGCCGAACATCGAGTAGTAGACGTAGAACGGCAGCAGCGTCAGGTTGTTGTTCGAGTAGGAGGTAGCGGCGGCGATCCAGGCGGACATGGCACCGGCCTCGGAGATGCCCTCCTCGAGGATCTGGCCCTTCTTGTCCTCCCGGTAGAACATGATCTGGCCCTTGTCCACCGGCTCGTACTTCTGCCCCTCGGAGGTGTAGATACCGAGCTGACGGAACATGCCCTCCATGCCGAAGGTGCGCGCCTCGTCGGGGATGATCGGCACCACCTGCTTGCCGATCTTCTTGTCCTTCACCAGGCCATTGAGGACCCGCACGAAGGCCATGGTGGTGGAGACTTCACGGCCCTTGGAGCCGCCGGTCTGGGAGGCGAAGATCTTGTCCTCCAGGGAGGGGATCTCCAGCGCCTGGAAGTCGCTGCGACGGCTCGGCAGGTAGCCGCCCAGGCGCTCGCGCTGCAGGTGCATGTACTTCATTTCCGGGGAGTCGTCCGCCGGCTTGTAGTACGGCACGTCCTTGAGCTGTTCGTCGGTAATGGGGATACCGAAGCGGTCGCGGAAGCGCTGGAGGGCCTCGTACTCCATGCTCTTGAGCTGGTGGGACTCGTTGGCCGCCTCGCCGTCGTCGGCGCCCATGCCATAGCCCTTGACGGTGTGGGCCAGGATCACGGTGGGGCGCCCGTTGGCGTTATTGACCGCCTCATGGTAGGCCGCATAGACCTTATAGGGGTCGTGGCCGCCGCGGTTGAGGCGCCAGATGTCCTCGTCGGACATGTCCTTGACCAGCTCGGCGGTCTCCGGGTACTTGCCGAAGAAATGCTCGCGGGTGTAGGCACCGCCGTTGGCCTTGTAGTTCTGGTAGTCGCCGTCGACCGCCTCGTCCATGCGCTTCTGCAGCACGCCCTTCTTGTCCTGCTCGAAGAGCGGATCCCAGAAGCGGCCCCAGACGACCTTCTGGACGTTCCAGCCGGCACCGCGGAAGACGCCTTCCAGCTCGTCCATGATCCGCGAGTTGCCGCGCACCGGGCCGTCGAGGCGCTGCAGGTTGCAGTTGATCACGAAGATCAGGTTGTCGAGCTTCTCGCGGCTGGCCAGGTGGATGGCCCCCAGGGATTCCGGCTCGTCGCACTCGCCATCGCCCATGAAGCACCAGATCTTGCGATCGTGCATGTCCTTCATTTCGCGGGAGTGCAGGTACTTCATGACGTGGGCTTGGTAGATGGCCTGAATCGGCCCCAGGCCCATGGAGACGGTGGGGAACTGCCAGAAGTCCGGCATCAGCCAGGGGTGCGGATAGGAGGAGAGGCCATCGCCATCCACTTCCTGGCGGAACTTGTCCATCTGCGCTTCGGAGAGACGCCCCTCCAGGAAGGCACGCGCATAGATGCCCGGCGCCACATGGCCCTGGATATAGACCAGGTCGCCCTCGAAATCGCCGTTGGGGGCGCGGAAGAAGTGGTTGAAGCCCACATCATAGAGGGTCGCCGCCGACATGAAGCTGGCGATATGGCCGCCCACGCCCGGGTTCGCGCGGTTGTTGCGAATCACCTGGGCGATGGCGTTGTAGCGGATCAAAGAGCGAATACGCCGCTCCATGAACAGATCGCCGGGCATGTGCGCCTCGCGGTGCACCGGGATGCTGTTACGGTGGGGGGTCGTCACCGAGAAGGGTACCTGCATGCCATCGCGACGCAGACGGTCGGCCAGGTTGCTCAGCAGGTATTGGGCGCGATCCTCGCCCTCGCGATCCAGTACGGACTCCAGGGATTCCAACCATTCCTGGGTTTCGACCGGATCAAGATCTTCTCTTGCCTCCAGACTCATAGACGTCTCTCCAAATGAAGATTTTTTGTCAGTCTGCCCTCACCCGGGGGTCGAGGGGCGTGTGGCGCTCTTCAGTGCGGGCGCGGCCTTCTGGTGGGCCGCATCTCCGGAAAAGGTAGGCTGTAGTTTCTTTACAGACCGGCGTCGATGACGCATGAATTCCGGCATGAAGATACCGCAAACGCTGGCTTGTGCCAATGACAACGAATATGGAAATTTTTTCCACATACGTCATTGCACTGCAACACAAGGCGTTGTGCCTGCCTCGGGACAGCCTAGACCAAGGCGCAATGCCTTGTAGTCAAGCTACAGGATTTCGGCCGTCAGGCAGCGCCTCAGGTAGGCCCAGTCGAAGGCCGGCCCCGGGTCGGTCTTGCGCAGGGGAGCGATGCGCGCATGGCTGGTGAAGCGTCGAGGCGTGATCTCGGGATAGGCATGGCAGAGGTCGGCGAGGACCCGGGCCAGGGTGCGGTACTGGGCGTCCCGGTAGGGGGAGACCTCGTCCCCCTCCAGCTCGATGCCTACCGAGAAGTCGTTGAGCTCGCTCCGCCAACGCCGGCCGTCGCACCAGCGCGAGCGGCCGGCGTGCCAGGCACGCCGATCGAAGGGCACGAACTGTACCGCCTCGCCGTCGCGGCGAATCAACAGGTGCGCCGAGACCCGGAGGCCGGCGATCTCGGCGAAGAAGGGGTGCGCCTCGGGGTCCAGGGTATTGGTGAAGAGGCGCTCGATATGCTCGCCGCCGAACTCCCCCGGCGGCAGGCTGATGGAGTGCAGCACCACCGCCGAGACCTCTCCCGTCGGTCGCGCATTATGGTTGGGCGAGATCACCCGCCGCGCCGATTGCCACCAGCCCTGTTCGATCATCTCGCCTCCCCCGACCTCGATTCCCTATAATGGCGGCCAGTATGGCATATCCCCTCACCAGCCCGGAGCCAGGCCCCATGCATTACCACCAAGCCCTCGCCGAAGAGATTCGTGACGCCGCCGCCCGGCTGCTGGCGGAGGACGTCGGCCCCGGCGATATCACCGCCGAGCTGATCCCCGCCCAGCAGTGGGCCAAGGCCCGGGTGCTGACCCGGGAGGCCTGCGTGCTGTGCGGCGTGGCCTGGGTCGACGAGATCTTCCGCCGCCTGGATGCCCGGGTCAGCCTGCGCTGGCACGCCGCCGACGGCGACCGCCTGGAAGCCGATAGCGTCTTCCTGGAGCTGGAAGGGCCGGCCCGCACCCTGCTCACCGGCGAGCGGGCGGCGCTCAACCTGCTGCAGACCCTCTCCGCCACCGCCAGCCGTACCCGCCACTATGTGGACCTGCTGCAGGGTACCGGGGTTCGCCTGCTGGATACCCGCAAGACCCTGCCGGGGCTGCGCCTGGCTCAGAAGTATGCGGTGACCTGCGGCGGCGGCCATAACCATCGTATCGGCCTCTATGATGCCTTCCTGATCAAGGAGAATCATATCGCCGCCTGCGGCGGCATCGCCGCGGCGGTGAGGGAGGCCCGGGATATCGCCAACGACCTGCCGGTGGAGGTGGAGGTGGAGACCTTCGACGAACTGGATCAGGCCCTGGCCGCGGGGGCCGATATCATCATGCTCGACAACTTCGACCTGGGAGCGCTGCGCGAGGCGGTGACCCGCACCGCCGGCCGCGCCACCCTGGAGGCCTCCGGCAATGTCGACGAGACGACCCTGCGCGCCATCGCCGAGACCGGCGTGGACTGCATCTCCAGCGGCGCCCTGACCAAGGGGGTGGAGGCCATCGACCTGTCGATGCGCCTCACCGAGACCTGGGAGGCCCGCTAGGGCATGGTCACGTCACCGGCGAGCCAGACCTTCGCCCTGGAGGCCATCGGCCGTATCGAGAGCGACTACCCGGACAAGTTCGGCATCCCCCGCCAGCCGGGCCTGGCCCCGGCGGCCCGCGCCGAGCTGGTGCTCGAGGGCGCCTATGCCGACCCGCTGGCGGTGCGCGGCCTGGACGCCTTCAGCCACCTCTGGCTGACCTTCGTCTTCCACCACAGCCCCGCACGCTGGACGCCCCTGGTGCGCCCGCCGCGGCTGGGGGGTAACGCCAAGGTGGGGGTCTTCGCCAGCCGCAGCACCCATCGCCCCAACCGCCTGGGCCTCTCCCTGGTGGAGCTGGTCGGTATCGAGACCCGGGACGGGGTGCGCCTGCACCTGGCCGGCTGCGACCTGGTCAGCGGCACCCCGGTGCTGGATATCAAGCCCTACCTGCCCTGGGCCGAGGCGCACCCCGAGGCTCGCGCCGGCTTCGCTCCCGAGGCGCCGCCCCGGGTCCCCGTGGCCTTCGAGGCGGCGGCCCGGACGACCCTGGCGGGCCGTGCCGACGGCGACGAGCTGAGCGCGCTGATATGCCAGGTACTGGCCCAGGACCCGCGCCCCGCCTACCATCGCGAGAAGGCCGACGCCGAGCGCCTCTATGGCGTGCGCCTGCGGGATATCGACGTGCGCTTTCGCGCCGCGGACGACGGCTTCCGGGTGGTGGAGATCGTCCCCGCCTAAGACGACAACGCCCTCACCACGGATCCTGCACAGTGGCGCGGGGCTACCCTGGGGACAGGCCTTCGCGGGGCGCTGTAAACCCCTCCCTGGGCGCTACTTTTGCCACCCCTGGCAAAAAACCCCCGCTCCGCCCTGCCCCCAGCGCCCCTGAGCCATTCCGACTGCGCTGGTCATACGGGGACACAGATACGACAACGCCCTCACAAGGGAGGGCGTTATTCCGAGGGCGGCGATAGGCTCAGCTAAATTCGACGCCGATCCGGCGGCCCACTTCCTCGTAGGCCTCGATCACCCCGCCCAGGCCCTGGCGGAAACGATCCTTGTCGAGCTTCTCGCGGGTCTCGGCGTCCCACAGGCGGCAGCCGTCCGGGGAGAACTCGTCGCCCAGCACGATCTCGCCGTGGAAGAGGCCGAACTCCAGCTTGTAGTCGACCAGCAGCATGCCGCCGTCGGCGAACAGCTGCTTGAGCACCGCGTTGACCTTGAAGGTCAGCGCCTTCATCTCGGCCAGTTGCTCGGGGGTCGCCCAGCCGAAGGTCTCGGCCAGGGACTCGTTGATCATGGGGTCGCCCTTCTCGTCGTTCTTGAGAAACAACTCGAAGGTGGGCGGCGTCAGGGCCTGCCCCTCCTCCACGCCCAGCCGCTTGACCAGGCTGCCGGCGGCGATATTGCGCACCACGCATTCCACCGGAATCATCTCCAGCTTCTTGACCACGCACTCGGTATCGGAGAGCAGGGTCTCGAAGTGGGTGGGGATGCCCGCCGCCTGGAGCTTCTCCATGATAAAGGCATTGAAGCGGTTGTTGACCATGCCCTTGCGAGCCAGGGCCTCCTTCTTCTTGCCGTCGAAGGCGCTGGTGTCGTCGCGGAAGGTGAGCACCAGGCGATCCGGGTCGTCGGTGAGATAAACCGACTTGGCCTTGCCGGCGTAGAGTTCTTGACGCTTTTCCATGGGGATCTCCGAAGAGGAACGCGGATACATGCTGACCGGCATCGGCAGCGGTGTTAAGGGTCAGGCGATGGTTTGCCAGCCCAGGCCCTCGTCCTGGGCGGCCACCATCAGCCGGGCGTCGTCGCCGTCGAGCAGCGGCACCAGGGCCTCCAGGGCCAGCTCGGGGCGGTTGTTATGCTCCGAGAGGTGGGAGCAGATGATGCGCTGCAGGCGATCCAGCCCCAGTCCCTGGAGCAGCCGGGCCGCCTGCACATTGGCCAGGTGGCCCCAGTCACCCCCGACGCGGCGCTTGAGCCTCGGCGGATAGGGCCCCTCGGCGAGCAGCCGGCGATCGTGATTGCACTCCAGGATCAGCGCATCGCAGCCACGAAAGGCCTCCACCACATGGGCACTGGGGTGGCCCAGGTCGGTAAGCACCCCCAGTCGGCGCCCGGCGCCCGAGAGGCAGAATTGTACCGGTTCTCGGGCGTCATGGGGTACGGTCACCGGCTCGATTTCCAGCCCCTTGATCACGAAACGCGCCTGGGGCGTGATCCAGTGGTGCCGCGGCACCCGACCGAGGCGACCGGCGCGCCAGGTGCCCGGGGTCAGGTAGACCGGAATATCGTGACGCCGGGCCAGGGGGCCGACGCCGCCGATATGGTCGCCATGCTCATGGGTGACCAGGATGGCATCCAACTGGCGCGGGTGCAGGCCCAGGGCGGCCAGGCGCCGCTCGGCCTCACGCATGGTGAAGCCGCAGTCGATCAGCAACCGCGTCTCGCCGTCGCTGACCAGGGTGGCATTGCCCTTGCTACCGCTCCCCAGGGAGGCGAAGCTCAGGCACCCCGCCTCGGGGAGGCTCGCCTCGTCCATCAGCGCAGCAGGTCGGCGAGGCGCTCCAGCAGCTCGCGCTGATCCGCGCCGTCGAGCCCCTCGATGATGCGGACCCGGCTACCCTCGCTTCCTGCGCCCTCGACCCGCAGGCGCACCGCCCGGGGCTCGGGATCATCTCGCCAGATCGCCAGGGCGGCCAGCATCCCCTCCCCCTGTCCACGCAGGCGTTGCGGCAGGTAGGCGACCCGGAACTCCCGGGCCGTGGCGTCGCCTTCCAGCAGGCGCTGGAAGTCGGCGTCATCGAAGCGGCCGGCCAGCTGATGGTCGAGTTCGTCCCAGACCCGCTCGGCGTCCGCCGGCACGCTCAGCACCCATCCCTCGCCGGCGGGCTGCACCGCCAGGAGCGCCGCCGATGCCTCGGCGCGGGCGGCCAGGGCCGAGGCGCTGGCGCTCTGTCCCTGCATCTCGAAATAGCCGGCCAGGGCACTCAGGCAGGCGGCATGACTGCGCCCGGCGGCCTCGCAGCGTACCTCGCTGGCGCCGCCGCGCAGGGCGCTCTGCACCGTGAAGCGCCCCTGGGGGGTGGCGAGGATCCCCTGGCGGGCGTCCCGCTGTGTCACGGTCAGGCCCTGGCGCTCGACGAACTCTTCCAGCATCGGCCACACCGCCGCGGGGGCCGCGGCCACCACCAGCCAGCGGTCATCGCCGCGTTCCCGGGATTCGACGAAGGCCTCGGGAGTGTGGCGCACCGCGCTGCCCGCCGCCGGCCGGGGTGCCCCCTCCGTTGAGGCGGCGATGCGCCCCTGGGGCACGGGCATGACGCCGGCAACGGCATCGCCTCCCCCCGGCAGGCGCAGCGGCTCGGCGATCTCCGCCTCGCCGTAGTCGAGGTTGCGATCATCATAGTAACCATCGCGGGCGCAACCGGCGGTCGCCAGGGCCAGAGCCACGACCAGCGGGGTCCATTTCAGCGCAGGGTTCATGCATCCACCTTGAGTTGTCTTGCCGGTGTCGCCCGGTCTCAGGATTCGATCAGACCCGCCAGTTGCAGGGCCTCGCTCACCGTGGAGTGGTATTTCTCCGAGAGCCAGGTCAGGGGCAGGCGGATACCGGCCTCGGCCAGGCCCATGCGGTGCAGGGCCCACTTGACGGGAATCGGATTGGACTCGACGCCCAGCACGGTGTGCAGCGGCATCAGTCGGGTATTGATCTGGTGGGCCCGCTCGGCATCGCCGGCCATGGCGGTGACGCAGAGATCATGCATGGCCCGGGGCGCCACATTGGCGGTCACCGAGATATCGCCGTGGCCGCCCATCAGCATATAGTCGCAGGCGGTGCCGTCATCGCCGGAATAGAGCATGAAGTCGCTGCCCTTGAGCCGATCGATCAGCTCCTGGGCCCGCTCCAGGTTACCGGTGGCATCCTTGAGCCCGACGATATTGTCCACCTCGGCGAGGCGCAGCACCGTCTCGTTATAGAGATCGGAGCAGGTGCGTCCCGGCACGTTGTAGAGGATCACCGGCAGTTGGCTGCCCTCGGCCACCGCCTTGAAGTGGCGATAGAGCCCTTCCTGGGTGGGCTTGTTGTAGTAGGGACAGACCGACAGGCAGTAATCGGCGCCGACCTCGCTGGCATAGCGGGCCAGTTCTACCGCCTCGGAGGTGGCATTGGCACCGGTACCGGCGATCACCGGGATACGGCCGTTGACCTCCTCCACCACGGTGCGAATCACGTCGAAATGCTCGGCAAACGACATGGTGGTGGGCTCACCGGTGGTGCCGGCGGCGACGATGCCGTCGGTGCCATTCTCCAGATGGAAGTTGACCAGGCGACGCAGTGCCTCCCAGTCGATCTCGCCGTCCACCTTCATGGGCGTCGCCAGGGCGACGATACTGCCTGTGATCATTATCTTTCCTCTCCAATCGACGACCGCCTCGGCACCTGGCCGCGATTCGGCGGCACGACCCGGCTCGGCGCGGGGCGCCCAATAGGCCTAGATGGTACTCAGGCGACGAAAGTCTGTACAGAACCGAAGGCGGGCCTCAGCGGGATTGGCCCTTTACAGGGCCGGCGGCCTTGCGTGTAATCGACCCCTTCGCATGGATTTCACCGACTCAGGAGACTCGTCATGAGCGTCAGCATCGGTCAGCCCGTTCCCGATTTCACCGCCCAGGCCACCGGCGACACCACCGTCAGCCTCGCCGAGCTGAAGGGGAAGCAGGTGGTGATCTACTTCTACCCCAAGGCCAGCACCCCGGGCTGCACCACCGAGGGGGGCGACTTCCGCGACCGCAAGGCGGAGTTCGAGGCCGCCAACACGGTGGTCCTCGGCGTCTCCCGGGACGGCATCCGTGCCCAGGAGAACTTCAAGGCCAAGCAGGGCTTCAATTTCGAACTGATCTCCGACAAGGACGAGGCGGTCTGCCACTTGTTCGACGTCATCAAGCTCAAGAAGCTCTACGGCAAGGAGCACTTAGGGATAGAGCGCAGTACCTTCCTGATCGACGCCGACGGCAAGCTGGCCCGGGAGTGGCGCAAGGTCAAGGTGGCCGGCCATGCCCAGGAAGTGCTGGAGGCGGCCCAGGCGCTCGCCGGCTAAGGCGACTAGGCGTCGTCCCCCTGGTTCGCCGATAGGCTCTCGAGGCGCTCCTGGATCCCCCGTGGCCAGGCATAGACCAGCGCCTTGAGAAGGGTGGCCAGGGGAATGGCGAAGAAGATCCCCCAGAAGCCCCAGATGCCGCCGAAGAACAGCACCGCCACGATGATCGATACCGGATGCAGGTTGACCGCCTCGGAGAACAGCACCGGTACCAGCACATTGCCGTCCAGGGCCTGGATGACCCCATAGGCCAGCACCACATAGAGGAACTGGTCGCTCAGGCCGAAGTGGAACCCCGCCACCGCCGCCACCGGCAGGGTGGCCACGGCGGCGCCGATATAGGGCACCAGCACCGAGAAACCCACCAGCACCCCCAGCAGCGCCGAATAGGGCAGCCCGAAGAAGGCGAACGTCAGGAAGGCCACGCTGCCGACGATAATGATCTCGATAAACTTGCCGCGCACATAGTTGGCGATCTGGGCATCCATTTCCCGCCAGATTCGCGTCATCAGGTCGCGCCGGCGAGGCAGCATCAGCAGCAGGAAGCCCACCAGCCGCTCGCGGTCCTTGAGCATGAAGAAGACCAGGATCGGCACCAGCACCAGGTAGATGATCAGATCGAGCAAGTTGCCCAGGGAGGCCAATGACAGGCTCAGGGCCCGCTGCCCCACCTGGGTCAGCTCGCGCCCGGCCATGGCGATCCACTCCTGCACCTGATCCGGGGTCACCAGGTTGGGGTAACGCATCTGCAGCTCATCCAGCCACCGCTGGCTGCTGGCGAACATCCGCGGTATCTCCTGGAGCAGGGTCACCAGCTGATTCCAGATCAGCGGCATCAGGATCAGGGCCATGGCCAGCAGCAGGCCGATAAAGCCCAGGAAGACCAGGATCACCGCCAGCAGATGGGGCAGGCGACGGCGCTCCAGCCAGTTCACCGCCCCCTGCAGCAGGAAGGCGATCACCAGGGCGGTAAAGAAGGGCGCCAGCATCTTGCCGAACCAGATCACCGCGGCGAAGCCGAGCACCAGCACCACCAGCAGGATCACCGCCTCCTCGTCGGAGAAATAGTGCTCGATCCAGCCCTTGAAGACGGACCTGAGGGTCATGAGGCACTGTCTCCGTCGGCCTTGCGCAGCCAGTAATGGTAGACGCCGTCGCGTTCTTCGCGGGCTTCCAGGCGATGCCCGCTATGCGCCACGAAGGTCTCGAAATCGGCCCAGGAGCCGGCATCGGTGGCTCGCACCTCCAACAATTGCCCGGGCGCCAGGCGAGCGAGCGCCTGCTTGGCCTTGAGCAGCGGCAGCGGGCAAGGCAGACCGCAGGCATCGAGAAGGTCATCGGGTTGCAGCGCCATGGGTTCTCCCGGAATACTGGATAAAGACAGGCAGGGACAGGGCCCTCGGCCCTCAACACTAGTGACGGCTCGCCAGGATAGGTGGCAGGCCCCAGGATTTAAAGGCACTTTGCCGCATGAATCAATGTCAGAACAAGGCCCCCGCCCCTTCCATTCACCGCCCGGGACACCTCATGCCACGCACCCTCGCCCCCCTGCTCCTCGCCGCCACCCTGCTGCTGGGCGGCGGTACCGCCCTTCTGGCCCAGGCCGACGATGCCGGCCTGCCCAGCCTGGGCGGAGCCCATGCCAGCCTGTCCCTGAGCGAAGAGCACCGCCTGGGCCGCGCCTGGCTGCGTCAGTTTCGGGCCCGGGCGCCGCTCTGGCACGATGCCCACGCCCAGGCCTATGTGGAGCGCCAGATCGCCCGCCTGGCCCCCCACAGCGACCTGCCCGACTCCCGCACCCTGGTGGCGCTGGTGGATAGCCACCAGCTCAATGCCTTCGCCGTGCCCGGGGGCGTGGTGGGGGTCAACGCGGGCCTGTTCGCCTTCGCCGAGGATGGCGATGCCTTCGCCTCGGTGATCGCCCACGAGCTGGGCCACCTCTCGCAGCGCCACCACGCGCGTCGCATGGAGCGGGCCGAGCAGACCCAGGTACCGGCCATGGCCGCCTTCCTGGCCGGCATGCTGATCGCCGCCAGCGGCGGCGGCGACGCCGGCATGGGGGTGGCCATGGGCTCCCAGGCGGCCTTTATCCAGGACCAGCTCGCCTATTCCCGGCGCTTCGAGCAGGAAGCCGACCGCATCGGCCTGCAGGCCATGGCCCAGGCCGGCATCGATCCTCAGGCCATGGTGCGCATGCTGCGCGCCATGCATCGCCTGGTCAGCCTGCAAGGCGGCATGCCGCCGGAGTTCCTGCTCACCCACCCCCTCACCGAGTCACGGCTCGGCGACGTGGAGGCCCGGGCCGGCCAACTCAGCGTCGAGCGCACCCGGGACGAGGGCCCGCTCTATGCCATGATCCGTGCCCGGGCCCTGCTGACCCTTCATCGCCATGAGCCACGCCGCGCCCTGACCCGGCTGGAGGGGGCCGATGCCCAGGCGCGCCGCTACCTCGAGGCGCTGATCGCCGCCGAGGAGGGCAATGTGGATGCGGCCCTATCGCAACTGGATGCCCTGGCTCGGGAGCTGCCCGATCTGGCCCTGCTGCCGGCCAGCGCCGCCGAGGAGGCCTTCGCGGCGGGTCGCATCGAGGAGGCCCTGGAACGCAGCCAACGGCTACTGCGCCTGATGCCCGACTACCTGCCCACCCAGCGCCTTTATGCCGAGGCCCTGCTGCATCAGGATGCCGATCAGGCTTATCACGCCCTGCGCCGCCTCACCGAGCAGTACCCCGAGGAGCCCCAACTCTTCACCCTGCTCGCCGAGGCCGCCGGACGCAGCGGGCGCGAGGCCTGGGGCCACCTGGCCCGAGCCGAGCATCTGCAGCTCACCGGCGAGATCGATCGCGCCATTCGCCAGTTGGAGATCGCCGAGCGGGTGGCCGGTATCGCCGGCGACCCCAGTGCCACGGCGCGGATAGCGCAGCGCCGCGACGACTTCCTCGGCTATCGGGAAACGCTGGAGAAGTTTCAGTAATGCCGCAAGCCATCACAGCATATGAGAGGCGGCAAAAAACCAAGGAACCCCGCGGGCATTAACCTGCGGGGTTCCTTGAGGCTTGCTGCTCGGCGCTTGGCGCTTACTTCTGGAAGTTAAGCATCCGCTCCAGGGGCTTGAGGGCGGCATGACGCAGGGCATCGTCGACGAAGATCTCGCCGCCGCCCTCGCGCAGGGCGCCGGCCAGGTTATCCAGGGCGTTCATGGCCATCCAGGGGCAGTGGGCGCAGCTCTTGCAGGTGGCACCATTGCCGGCGGTGGGCGCCTCGAAGAGGGTCTTCTCCGGCACCGCCTGCTGCATCTTGAAGAAGATGCCCCGGTCGGTGGCCACGATCAGCTTGTCCTGGGGCAGCGCCTTGGCCGCCTTGATCAGTTGGGAGGTGGAGCCCGCCACATCGGCCAGTTGCACCACCGCCTCCGGGGATTCCGGGTGCACCAGCACCGCCGCCTCCGGATAGAGGGCCTTGAGGTCCTCGATGCCCTTGGCCTTGAACTCCTCGTGGACGATGCAGGCCCCGTCCCAGAGCAGCATGTCGGCGCCGGTCTGCTTCTGGATATAACCGCCCAGGTGCTTGTCCGGGGCCCAGAGGATCTTCTCGCCCCTGGCATGCAGGTGCTCGATCACGTCCACGGCGATGGCGGAGGTCACCACCCAGTCGGCACGGGCCTTCACCGCCGCCGAGGTGTTGGCATAGACCACCACGGTGCGGTCGGGGTGCTGGTCGCAGAAGGCGCTGAACTCGTCCGCCGGGCAACCCACGTCCAGGGAGCAGGTGGCCTCCAGGGTCGGCATCAGCACGCGCTTCTCCGGCGAGAGGATCTTGGCGGTCTCGCCCATGAAGCGCACCCCGGCCACCACCAGGGTGTCGGCCTCGTGGCGGGCGCCGAAGCGGGCCATCTCCAGGGAGTCGGCCACGCAGCCGCCGGTCTCTTCGGCGAGCTGCTGGATGGCATCATCGGTGTAATAGTGCGCCACCAGGACGGCGTTGTTGGCGTTCAGCAGGCGCTTGATCTCTTCGACCCGCGCCTCGTCCTCGGCGGGAATCCGCGTGGGGCAATAGGCTCGAGCCAGATGCTCGCGCACCTCGACCCGGGAAGTCATGATCGTCATCGTGTCTACCACTGTGACTGGCAGGGGCTCCCCCTGCGCTTTGCCAGTTGCGTCGAACGACCGCGCTCCGCGACCGTCGCGCTCCCAGGGCCCGCCGTTGCGTCTACCGCAGTGGCCGGCCCAGTTCCCATTCTAGCCCAGATGCTCGGCTAGCCTGCAACAAAAACGCCCCCGCGAGGTGCGGGGGCGTCTTCGAGAATCTGGTGGGTCGTGTAGGATTCGAACCTACGACCAATTGGTTAAAAGCCAACTGCTCTACCAACTGAGCTAACGACCCCTTTCACCATGCCCGGGGCAAGGTGAAGTGGCGGTGTGGTGGGTCGTGTAGGATTCGAACCTACGACCAATTGGTTAAAAGCCAACTGCTCTACCAACTGAGCTAACGACCCGCCGCCGGATCGTCGGCCATCGACCCTGCTCAGGGGAGTCGATGGTGGGTCGTGTAGGATTCGAACCTACGACCAATTGGTTAAAAGCCAACTGCTCTACCAACTGAGCTAACGACCCGCCGACAGGGCGCAGATATTACTGAGTCACCGCGCCCAAGGCAAGAGTTTTGAAGAAAATTTTCAGCGTTTGGGACCCGAGCGCGGACGCCGCACCCCCTGCACCGGGCGCCGCTTGTTCTTGTCACGGCTCCAGCGATTCTTCTCGTCCGGAGTCAGCTCCGGCACCTTGCGGGCTTCCAGTCCGGCCAGGGTGGCCAGGTCATCCACCTCGGTCTGGGTCAGCTCGGTCCATTCGCCGGCCTTGGCCCGCTTGTCGAGGAAGATATTGCCGTAGCGCACCCGCTTGAGGCGGCTCACGGTCAGCCCCTGGGACTCCCACAGGCGGCGCACCTCGCGGTTACGCCCCTCCATGATCACCACATGGAACCAGGTATTGATGCCCTCGCCGCCGAACTCCTGGACGTCGGTGAAGCGCGCCGGGCCATCCTCCAGCATGACCCCTTCCACCATCTGCTTGATCTGGGGCTTGGTCACTTCCCCCATGACCCGCACCGCATACTCCCGCTCCACCTCGGTGGAGGGATGCATCAGGCGGTTGGCCAGCTCGCCGTCGGTGGTGAACAGCAGCAGGCCGCTGGTGTTGATATCCAGGCGGCCGATGGCGATCCAGCGCTCGCCCTTGAGGCGCGGCAGCCGCTCGAAGACGGTGCGCCGCCCCTCGGGGTCCTTGCGGGTGCACAGCTCGCCTTCCGGCTTGTTGTACATGATCACCCGGCGCGGGGTCTCGTCGGCGCCGCGCAGGGTCACCGGACGCTGGTCGAAGGTGACCTTGTCGACCAGCTCGATACGGTCGCCCAGGGTGGCCACCTTGCCATTGACGGCGACCCGGCCATCGGCGATGGCGGTCTCCATCTCGCGACGCGAACCCAGCCCGGCCCGGGCCAGTACCTTCTGCAGTTTTTCGCTACTCATGAGTCATCGATCTCATCGGTTGAGTGTGACGCACCCGGGCGCTCGTCATCCTCGACGGTCGCTCGCTGGCGGGCGCGTTCGGCAAGGCGAGCCTGCAGATCGCTGAAGCTCAGGCCCTGCCCGTGGGACGCCGTCTCGGCGTGTGCGGCGTCGGCCATCCCGGCCGTCGCATCGTTCTCTTCCTGTTCGTGGTGCTCGCCGAAGGCGCCGGCCTCCGGCTTCTCGATCTCATTCGCCTCGGCTTCGTCCGCCTCGGCCTCGCCCGTCGCCACCGGGGGCGGCTCCTCCGCGGGCACGGTTTCCTCGCCCCAGTCGTCGCGATTGGCCAGCTCATGCATGGGCGGCAGGCTATCCAGGGTCTTGAGGCCGAAGTCGTCGAGGAAGGCCCGGGTAGTGGCATAGACCGCCGGGCGCCCCGGCACGTCACGGTGCCCCACCACGCGGATCCAGCCCCGCTCGGTTAGGGTGCGCATGATCGAGCTGCTCACCGCTACGCCGCGCACCTCCTCGATATCGCCCCGGGTCACCGGTTGACGATAGGCGATCAGCGCCAGGGTCTCCATCAGCGCCCGGGAATAGCGCTGGGGACGCTCGTCCCAGAGCCGCGAGACCCAGGGCGAGAGCCGCGAGCGAATCCGCAGCCGGTAGCCGGAGGCAGTCTCGATCAGTTCCAGGGCGCCCCGCTCGTGGCGCAGGCCGAGGCGTTCCAGGGCCTCGCGCAGGGCCCGCCGGGGCGGGCGCTCATGCTCGTCGAAGAGGCCCTCGAGGCGCTCCAGGGCCAGCGGCTCCCCCGCCGCCAGCAGGGCCGCCTCGAGGATCTCGTCCAGGGCATCGGGAAATTCCATGGCGGTCATGGCGTCGCCTCATCCTCGAAGGCGCTCTCGCCTCCGTCTTCCGGGTCTTGGGGATCTTCGGCGAAGGCCTCCTCCTCCGCCGTCGAGGCCGCCCTGGCGCGCACATGAATCGGCGACAGGGGCGCGTTCTGCACGATCTCGATCAACGCCTCCTTGGCCAGCTCGAGGATCGCCATAAAGGTCACCACCACCCCGGCCTTGCCCTCCTCCAGGGTGAACAGGGCCTCGAAGGGGGTATAGCGCTCGTGCTCGAGGCGCTCCATGATGCGCATCATGCGCTCCCGGGTGGAGAGCACCTCGCGGCTGATCTGGTGCGACTGGGTCAGCTCGGCGCGCTTGAGGATACCGGCCAGGGCCCCAAGCAGCTCGTCGAGTTCCACCTCGGGGTGGATCACCCGGGTCTCCAGGCTCGGCGGCTCGGCATGGGCCGGGAACCAGTCGCGGCCCTGGCGCGGCACCTCGTCCAGGGACTCGGCGGCCTGCTTGAGGCGCTCGTACTCCTGGAGGCGACGAATCAGCGCCGCCCGGGGATCCTCTTCCTCCTCGTCGCCCTCCGCCTTGGGGGGGCGCGGCAGCAGGGTCCGCGACTTGATCTCCGCCAGCATCGCCGCCATCAGCAGGTATTCCCCGGCCAGCTCGATCTCCAGGGCCTTCATCAGCTCCACGTACTCGATGTACTGGCGGGTGATGGCGGCCACGTCGATGGCCAGGATATCCAGGTTCTGGCGGCGGATCAGGTAGAGCAACAGGTCGAGCGGCCCCTCGAAGGTCTCCAGGAAGACCCGCAGCGCCTCGGGGGGAATATAGAGGTCCTCGGGGAGTTGGGTGATCGGCTCGTCGAACAGCCGCGCCAGCACCTCCGCCTGTGCGGCGGCCGCTGGTGCCTGGCTGGTCGCCTGCTCCGCGCCGACTGTCTCGCTCACGCCCTGCCCGTCCGGTTGCGTTCAGCCGGCCAGTCTACCAAGAGAGCCGCGCGGGAGATAGCGAGGCCGACTCCGCGGGGTTATCGCTGTTACTCTCTGTGGGGGCCCGGGGCTATCCTGGGGATAGGCCGTCGCGGGGCGCTGTAAACCCATCCCTGGGCGCTACTTTTGCCCTGCGGCGCTCTCGCATCCTGCTCCGCTTGCAGGACCGGGGCTGGCCATCCCTGGCCAGCCCGTTCGGAGGCATCCTCCTCACCCCTGGCAAAAAACCCCCGCTCCACCCTACCCCCAGCGCCCCTCGGCCATTCCAACTGCAGTATCTCTGGCCTACTCCGCCGCCTCGGCGCGGCGATAGCGGCCCACATAGTCGAACAGCTTCTCCCGCACCTGCCAATGGCGGCCCACCTTGCGCCCCACCACGAAGTCCGGATGGCGCAGGCGCCGCCGCTCTTCGATCACCGCCTCCGGGGTGGTGGGGCGCCAGTCGCTGCCCGGGGCGCGCAGGTGATCGCGCAGGAAAACGGCGGCGAAGGCGCCGCGCTGGGCCGGGGTCTCCAGGGCGAACCACTCGCTGAGCGTGGCGCCGTCTTCATCGTGGTAGGTGACCCTGAGGCGCGGCAGGCCACGACCATTGACGGTGGCCTCCAGCTGCATGCCGCTGACCCTGAGCACCCTGGCATCCTTGAGGCGTAGCGCCGCCTTGAGCTTGTCGTCGGCATCCACCAGCAGGGTCTCGCAGCCATGGCAACGGCGGGCGGCGATATCGTTCTCGGCGCCACAGTCGCCGCATACCTTGAAGCGAAAGCGGAAGTCGCACTGCCGCGTCCGCCGCCCCTGGCCGGGCACCGAGCCGGCACCCGATACCGGCGCCCCGCTCTCGGCATCCACCAGCCCCTGACAGCGGCGCCCGAAGTGCTCGATCACCAGGTCGCCGTCGCGCTTGCCCCAGAAGAGGTTGGCGTGGCCGCAGGCGGGGCACTCGACCTGCACCGGCTCGCTGTCGGGGTCCGGCTTCGGCGAACCCACCTCGGGGGCATAGAGGTCCCAGGGGTTGCCGGCATAGTCGAGGATCAGGCAGTCCGTCTTGCCCGGCGACAGGCGCAGGCCGCGCCCGACGATCTGCTGGTAGAGGCTCACCGACTCGGTGGGACGCAGGATGGCGATCAGGTCCACATGGGGGGCATCGAAGCCGGTGGTGAGGACCGCCACGTTGACCAGGTACTTGAGCTCCCGGGCCTTGAAGGCGGCGATGATCGCCTCACGCTCGGCGGAGGGCGTCGCCCCGGTGATCAACGCCGCCTCGGCCCGAGGCAAGTAGCCGAGGACCTCCTCGGCATGGGCCACGCTGGCGGCGAACAGCATCACCCCCTGGCGGTCGCGGGCGCGCTCCACCACCTCGGCGATGATCCCCGGGGTGGCGCGGTTGCCCGCCGCCACCCGATTGAGCTCCTCCTCGCGGAACAGCCCACTCGACGAGGGCACCAGGCGCGAGAAATCGTAGCGTTCGACGGCGGCATCCACCCGCCTCGGCTCGGCCAGGTAGCCCTGCTTGACCATCAGCCGCAGGGGCTGCTCGAAGACGCAGTCGCGGAACAGGCAGTCCGCCTCACCGCGTACCATGCCGTGATGGTGGCGATGGTAGATAAAGCCCTGGCCCAGCCGGTAGGGGGTGGCGGTCAGCCCCAGCACCTTGAGGCCGGGGTTCTGGGCGCGCAGGTGATCGATCACCCGACGGTAGCTAGAGGCCTTCTCCTCGGCCACCCGGTGGCACTCGTCGATCACCAGCAGGGTAAAGGCGCCCTGCCCCGGCGACGGCGCGGCGAAGGCGTCCAGGTTCCTGACCACCGACTGCACCGAGCCGAAGACCACCTGGCGACTGGCCTCCTTGCGGCCCAGGCCGGCGCTGAAGATATCCGCCTGGCGACCATAGGCGAGGAACTTGGCGTGATTCTGCTCCACCAGCTCGCGCACATGGGCCAGCACCAGCACCCGCCCCCGGGCCAGGCGCGCCAGCTCGGCGATCACCAGGGACTTGCCGCTGCCGGTGGGCAGCACCACCACGGCGGGGTCGTCGCTGGCGCGAAAATGATCGACCACCCGCGAGACCGCCTGCCGTTGATAAGGCCGCAGGCTGGGAGGGCTGGCAAAAACGTCGGAGGAAAGGGGCGCGGTCATGGCAGGGCCCTGGCAAGCAAAGCCGCCATTCTAGCGGCTCACCGTGGGCCGGCCCAAGCCAACGGCTAGTCGAAGCGGGCCGGGCGCTTTTCCAGCCGCGCGGCCACCGCCTCCCGCTGCTCGGCGCTACCCAGCAGCTCGCCCTGCAATTGGGCCTCCAGGGCCAGGCGCTCCCGCCGGGGCAGCGAGGGGGCGGTTTCGAAGAGGGTGCGCACCGCCGCCACCGCCCTGGGCGAGCGGGCGGCGATGGCCCGGGCGCACTCCAGGGCGGAGGCCTCCGGGGACTCGCTCAGGCGGGTGACCAGGCCCAGGGCATAGGCCTCGTCGCCACTCACCTTGCGCCCGCTCCAGGCCAGCTCCTGGAGCAGGTCCCGGCGCAGCCCCGCGCCGGTCACGCTGATGGCCATGTCGGGGATGATGCCCCAGTCGATCTCCAGCAGCCCCAGCCACGCCTCGGGGTGTGCCACGCGGATATCCGCGCCCAGGGCGATCTGCAGGCCACCGCCATAGGCATGGCCGTGCAAGGCGGCGATCACCGGCACCCCGGCGTCGCGCCAGCCCAGGGCCAGGCGCTGCACCGGGTTGATGCCGTCCTCTGGATCGGCCTCCAGTAACCCGGGCAGTCGCTCGGGAGACGCCATGATGGACGCCATATCCAGGCCGGCGCAGAAGCTCTCGCCCTCCCCCACCAGCAGCACGGCGCGTACCCGCCCGGCCTCGGCCAGCGCCTCGAGGCGCCTTTGCACCGCCAGCAGGCCCTCGATCATGGCCCAATCCAGGCCATTCAGGGCGTCGGGGCGGGCCAGGGCGACCCGGGCGACAAAGTCGGTGACCGTCAGGGTCACCCGTGATGCGAAGTTTTCCTGGCTAACGCTCTCCGGCATGGGGCCGCTCCTCGGTGGCAAATACCCCGAGTGTGCGCCTCGCCGGACATGTTTTCAAACAGTTGTTTCAGGCCAGCAGCAGGCCCTGCAGCAGCAGATAACCGGGCAGCCAGGCGGTCACCAGGCCCTGGGCCAGGGCGGTGCGCGCCATCAACGGCTGCAGCTGCGGACGATGGCAGAGCATCAGGTAGAAGCCGAACCAGAGCAGCGCCCAGGCCAGCCAGTTGAGCCCCGACCACCAACCCCAGAGCCCCTCGGCCACCGCCAGTTGCAGCAGCCCGGTGGGCAGGGCGGTCAGCGCCACGAAGAGGCAGAAATAGCCCAGGCCATGACCGGAGCTGCCGTTGCGGCGATTGATGGCCACCCATAGGTAGGTGAAGGCAAATAACAGGGTCATGGCCGCGGTGCGCACGCTGGCGGCATCGGCCCCCGGGCCGAAGGCGGCATAGGCCGCCACCGCCAGGCTGACGCCCCCGACGAAGAAGTTGATTACCTGGATCTCGCGGTCCTCGATGCGCCCCAGCATCCACAGGCCATTGAGCACCAGCACCGCGCCCACGTAGAGCAGACTCAGTCCCTCATGCACCGTTGCATTCTCCCGGCTCGGGGCGCCAACCCCATGCCGGTGCCCCTCTTGCAGGCGCTCTTATAGCCCCAAGCGGCGGCCCCGACAAGAGGTTTGTGGAAATAGATTCCATAACATGCCATGGATAGACAGAAGGCGGCCCGAGGGCCGCCTTTGGGTATACGCCGGAGGGGGGTTAGGGGGTTAGCCCACCCAGACCCGGGCCCGACGTTGCATAACCGCGGAACGGTCGCACCCAGGCGCCGAGCCGTCTTCGCCTTAACCCACCCAGACCCGGGCGTTGCGGAACAGCCGCAGCCAGGCGCCGTCCTGGGTCCAGTCGCCGGGACGCCAGGAGTTGGTGACCGCCCGTACCACCCGTTCCGGGTGAGGCATCATGATGGTGACCCGGCCATCCGGGGTGGTCAGGCCGGTGATGCCGGCGGGGGAGCCGTTGGGGTTGGCCGGGTAGCGGCTGGTGACCTGGCCGTAGTTGTCCACGTAGCGCAGCGCCACCTGGCCGCCACTCTGCATGGTGCGCAGGTGACCGCTGTCGCGGAACTCGGCGCGGCCCTCGCCGTGGGCCACGGCGATGGGCAGCCGCGAGCCCTGCATGCCGGCCAGCAGGATCGACGGGCTCTTCTCCACCTGGACCATGGCCACCCGGGCCTCGAACTGCTCCGACTCGTTGCGCACGAAGCGCGGCCAGGCCTCGGCGCCGGGGATCAGCTCCTTGAGCTGGGAGAGCATCTGGCAGCCGTTGCAGACGCCGAGGGCGAAGCTGTCGTCGCGCTGGAAGAAGCCGGCGAACTGCTCGCGAGCCTGGGCGTTGAAGAGCACCGACTTGGCCCAGCCGCCGCCGGCGCCCAGGACGTCACCGTAGGAGAAGCCGCCGCAGGCCACCAGCCCCTTGAACTGCTCGAGGGTAACTCGGCCCTCGAGAATATCGCTCATATGCACGTCGACCGCCTCGAAGCCGGCCTTGTCGAAGGCCCAGGCCATCTCCAGGTGGCCGTTGACGCCCTGCTCGCGGAGGATCGCCATGGCCGGACGGGCGGTGTTGATAAAGGGCGCGGCGATATCCTCGTCGATAGCGAAGCTGGGCTCGGCGGAGAGCCCCGGATCGCGGTTATCCAGCAGGCCGTCGAACTCGCTCTTGGCGCACTCCGGGTTGTCGCGCAGCGCCTGCAGCTGGTAGCTGGTCTCGGCCCAGGTGCGCTGGGCCAGCAGCCGGGTGGTCTCGAGCAGCGGCTCCTCGAAGAGGGTGACCCGCACCTGGTCGTCGTAGCGAGGCCGGGCGATGACGCCGCAGGTCTCGATGCCGGCGGCGGCGAACTGCGCCAGCACCTCCTCGGTGTGGGCGCGATTGACCTGGATCACCGCCCCCAGCTCCTCGGCGAAGAGAGCATTGACCGCCTCGTGGGGCTCGTCGACCAGCCAGTCGAGCTTGACCTCCAGGCCGGCGTGGGCGGCGAAGGCCATCTCCAGCAGGGTCACCAGCAGGCCGCCGTCGCTGCGGTCGTGGTAGGCGAGCAGCTTGCCCTCGGCGTTGAGCCCCTGGATCACCGCGAAGAAGGCCTTGAGGTCCTCGGCATCGTCCAGGTCGGGGCAGTCGTCGCCCACCTGGCCATAGACCTGGGCCAAGGCCGAGCCGCCCAGGCGGTTCTTGCCGCCGCCCAGGTCGATCAGCAGCAGGTCGGACTCGTCCTGCTCCAGGTTGATCTGCGGGGTCAGGGTCTTGAGCGCATCGGTGACCGGGGCGAAGCCGGTGATCACCAGCGACAGCGGCGAGGTGATGCTCTTCTCTTCCCCCTCCTCCTGCCAGGCGGTGCGCATGGACATGGAGTCCTTGCCCACCGGCACGGCGATGCCGAGTGCCGGGCAGAGTTCCATGCCCACGGCGTGGACGGCGTCATACAGCGCCTGGTTCTCGCCGGGGTGGTCGGCGGCGCTCATCCAGTTGGCGGAGAGCTTGATATCGGACAGCGCGGCGATGGGCGCGGCGGCCAGGTTGGTGATCGCCTCGGCCACCGCCAGGCGGGCGCTGGCGGCGGGGTCGATCAGCGCCACCGGGGGCCGCTCGCCCATGGCCATGGCCTCGCCGGCGTGGGTGTCGAAGCTCGCCGTGGTCACGGCGACGTCCGCCACCGGCACCTGCCAGGGGCCGACCATCTGGTCGCGGGCCACCTGGCCGGTGATGGAGCGGTCGCCGATGGTGATCAGGAAGCTCTTGGAGGCCACGGTGGGCAGGCGCAGCACCCGATCCATCGCCTCGCGCAGGTCCAGGTTGTCGAGCATCACGCCGGCCAGGTCGCGGTTCTGGCGCACGAACTCGCGAGTCATCTTCGGCGGCTTGCCGAACAGCACGCTCATCGGCAGATCGACGGGCTTGCTCTCGAAGTGGCCATCGCGCACCTCGAGATGGTGGGGCTCGGTGGCCTCGCCGACCACCGCATAGGGGCAGCGCTCGCGGCGGCACAGGGCGTCGAAGGTGTCGAGATCCTCCGGGGCCACCGCCAGCACGTAGCGCTCCTGGGCCTCGTTGCACCATATCTCCAGCGGGCTCATGCCCGGCTCGGCATTGGGCACGGCGCGCAGGTCGAAGAGGCCACCGCGCTCGCCGTCCTTGACCAGCTCCGGTAGAGCATTGGAGAGGCCGCCGGCACCCACGTCATGGATAAAGCAGATGGGGTTCTTGTCGAGGGCCCAGCAGCGGTCGATCACCTCCTGGGCACGACGCTCGATCTCGGCGTTGTCGCGCTGCACCGAGGCGAAGTCCAGGTCGGCGCTGGAGGCGCCGGAGGCCATGGAGGAGGCGGCACCGCCGCCCAGGCCGATCAGCATGGCCGGCCCGCCCATCACGATCAGCTTGCCGCCCACCGGAATCTCGCCCTTCTGGACATGCTGGTCGCGGATATTGCCGTAGCCGCCGGCGATCATGATCGGCTTGTGGTAGCCGCGGCGCTCGATGCCATGGGCCCCCAGGGCGTCCTGCTCATAGGTGCGGAAGTAGCCGGTGAGGTTGGGGCGACCGAACTCGTTGTTGAAGGCGGCGCCGCCGATGGGCCCTTCCAGCATGATTTCCAGGGCGTTGACGATGCGCTCCGGCTTGCCGTAGTCGAAGGCCTCCCAGGGCTGCACGAACTCGGGGATGCGCAGGTTGGAGACGGTGAAGCCGGTCAGCCCCGCCTTGGGCTTGCCGCCGATGCCGGTGGCGCCCTCGTCGCGGATCTCGCCGCCGGCGCCGGTGGCCGCGCCGGGATAGGGAGCGATGGCGGTGGGGTGGTTGTGGGTCTCCACCTTCATCAGGATCTGGATCGGCTCCTCGACGGCGCCATAGCGGGCCCGCTCGCCTTCGGCGCCGGTCAGCGGCGCGGCGAAGAAGCGCGGCGCGGTGGTGCCCTCGATCACCGCGGCGTTGTCGCTGTAGGCGGAGAGCACCTTGCCCGGCGAGGCCTGATGGGTGTTCTTGATCATCTTGAACAGCGAGTGGCTCTGGGCCTCGCCGTCGATCAGCCAGTCGGCATTGAAGATCTTGTGGCGGCAGTGCTCGGAGTTGGCCTGGGCGAACATCATCAGTTCGACGTCGGTGGGATTGCGCGAAAGCTCCTGGAAGGCCGCCAGCAGGTAATCGATCTCGTCCTCGGCCAGCGCCAGGCCCAGCTCGCCGTTGGCGGTGACCAGCGCCGCCCGACCGCCGCCCAGGATATCCACGCTGCCCAGGGGCGCCGGCTCGTGATGCGAGAAGAGCTTGGCGGCGTCGGAGGCATTGGCCAGCACCGTCTCGGTCATGCGGTCGTGGAGCACCGCCTGGATGCCCTCATAGGCCGCCTCGGAGAGGGTGCCACCCAGCCTGACCCGGTAGGCGATGCCGCGCTCCAGGCGACGCACCTGACTCAGGCCGCAGTTGCGGGCGATATCGGTGGCCTTGGAGGACCAGGGCGACTGGGTGCCGATGCGCGGCACTACCAGGAAGAGGTGGCCCTCGCGGCCAGCCGCGTCCCGGGGGGCGCCGTAGTCGAGCAGCCGTTCCAGCACCGCCAGCGCCTCGGCGCCGAGGTCGCCATCATGGTCGACGAAGTGCACATAGTCGGCATGCAGGGATTCGACCTCGGGCACCTGTGCACGCAGGGTGGCCAGCAACTTGGCATGACGGAAAGCGGAAAGGGCAGGCGCACCGCGCAGTTCGAGCATGTCGATCGAGCCTCTGAAGAGATAGCGAAGAAATGGCAGGATTGGTGCCGCGGCTGGCGGCGATCTGGCGCACATGATACTGGAAAGCGGGGCGTGGACGAAATCCGCGGGATGACAGCCTCCACCGGCGCCGTTATGGTGGGGCGTCCCGAGGCGACCGCTGATCCCCATGCACCGATCCCTGGCTCTTCATCTCTACCGCCACTGGCGGGGCTATATGCTGCTCTGCTGCGGCCTGCTGCTGGCCCTGTGGCCGGCACGCCAGTCGCCACGCCCCGACTCGCCACTGACGACGATTCGCGAACGGGCCTTCCTCAGCGTCCTGACCCGCAACACCCCCACCACCTATTACCAGGGCAGTCACGGCCCCGCCGGCTTCGAGTACGAGCTGGCCCGGCGTTTCGCCGATCACCTGGGGGTGAGCCTGGATATGGATGCCGACCATAGCCTCCAGGAGGTGCTGTCCGGCGTGCGCGCGGGCCAGGCCGACCTGGGTGCCGCCGCCCTGCCCCTGGCCCCGGAGCAGGAGGGGATCATCTTCAGCCGCCCCATCCTCACCCTGCAGCCACTGGTGGTCTACCGCCGCGGCCTGCCCCCGGTGCGTGATATCGACGACCTGCAGCGCCTCTCGATCGCCACCCTGCGCGGCTCGGGCACCGGCCTGGTACTGCGTGAGCTGCAGGCCGAGCGGCCCGAGTTGAGCTGGCTGGAGACCGGCGACCTGGAGGTCGCCGACCTGCTGCAGCGGGTGGAATCCGGCAGCCTCGATGCCGCCGTGGTCTACGCCCACCAGTTTCGCCTCAACCGCCTCTTCTTCCCCGGCGTCGAGAGTGGCTTCCCCCTCGGCGAGCCGCTCTCCATGGCCTGGGCCTTCCCCGCCCGGGGGGGCTTGCCCCTGCAACAGGCGGCCAATGCCTTCCTGGCGACCCAGCAGACCAACGGCGAGCTGGACGCCCTGGTGGAACGCTACTTCGGTCACGATGACTACCTGGAATACGTGGGGGCGCGGCGCTTTATCCACCAGGTGCGGGAGGTGCTGCCCGGCTATGCGCCGCTGTTCCGCGAGGCGGCCCGGGAGACCGGCTTCGACTGGAAGCTGTTGGCGGCGCTGGGCTATCAGGAGTCCCACTGGGACCCGGGGGCCACCTCGCCCACCGGGGTGCGTGGCCTGATGATGCTGACCCTGCCCACCGCCGAGGAAATGGGCGTCGCGGATCGCCTCGACCCAGGTCAGAGCGTCGACGGCGGCGCCCGCTACCTGCGCGGCATCAAGGAGCGCCTCCCCGAGAGCATCGAGGAGCCCGATCGCCTGTGGATGGCCCTGGCGGCCTACAACGTGGGCCTGGGGCATCTCTACGATGCCCGGCGCATCGCCGAGCAGCGCGGCGGCGATCCGGACCGCTGGGCCGATGTACGCGAGGCGCTGCCGCTGCTGCAGAAGCGCGAGTGGTATAGCCAGGCCCGCTACGGCTATGCCCGGGGCGGCGAGCCGGTGATCTATGTGCGCAATATCCGCCGCTACTACGAGATCCTCGACTATGTGGATCGCAGCCAGCGGCAGTTCTTCCAGCTCAATGCCCGGCGCCCGGACGGCGTCGACGACGATCTACTCTTCGATACGGTACCGCCGGTACTCTAACCGCGCCGCTCGGCGAAAAACGCCTGGAGCAGGCGCCTGGCCTGGCCGGCCAGGCGCCCCCCCTCCACCTCCACCCGATGGTTATGCCAGGGCTGGGCGAAGAGGTTGGCCCTGGACTCCACCATGCCGGTCTTGGGCTCGGCGGCCCCGTAGACCACCCGCGCCAGGCGCGCATGGATAATCGCCCCGGTGCACATCAGGCAGGGCTCCAGGGTCACATAGAGGGTGCAGCCATCGAGGCGATAATTCTCGAGGCGGGCCGCCGCCGCCCGCAGCGCCTGGATCTCGGCATGGGCACTGGGGTCGTGGCAGCCGCAGGGGGCATTGAAGCCGGCGCCGATGATCTCGCCCTCGGCATCCACCACCACGGCGCCCACCGGCACCTCGCCGGCGGCCAGGGCCTGGCGGGCCTGATCCAGGGCTCGGTGCATATAAAAGTCGTCGCTGCGCATGGCGAGGCTCTCGGGTATCCTTAGCAACATAAAACAGTCGTATGACGAACCACCCTACCGCAGAGGATAGCGCCATGACCAAGGCACTGGACGATCTGGTCGCCCTGCTCGGCCTGGAGATGATCGAGGAAAACCTCTTCCGGGGCCAGAGTCAGGACCTCGGCTTCCCGCAGCTGTTCGGCGGCCAGGTGCTCGGCCAGGCCCTCTCCGCCGCCACCCGGACGGTGCCCGGCGAGCGCCTGGCGCACTCCCTGCACGGTTACTTCCTGCGCCCCGGTGATGCCAAGCGACCGGTGGTCTATCAGGTGGATGCGGTACGCGACGGCGGCAGCTTCACCACCCGCCGGGTCACCGCCATCCAGAAGGGCCAGCCAATTTTCTTCTGCAGCGCCTCCTTCCATGGCGAGGAACCGGGCCACCATCACCAGTTCGCCATGCCCGAGGTGGACGATCCGGACACCCTGCTGGCCCGGGGCGCCAGGCCCCTCGACTTCGAGGGCCACCCCATCGAGTTCCTCCACCTGCCGGACTCCGAGGCGGACGCCTCGCGCCCGGCCCGCAAGCGGGTCTGGTTCCGCCTGGCCGGCGAGCTCCCGGACGACACCGCCCTGCACCGCTACCTGCTGGCCTACAGCAGCGACTTCAATCTGCTGACCACCAGCCTGGTGCCCCACGGCGTCCAGTTCGGCGACCCCCGGCTGCAGATCGCCAGCCTCGATCACGCCCTTTGGTTCCACCACGATCTCAGGGTCAACGACTGGCTACTCTACGACATGGACAGCCCCTGGGCCGGCGGTGCCCGCGGCTTCGCCCGGGGCAACCTGTTTGACCGCCAGGGGCGACTGGTGGCCTCCAGTGCCCAGGAAGGCTTGACGCGGATTCGCCAGCCCAGAGACCAGTAACCCTTGTCGGCACGCCGCCTGGCCAAGGGCCCGGCGGCTGGCTATGCTCTCGATTCGACGGCCCGCCGCAATAGCTCAGTTGGTAGAGCAACTGATTCGTAATCAGTAGGTCGGCGGTTCGACTCCGCCTTGCGGCACCAGAGTTTTCATTTTTTTCAGTTAGTTAGTCACCTCCCAAAGGTCGCCAATCGGCGGCCTTTGTCGTTGGTGTCTACAAAGTGTCAACGGCGGTGTGTATCTCGTACTGTCTTTGGCATTGCCTGGTGGAACCGTTGGCACAGGGAACCGACACCGGCATGGCGTCGCCCTCGGGCATATGACCCACTTCCCAAACGTCCAAGATTCGTTCACCAGGGAGTCGCCAAGGGCACCTCCTCGCGGCTACGCTGTCAGAGAAAGCGTCGTCATCGCTTGTACAGGGAGCGCTGACCGCCACTGCCCTTCGGGCGCCACCCAGGGCCCCAACTCAGGAAGGAGACGCTCATGGCACCCCTAGAGTATTTCGCGATTGGACTAGCCGCGGCCGGCATTCTCGCCATGGTCGCTCACGCCCATAGTCACCAACGGCGCCCGGCACGCCAGACGGTGCGTATCCCGCCGCCGCGCCCCCAGCCACGCCGTCCGCGGCATTAACCCCCCACCTCGGCCAGCCGCCGTTCCAGGAAGCGCCGCTCGGGGGCCTGCTTGACCAGCGCCAGGGCCTGGCGATAGTGATCGGCGGCGTCGGCATGGCGCCCCAGGCGCCGCAGAAGATCGGCCCGGGCCGCCGGCAGCAGGTGGTAACCGGGCAGATGAATGTCATCGAGCAGCGCCAGCCCGCGCTCGGGCCCCTCGGCCATGGCCACCGCCACGGCGCGGTTGAGCGCCACCACCGGACTCGGCTGCAGGCGGTAGAGCAACTCATAGAGGGCGACGATGCGGCGCCAGTCGGTATCGGCCGCCGAGGCGGCCTGGGCATGCAGGGCGGCGATATTCGCCTGTAGGGCATAGGGTCCCGGGGCCTGGCGCAGCGCCAGGGTCGCCTGGGCCAGCCCCTCCTCGATCGCCTCGCGATCCCAGCGCGAGCGGTCCTGATCCTCCAGCAGCACGAGATCGCCCCGGGTATCGGTGCGAGTCTCGCGACGCGCATCGTGCAGCAGCATCAGTCCCAGCAGGCCTCGCGCCTCGCCCTGGGCGGGCAGTAGCCCGACCAGCATTCGTCCCAGGCGGATCGCCTCGCGGCACAGGGGCCCACGCACCAGCCGCTCGCCGCCACTGGCGGCATAACCCTCGTTGAAGATCAGGTAGATCACCGCCAGCACCGCCTCCAGCCGCTCGTCCAGGGCCGAGGCCTCGGGTACCTCGAAGGGAATGCCGGCATCGCGGATCTTGGCCTTGGCGCGCACCAGCCGCTGGGCCAGGGTCGGCACCGGCAGCATAAAGGCCCGGGCAATCTCCTCGGTGGTCAGGCCACCCAGGGTACGCAGGGTCAGGGCCACCTGGGCGGCCCGATTCAGGGCCGGGTGACAGCAGGTGAAGATCAACCGCAGGCTGTCCAGGGGCTCGGGATCCTCGGGACTCGGCGCCGCCTGCTGCAGGCTGAGGTGCAGCGCCAGTTGGTCCTGCTTGCGTTCCCCCAAGCGACGATGACGCAGCTGGTCGACCGCCTTGTGGCGAGCGGTGGCGGAGAGCCAGGCCACCGGGTTGGCCGGCACACCTTCCTCGGGCCATTGCTGCATGGCCGCCTCGAAGGCCGCCTGCAGGGCATCCTCGGCCAGGGCGAAGTCGCCGAAGCGGCGAATCAGCGCCGCCAGCAGGCGCCCATAGTCGCGTCGATAGAGGGCCGCCAGGTCCATGGACGTGCCGCTCACAGGCGATAGGCCGGGTCCACCGGCCGCACTTCCACCACGCCCCCGACCCGCAGGGTGGGCAGCCGCCGCGCCTGGTTCAGGGCCTCGTCCAGGTCGCCACACTCCAGCACATGGAAGCCGCCCAACTGCTCGCGGCTCTCGGCGAAGGGGCCATCATGCAGCACCAGCCGGCCATCGGCCTCGCGCAGGGTGGTGGCGGTGGCCGCCGACTGCAGCCGGGCCCCGCCGCGATAGTGATGGTCGGTCACCCACGCCTGGAGTAGCCCATGATAGTCCGCCATCACCGCTTCCCGTTCCGCCTCCGGCAGGGCCTGCCATAGCGCCTCGTCGACACAGCACATCAGCATATATTGCATGATCGTCTCTCCCGCCCACTCAGCAAGGGTAGTCGGCCCCAACGGGCCCTGCCCTGTATCGGGCGGGGCAACGCGGTTTCGACAGCCGATGACTCAGGGCCGCCAGGCCAGCGGATGCTCGGGGCGCAGTATCCCCTGCTCGTCCCAGTCGTCCCAGCCGGCAAAGGGAATTGGTGACAGCGTCTCGAGCCGCTCGAGGCGTTCCCGCCAGGCGACCTTCTCGGCCTCCAGGCGCTCGCGGAATATCGCCTCCTGCTCGTAGTGCAGGCCGCCGCCCTGGACGCCATAGACCACGAAGGGCGGCAATACCGCCAGGCCCAGGTAGGCCAGCGAGCGGTGAATGGGCCAGAGCAGGCTGGCCATCTCGCCACCGCGACCCTGGCGGGTGAAGGCCGGCGCCGGCGAGCCGGTGGTCACCGAGCAGAAGGCCCGCTTGCCGCCAAGCCGGCCGCGATCGTAGCGCCGGCTGCCGGAATAGAGGCCGCCATAGACCATGACCCGGTCGAACCATCCCTTGAGCATGGCCGGCTGGGCATGCCACCACAAAGGGAACTGCAGGATGATCAGCTCGGCACGCTCCAGGCGTGCGATCTCCCGGGCCACCTCGGTGGGCAACTCCCCGGCCTCATGGGCCCGGCGCTGCTCGGTCAGCGCGGAGAAGGTCGTGGGGTCGGCGCGCCGCGGGAAGTGCCCGGGCCCTTCCAGCGGATCGAAGCCCTCGGCATAGAGGTCGGAGACCTCCACCGCATGCCCCTGCCCCTCCAGGTGAGCCACCGCCGTCGCCTTGAGGGCGCCATTGAAGGAGTGGGGTTCGGGGTGACAGAAAACGATAAGTACCCGCATGATCTAGCTCCCGATAGCGGCGGCACGCCTGTCGTGCCGGTCCTCCAGAGGCTAGGCTGTTCATCACTGATCTAACATTCCCTATCGATAACAACGAACTTTGCATGAATGAACAGCTAATGCCCTGGGACGACCTCCGCGTGGTCCTGGCCATCGCCACGGCGGGCTCCCTGGCCGGCGCCGCCCGCCGCCTCGATGCCAGCCATGCCACCCTGTTTCGCCGCCTCAACGCCATCGAGGCGCGCCTGGGCGTGCGCCTCTTCGAGCGCTCCCGGCGCGGCTACGCCCCCACGGCGGCCGGTACCGAGCTCGCCGAGGTGGCCGAACGCATCGCCGGCGAGGTCCAGGAGGTCGAACGGCGCCTGGCGGGGCGCGACCTGCAGCTCTCCGGCACCCTGCGGGTGACCACCACCGATACCCTGCTGATGGGCCTGCTGTCGCCGATCTTCGCCGACTTCCGGCGCGCCCATCCGCATATCCAGCTGGAGGTCGCCGTCTCCAACCAGCGCTTCGATCTCGCCCGACGCGATGCCGACGTGGCGCTCCGCCCCTCCGCCTCGCCACCCCAGCACCTGGTGGGCCGCCGGGTCGCCCTGATCGAGCAGGCGATCTATGGCCGGCCCGGCGACGACCCCGCCGAGGCCGCCTGGATCGGACCGGATCGCCACCTGGAGTACGATGCCCTGGCGACCTGGCTGGCCGATGCCGGCCTGGCGGAACGCTGCCACTACCGCATCGACACCCTGCTGGGCATGCTGGCGGCGGCCCGCGACGGCCTCGGCTGCGCGGTGCTGCCCTGCTACCTGGCCGATGCCGAACCCACCCTGCGCCGGCTCGGCGAGCCCATCCCGGCGCTGGCCACCGAGCTCTGGCTGCTGACCCACCCCGACCTGCGGCGGGTGGCGCGGATCCGCGCCTTTATGGAGTTCGTCGCCGCGGCCCTGGAACGGCGGGGCCTGGCTCCGCCCCGCCCGACGGCGACCACGCATCGCGGACAAGCCCCGAGGCACGATCTATCCTGAGAACGAGCCCCGTCCGGGGCGGCTGGGAGGCGCTGATGACGGAAGCCGAATTTCGTGCCCTGGCCCTGGGCCTGCCCGGGGTGGTGGAACATGCCGAACAGGATCACCCCGACTACCGGGTCGGCGGCAAGGTGTTCGCCCAATTGGGTTACCCCGAGGCGAGCTGGGCCACCCTGTGGCTACCCGCCGATGCCCAGGAAGACATCGTCGCGGCCTGCCCCGGGGCCTTTCGCCCGAGCCCCGGCGACGCCGCCGGCCACACCCGGGTGCACCTGAGCGAGGCGCCCCATCCCCGGGTCCGCGAGGCCTTGATCGCCGCCTGGCGGGACAAGGCCCCGCGACGCATCCGCGATCACTTCCGCGACTAATCCCTCCCCCGGCCCGAGGCCGATGCTCGGGCCGGCGACCTCACGCCCGGACTCCCAGGGCCTCGACCAGTTTGGCCAGGCTCGCCTCGCAGCGGGCGCCGGGCGCCCGCGCCTCGTCCCCCGGGCGGTACTTGCCGGTGCGCACCAGGCAGGCCCGCAGTCCCGCATCCATGGCCGCGGCCACGTCGCACTCCACGTCGTCACCGACCATCAGCGCCTCCCCGGCCGCCACCCCGGCATCCTCGAGCACGGCACGGAAGAAGTCGCCCGCGGGCTTGCCGAGCACCGTCGCCTCGATACCGGCCGCATACTCCAGGGCCCGCACGAAGGGCCCCGCGTCCAGGTGCAGGGCGCCGGCCCGGCGGAAGTAGCGATTGGTGCCCACCGCCAGCAGCGGCGCGCCCCGCTGCAACAGCTGGAAAGCCGCGTCCAGGTGGGAATAGTCCAGGCGCGTCTCGGCGTCCCCCAGCACCACCGCATTCGGATCCTGACGCTCCAGGTCGGCGAACTCGGGCGCGAGCCGCTCGTGAATCAGCAGATAGGGACGCAGGCGATGACGACGCAGGTAATCGCGGATCGCCCCCGGCGCGGTAAAGACCTGCGCCGGGGTCAGCCTGAAGCCCAGGGCCAGCAGCTCATCGCAGACCGTTTTCGAGGTCTTGCGCGAGGTGTTGGTGACGAAACGCAGCGCCATTCCACTCGCCTGCAGGCGCGCCACCGCCGCCACGGCGCCGGGCAGGGCCTCGCCATCCTCGGTCAGCACGCCACCGATATCGAGAAACACCGCCTTGAGCATCGTCGCCCCTCCCCCGTGGCTCTTGCACTCCCCAAGCCTAGGAGGCTTCCGCCACCGCGTCGCCCCCCGGGGTCTTCGCCCGCGGCCGGTAGAACATCACGCCATTACCCACCAGGATCGTCACCAGCCCGATCAGGGCGAGCGGCGTCCAGCGGTAGTCCTCGACCAGGGTGGAGATGCCTAGGGCCACCAGCGGGAACAGCAGGGTGGCATAGGCCGCCGGGCCGGGGCCGATCCGCCCCACCAGGGCGAAATAGGTGCCGAAGCCGATCACCGAACCGAACACCGCCAGATAGACCAGGGCACCCAGGTAGGTCGGCGAGGTGTCCAGCGTGAAAGGCGTGCCGCTGGCCAGCACCAGCGCCAGCATCAGCAGGGCGCCGTAGGCCATGGCATAGGCGTTGGTGGAGAGCAGGTCCAGGCCGTGGCGCTGGTGGCGCAGGCTGAGCATATTGCCCAGGGAGAAGCCGTAGGTGCCCAGCAGCGCGCAGCCCAGGCCCAGCAGCACCCCCGACCCCAGCGCCTCGCGGCGAATTTCCGGCCAGAACAGGCAGAGCATGCCGGCCAGGCCCAGGGCGGCCGCCACCAGCAGCCGCGGCGTGATCGCCTGGCGGAAGAAGAGCACGCCATTGGCGGCATTGAACAGCACCGCCATGGAGAACACCACGGCGATCAGGCCGCTGGTGATATAAGCGGCGGCGGTGTAGAAGAAATAGAAATTGAGACAGAAGACGCACAGGCCCTGCACGGCGCAGAGCAGGTGATCGCGCGCGCCGAGCCGACGCAGGCGCCCGCGGAGCGCCAGCCACAGCAACAGCAGGCCGGCGGCCAGGGCGAAGCGGTAGAAGACCGACAGCATCACCGGCACCTCCCCCACCTGGAAGGCGATGGCGATCCAGGTGGTACCCCAGATCAGCACGGTGACGGCATACAGGATCAGGTTCATGGTGGCGCTCCTTGGGTGACTTCAGGCTTGGAGTCGCCGAGTGTGGCCGAGCCGGATCCTCCGGGCATTCAGCTTCTTGCGCCGGGTAGCCATTTCTTGCGCTTTTTCTCTGCCGCGGCGCCCAACCGCTTGGCCCGGCGCGGGCGGCTGGCTACTATCGAGATGCCAGGAGGAGAGGGCCATGCCGTATCACGTATTCGAGAACCTGAGTCAGCACCGGGCCAGCCTGATGCGAGCCGCCCGGCTCGACGGCGGCATCGGCCTGGCCCAGTGGCGCAACGATGACGACCGGCTCGCCCTGGAGCAGCCCGGCCACCATACCCTCAGCCTCTATGTCGCCGATGGCTACGAGTCCTACCGCCGGACGCCCGGCGGCTGGCGCAACGGCGGCGCCCCCGACCGCTTCTGCCTGATGCCGGCCCGGCACGATTCCCTCTGGGATATCCGCGGCCCCCTGGAATTCGCCCACCTCTACTTCACCGATGACCACCTCAAGGGGCTGGCCGAACGGGTCTGGGACCGGGAGGCCTCCGGCCTGCTGCTGGACGAGCGGACCTTCGCCGAGGACCCGCGGATCGCCAGCCTCTATCGCCACTGGCTGCTCGCCCTCGACTGGCGGGAGCCGGCCGACCGCCTGGCCTTGGACAGCGCCATCACCCTGCTGCTGGTGCACCTGCTCGACGCCTACGGCCAGCGCCACCGGCCGCCGCCCCGCCCGCGGGGCGGCCTGGCTCCCTACCGCCTGGGCCAGATACGCGACTATATCGAGGCCCACCTCGACCGACCGCTGCCCCTCGCCGAGCTGGCCGCCCGAGTCCAGCTCAGCGAGTATCACTTCGCGCGCATGTTCAAGCGCAGCCAGGGCCTCACGCCCCACCAGTACGTGCTGCAGCGGCGCCTGGCACGGGCCGAGGCGCTGCTGCGCGATACCGCCCTGCCGCTGGCCGAGATCGCCCTGGCCTGCGGCTTCAGCTCCTCGAGCCACCTGGCCAGCCGCTTTCGCCAGGCCAGGGGCCTGGCCCCCTCGCAGCTGAGGCAATCGACCAGCCAGGCGCCGTGAAATGGACTTTCTCATCAATCTGGATGTGGATGACCTGGAGCACGCCATCGCCTTCTACCACGAGGCCTTCGGCTTCACCCTCGGCCGCCGCTTCGGCACCGATGGCGCGGAACTGCTCGGCGGTCCGGCACCGCTCTACCTGTTGGCCAAGGCCGCCGGTACCCCGGCCTTCGCGGGCGACGGCCGGCACCGCGACTACCGGCGCCACTGGACGCCCGTGCATCTGGACCTGGTGGTCGAGGAGATCGAGCCGGCGGTGGAACGCGCCCTTGCCGCCGGCGCGGTGCTCGAAGCGCCTATCGCCACCCAGGCCTGGGGGCGGCTGGCGCTGATGGCCGACCCCTTCGGCCATGGCTTCTGCCTGGTGCAGTTCCTCGGCGAGGGCTATGACGCCATCGCCACTTCATGACGACGCTCCGGTCAGCTCGTCCTGGCGTGCCCGCACCGCCTCGGCCGCATAGCTCATAAAGGCGCGGATGCGTGCGCTGTGGCGCAGGTCGGGATGGGTCAGCAGCCACAGGTCGGTGGCCACCTCCGGGCCGATCTCCCACACGCACTCCAGGCTGGGTTCCTGGTGCGCCATGTAGTGCGGCAGCACCGCCAGCCCGGCCCCGGCCCGGGCCGCACCCATGGCCGCGACGACGCTATTGGTACGCAGGGCGACCGCCGCCGCCGGTACCTGCTCGTCCAGCCAGCGGCTGCTGGCGATATGGCGAATCATCTCGTTGCCGCCGATAAAGCGGTGCTCTCCCGGGCACGCCGGGTCCACAAGCACCGGTCGCTGGCGCAGGTAGTCTCGGGCGCCATAGAGCCCCCAGCGGATGCTCCCCAGCTTGCGCCCGACCAGGGTCTCCGGTGGCGCCTGGGTCGGGCGAATGGCGATATCCGCCTCGCGGCGGGCCAGGTCGAGGAAGGCGCTGACCACCAGCAGTTCCAGCTCGATGCCCGGATAGGCCACCACGAAACCCTGGATCACGGGCGCGAGAAAGCCATTGGCCAGGGTATCGGTGGTGGTCAGGCGCACCCGGCCCGAAAGCCGCACGTCCTGGCCGCTCAACTCCCGCTCGATCGCCTGGGCCTCCTCCTCCATGCGCTCGGCACGCCCCCGCAGGGCCTCCCCCGCCGCCGTCGGCACATAGCCTTCCGGCAGGCGCTCGAACAGCCGCGCCTCCAGCCCCTCCTCCATGGCGTTGAGCCGACGGAACACCGTCGAGTGATTGACGCCGAGCGTACGCGCCGCCCCGGCCAGGGTGCCGGAACGGGCGATGGCGAGGAACAGGCGGAGATCGTCCCAGACGAGACTCATCACTTGCACCTATGCAATGACACTTTGCAGATATTGGCGATGTCATTGCTCATCCGCAATACCTACGCTGTCATCACGTTGCCCGATGCGACGTCTCCCCCCACCGGGAGTGGCATCAACCGAGACACGGAGCACGACCATGAAAACGATCGATCGCGAGACCCTGGCCGCTCGTCTGGCCGGGTCCGACCAACCGACGCTGGTGGAAGCCTTGCCCGAGAAGTATTTCCGGGACTGGCATCTGCCCAATGCGGTCAACATCAACCATGATCAGGTCAGGCAGCGCGCCGCCGAGCTGCTGCCGGACAAGCACGCCGAGGTCGTGGTGTACTGCGCCAGCGCCACCTGCCGGAACTCGGACCTGGCCGCCCGGCAGCTCACTGCCCTCGGCTACACCGACGTCGCCGTCTACAAGGGCGGCAAGGCCGAGTGGGAAGCCGCCGGCCTGCCCGTGGCAGAGGCGGTCGACGCCGACTGAGGTCCGGTCGGACACGGGCCAGTTGGCCCGTCATACGGCATCAGCCCCCGCTAACGGGGGCTGATGCCGTAGCAAACGCCTCTTTCAGCCATGCCGCTACCCGGTCGAGGGTGGCATTGCCCCGGGTCTCTCGGCTCCTGAGCAGGTGATAACGCAGCCCCGGCAGGCTCGGGCCGAAGGGCACCGCCAGCACGCCGCGCGCGAGCTCGTCCTGCACCAGGGTCAGCCCCAGCAGGGCCACACCCTGGCCGGCGATGGCGGCCTGGATGGCATGACTCTCGTCGGAGAAGGCGAGCCGCGGCCCCAGCCTCGATGGGACGCCTCCCGCCGCCTGGCACCAGGAGGCCCAGGTGGGCAGGCCGAGGCTCGGGCAGTACCAGTCGAAATCGATATGCCGCACGTTCTGGAGATCCTCGATGCCGGCCAGCGCCAGGCTCGGGTTGGCGACCAACGCGATACGGTCGGCCGCCAGCTCCAGCGCCTCGTATTCCGGATAGGGGCCCATGCCGTAGCGAATCGCCAGGCAGGCGCCCCGCGACAGGTCGAGCGTCGCCTCGCTGGCATGGATGCGCAGGTCGATATCGGGATGCGTCGCATGGAAATCGGCCAGCCGCGGCAGCAGCCATTGGCTGGCGAAGGCCGGGGTGCAGGAGAGGGTCACACTGGCCGGAGCCGTACGCTCGCGCAAGCGTTCCAGGGTCTCGGCGAAGGCATCGAAACCCTCACGCAGCACCGGGTAGAGGGTCGTCGCCGCCTCGGTGGGCACCACCCGGCGAGTGCGGCGCTCGAACAGCGCCACGCCCAGCCAGCCTTCCAGCTCGCGGACCTGGTGGCTGATCGACGCGGGCGTCACCGCCAGCTCGTCGGCGGCCTGCTTGAAGCTGCGATGGCGCGCCGCCGCCTCGAAGGCACGCAACTGCGAGAGGGGTAGCCGGTGTCGTTGCATCAAACCACCATAAACAAATTTATCTTGTGTATTCGCCAAGAATAGATCGTTTGTCGGCCCTACATAATAAGGCCAATCTGCCACTCGTGGAGCTAATCACATGAATGCAACTTGACCATAAAAGCACAGGAGATGCCCATGACCACCATCCTGCACCTCGACGCCAGTGCCCGCCCCGGCCGCTCCGGCGCCCGGCCCCACGGCTCCCATTCGCGGCGCCTGAGCGCCCACTTCATCGCCCAGTGGCGGCGGGCCCGCCCCGGCGACCGCATCGTCTATCGCGACGTCGGCCAGCAGCCGCCGCGTCCGGTCACCGGCGACTGGATCCACGCCGCTTTCACCAAGCCGGAGGCCCGCGAGCCCTGGATGCACGAGGTCCTCGCCGAGAGCGATGCCCTGGTCGACGAGCTGCTGGAAGCGGAGCTGATCGTGGCCGGCGTGCCGATGTACAACTTCGGCGTGCCGGCCGGCTTCAAGGCCTGGATCGACAACATCGTGCGGGTCGGGCGCACCTTCGGCTTCGACCGCTCGCGCCCGGGTCAGCCCTACTGGCCGATGCTGACGGAGATGCACAAGCGCCTGGTGGTGCTCGGCGCCCGGGGCGACCACGGCTACGAGCCGGGCCAGCGCCTGGCGCAGGCCAACCATGTCGAGCCGCACCTGCGCACCGTGTTCGGCTACCTGGGTATCGAGGAGTTGCACGGCATCGCCGCGGAGTACGACGAGTTCGCCGACGCGCGCCTGCAGGCGTCCCTGGCCCAGGCCGAGCAACGCATCGAGGCGCTGGTGGACAGCCTGGCGGCGGAGCTGGATCCCCCACGCGACGTCGTGGCAGCGACCGGCGACTAGCTTCGGTCGGCCCGTGACGATCGCTCTTGCCCGGGCCGACCATGCCGCGCCTCTTGCCCCATGGCGCAAGATGGCTATAATTCGCCGCCCGCGCCAATGGCCATTGGGCCATTGCCAAGCGGGGCGACGGATCGCTCCTCTCTATGTCAGGGACGAACAACGCATGGCGGTACGACTGCATCTCTTCGGTGCCTCGGGGTCCGGAACGACGACCCTGGGCGCGGCGCTGGCCAGGCATCTGGATATCCCCTTTCTGGATACCGACGCCTACTATTGGCAGCCCACCGACCCTCCGTTCACCATCAAACGCGCGCCTGCCGAGCGAGTCACCCTGATCGAGCGCGAGATCGCGGACCACGATTCCTGGGTACTGGCCGGCTCCTTATGCAGCTGGGGCGATCCCTTGCTCCCCCATTTCACCCTGGCGATCTTTCTCTCGCTTCCCCATGAGCTGCGCATGCGGCGGCTGCTCGACCGCGAGCGGGCGCGCTACGGGGACCACATCGGACCGGGCGGTGATATGCATGACGCCCATCGGGAGTTCATGGAGTGGGCCAGGCGCTACGACACCGGCAAGGCACCACTACGCAGCCGCGACCTTCACGAACGCTGGCTACGCCGACTCGTGTGCCCGGTCATGCGGCTCGACTCGCAGCAACCGGTAGAGGCCCTCTGTGAGGCGGTGCTGGCCCGCCTGTCCCAACCAGGGTGACGGCCGTGACGATCAGGGCGAGCAAGGCAAGCGCCACGGCATCGGCGCCGATCCAGAGGCCTGGCCCCTCATGGTTGTGGAGGGCTCCACCTAGTCACGGCCGAACTGTTCGGCCAGGTAATCCAGCACCCGCTCGCGTACCTCCGGGGCCATCTGCCACATGCCCTGCTGCTCGACCATCCAGTCGAGCACCTCGTCCCAGGTCTCCCGCGAGAGGCGCTGCTGGCGGATGATCGCCGAGGAGTGGCAGGCCAGGCAGTTCTGGTAGGTTTCCAGCCGGCCGTCGCCCTCGGGCAGGCCGCCGAAATCGTCACTGGCCTGCAGCGGCAGGCCGCAGGCCAGCCCGAGCAATACCACACACAGCCCGCGTGCCATGTTCACCTCCGACTCAGACGGCGCGGACCGCGATGCGGTGCTGCGAGTTGTTGAGGTAGCCGCGAGGGTTCCACCCGGGGACCACCGCCGGCTGCATCACGCCCTGGTCGTCGGTGGCCCGCGCCCAGACCTCGAAGTAGCCCGGCGAGGGTAGCTCGATCTCGGCCAGCCAGTGCTGCCAGGCATAGGGGTTGACCGGCTCGTCCAGCGACGCCTCCTGCCAGGTCGCACCGAAATCGATGGAGACATGCATGGCGGCCACCCGGCGATCGCCCGCCCAGGCGTGTCCTCGTACCCTCAGGTGCTCGTCCCGGGACACCTCCACGGGGTTCTGCGGATGGGTGATCACCGACTTCACCGGCATCGACGCCATGACCACCATGTCCTCGTCGGGCACCTCGGCACCGGGCTCCACCGGGTAGCGGGGCACGCGATAGGAGAGGCCGGTCATGCCCTGACCGTCATGCTCCCGCTCGCGCAGCCAGATCCGTGTCACCCACTTCTGGGAGCAGGAGCCGGCCCAGCCGGGAATCAAGACCCGCAGCGGCCCGCCATGGGCCAGCGGCAACGGCTCCCCGTTCATCCCCCAGACCAGCATGTTCTGTTCTTCCAACGCCTTGTCGATCGGTACCCCACGGCTGAGCGCATCGCGCCCCGGATCGCCGGAGAGGTGTGGATCGGCACCGTAATGCGCGGTATAGACGGCTGAGGCCCCGACACCGGCGGCTTCCAGCACGTCCTTGAGCCGGCACCCGGTCCACTCGCCGTTACCGACGGCCCCGATGACCCACTGGTTGCCCCGTGGCGAGGGGTTGAAACCGGCCCGACCATTGCCACCACACTCCAGTTGCGCCTGACGGGTGATCGTCTCGAAGCGGGTCTTGAGCTCGCCCAGGCTAAGCTCCAGGGGGCCTTCGACCTCACCGTCGATCGTCAGCATCCAGCCGTCGGGATCCTCGCTCACCTCGGGCAGGCCCCCGTTGTTACGCACGAAGAAGTGGCGTATGGGGGTGACCTCGTCATCGAGCAGATGCACCGGCGTCTCGAGATTGATCGGCCGGTCATTGCGGATGATGATGCCCTCCTTGCCGAGGATCTCGAAATCGCCCACCTCCTCGGCCAAGGCCGCCGGAATCAGTCCACCGGGCATATGCCGGGCGAAGGGAATCGAGGCGGCCCCCACCGCCGCGGTCATGGCGGCCAACCCCGCGCCCTTGAGGAAACCGCGCCGGTTGGTGTCGGTAATACGCCCGAACACCAGCCAGTCGGCGCGCTCGGGGTCCCGATCATAGAGCTCGCGCAGGCCCCGCTCATTCTTGTCTGACATCTCAGCCTCCCGACCCGGTCGTTGCCATATCGGTGGATAAGACATCCCTGTGTGCTCGTCGGCTGGGCTAATCCTGCCTTGCCATATCGCCATCTCAGATTAGCCCAGTTCCCGCCGTTCCACTGGCCCCCTAACCCGCCAGCATCACCGGAGCAGCCCCGATGACCGGCGATGCGGGCCAGGGCCCACCCGGCGAGCCACTCTGACTGCCCACCCCGAGGCACCCGGTGTCGAATCCTCCTCGCACGGCAGCGACTTCAACGACGACTACCAAGGCCACGACGAGTAAGAAACGACGACATGGCACCCGCCCTGTCGAAATCCTCCCGCCCCGTTCGATATCAGGATGTCACCCACCTCATCTCATTCACCCGAGGAGGAGCTCTCCATGTTGCTCAATGCCTACCTGATCTTCGACGGCGACTGCCGCGCCGCCTTCGAGTGCTACCAGCGCTGCCTCGGCGGCGAGATCGTCGCCATGCACACCTACGGCGAGGCCCCGGCGGAGGAGGCGATGCCTGCCGCGGTTCGCGACAAGATCATGCACGCCCGCCTGGTGGTGGACGGCCAGGTGCTGATGGGGTCGGACACCACTCCTGAGTGCCCGGTCCCCTACGAGGGCATCAAGGGGGTCTCCCTCACCCTCGGCGTCGAGACTCCCGAGGAGGCCGAGCGCCTCTTCGACGCCCTGGCCGACGACGGCACGGTGCGGATGCCCCTGGAGGAGACCTTCTGGGCCAAGTCCTTCGGCATGCTGGTCGACCGCTTCGGCGTGGCCTGGATGATCAACTGCGAGAAAGAGGAGGCGCCGTCATGAACGACGTGCCCCATCCGCCCATCGTCGCGCGCGGGGCCTGGCTCGCCGCCCGCCAGCGACTGCTCGAGCAGGAGAAGGCGCTCACCCATCTGGGCGATGCGGTCAATGCCAACCGTCGCCGGCTGCCGATGGTGAAACTCGACAAGGCCTACGTCTTCGATGGCCCGGACGGCAAGACGAGCCTGCTCGACCTCTTCGCGGGGCGGCGCCAGCTCATCGTGTACCACTTCATGTTCGACCCGGCGTGGGAACAGGGCTGCTCCGGCTGCACGGGGTTCGTCGATGCCCTGGGGGATCTCTCGTTGCTGCAGGAGCGCGATACCCGCTTCGCGCTGGTGTCCCGGGCGCCATTCACCAGGCTCCAGGCCTACCGGGCCGAGCGCGGCTGGCACTGGCCCTGGGTCTCGTCGTTCGAGAGCGACTTCAACTACGACTTCCATGTCACCCTGGACGCCTCGGTCGCCCCACCCGAGTACAACTACCGCCGCCAGGCGGAACTCGAGGCACGCAGCGGCGAGCCCCACTTCCAGAGCGGCGAGTGCCACGGGCTGAGCGTCTTCTTCCGCCTCGGCGAGGCCGTCTTCCACACCTACTCCACCTATGCCCGCGGCTGCGAGAGCCTCACCGACGCCTATGCACTGCTCGATACCACGCCCTATGGCCGCCAGGAGGACTTCGAGGAGTCTCCACCGGGCTGGCCGCAGCGTCCCACCTATGGCTGAGTGCGAGAGAGCGGGGCCCTAGGCCCCGCTCATGCTTGTGATCCCCCCGCCACCAACATACGATACATATACGAAACGTATATTGGTGATATTATGGGAATCGTGAAGATCAGTGATGCCCTGCATGATGAGATCCGCAAGGCCAGCGCCCCCATGCAGCGCTCCATCAATGCCCAGGCCGAGTACTGGATCAAGATCGGCATGCTCGCCGAGACCCACCCCGAGATGACCTTCCACGAGCTGATGCAGGAGCAGATGCGCCTGGCCGAGGTGAACACGCGGCAGGTCATCCATGGATGAGGTCGTGATCAAGGGGCCCGAGGAGCTCGCCCGGATGCGCCAGTCGGGGCGCTTGCTCGCCGCGGTCTTCGCCTACCTCGACACCCGCATCGAGGCCGGCATGTCGACCATGCAGATCAACGACCTGGCGGAAGCCTTTATCACCCGCACCCTGGAGGCACGCCCCGCCAGCCAGGGGCAATACGGCTTCCCTTTCGTCCTCAACACCTCCCTCAATCATGTCGTCTGCCATGGCGTGCCATCGACGCAGCAGCGCCTCAAGCCCGGTGATATCGTCAATGTCGATATCACCCTCGAGAAGCAGGGCTATATCGCCGACTCCAGCAAGATGTACCTGATCGGCAATGTCCCTCCGGCCGCCAGGCGCCTGGTGGACAAGACCTACGAGGCGATGTGGCGAGGCATCCAGGCGGTGAGGCCCGGGGCGACCCTCGGCGATGTGGGGCATGCGATTCAGCGGCACGCCGACGCCAACGGCTATTCGGTGGTCCGCGACTACTGCGGACACGGCATCGGCCAGGAGATGCACGAGGCGCCCGAGGTGCTGCATTACGGCCGCCCCGGGCAGGGCCTGGTCCTGCAAGAGGGCATGACCTTCACCATCGAGCCGATGATCAATCAGGGCAAGGCCAAGGTGAAAACGAAGCGCGACGGCTGGACCGTGGTGACCAGCGACAAGCGGCTTTCCGCCCAGTGGGAGCACACCATCGCGGTGACGGCGGAGGGCTATGAGGTCCTGACCCTGCGCGACGACGAATGCCTCCCTCGCCTTCCCTAGTCTTTCCGGCTCCCGGGAAACGAGGCCTCGTGGCGCCCCACATGGCGGCGATAGTCGCCCGGCGTAAGGCCGGTTACCGCGGTGAAGTCGTGGACGAAGTGCGCCTGGTCGCAATAGCCCGCGGCATAGGCCGCCTCGGTGAGCGCGCCGGGCCCCTCCGCCCGCTTGATCAGCGCCCGCCCCTGGGCGACGCGCACCACCCGGGCGTACTGCTTGGGGGATAGCCCCAGTTGCCGCCGGAACAGCCGCTGCAGACGGCGCGGGCCGACCGCCAGCGCCTCCGCCAACTCGGCGACACTCCCCTGACCCTGGCGCCGCCGCTGCCACTCGAGCGCCGCCCCCAGCAGCGGCGACGGCGCCTCGCTATGCCGCAGCCAGGCGAGGAGGTCACGCTCCAGCAGGGCCACCCGCGCCGCGAAACCCTCGGCCGCCTGCAGCCGCTCATGCAGCGCATCAAGCGCACGGTGGCGCAGCGCCTGGGCCGGCAGCAGCCCGGCCTCGGCCAGGCGCTCCGGGGGCTCGCCCAGCAGGGCGCCACCCCAGCCCGGCAGGAAGCGCACGCCCAGCAGCTCCAGGTCGGCCGTGACCCCCAGCCGAGCGGTACGCAGCGAGGGGCCATCGACCCAGGCCGGGCCGGGATGCCGTCGAGCATCCCGTCGCAGCGGCGTGCCGAAGTTGAAGACCACCCCCAGGCCGCCATCCGGATGCAACAGCTCCACGCCCTCCCCCGGCCCGGCGGCGCTTCCCTTCGCCCACCAGAGGCTCTGCACGACATGGCGCAGGGGCCCCCGCGGCCTTAGCTGGTGCAGGGTCAGGCCGGAGGCCGGAGGCCGGGCGTCGCAAAACTACAATGCCGGGCGTCGATGCCGGACTAGGGTAGTGGCTGTCACTCACCATCGGAGCCCCCATCATGAGAATGGACTACGTCGCCGCCAACCCGGAGGCCCTCCAGACCCTGATCGATGTCGAAACCCACCTGGCCCGGGCGGCCCGGCGCCGCGACGAGCTCGGCGGCGGCCTGCTGGAGCTGGTCAAGATCCGCGTCTCCCAGATCAACGGCTGCGCCTACTGCATCGACAGGCATACCCAGGATGCCCGGCGCGCCGGCGAAAGCGAGCAGCGCCTCTATGCCCTGAGCGCCTGGCGCGAGACGCCCTTCTTCAGCCCCCGCGAGCGGGCCGCCCTGGCCTGGGCCGAGGCGCATACGCTGATCGCCGGGCGCGGCATCGACGACGCCCTGTTCGAGGCCACCCGCGCCCACTTCCCGGAGCCGGCGCTGGTCGACCTGACCCTGGCGATCTGTGCCTTCAACGCCTGGAATCGCCTGGCGATCGGCTTCGCGATGATTCCCGGCAGCTACCGGCCCGACTGAACCTGCGGCCTCAACTGCCGAGTCGCTGGCCATCGGGCGACGCCACCGCGAGCGACTCGGCACGCCGCCGCAGTGCGCGTAGCGTCTCCAGGCTCGGCGTCAGCGGCCCACGATACTCGATACGCGCCAGGTAGGCCTCGAGATCGAGTGGCGACGCCTCCCACCGGGTCGATTCATGGGATGGATCGGCGACAGTTGAGGTCGGCATGGCAAGCACTCCTGTGTCTGGCGGCCCCGGGCCGTGGTGAACATGATCGTCGCGAGAGCGACCACACCCCGCAGGCTACTACCTCAAGTCAGCTTCAGGTAAAGCAAAGACCACGCTATCGAGTCCATAGCGGTGACCAAGGCCCGGGGGCCATGAGAGGGAGTCAGGCCTCGTACATGGAAGCCGCCGAGGCAGCGGCCCAGGGGGCCAGGAGATTCCATTGTCAGAAATTTCACAATATCATGAAGTGGTGATTTTCCTGGGCGGCAATCGGTTACCCTAGACGGTTCCAGCGCCGTGGCGCCAGGCTCACTCCCCCGGTGATGCCCCAGGAAAAGGCAACGCCATCCCCGGTTTCCGAAGCGAGGCTTGCCGGGACCATGATGTCGGGTCCATTCAATACATTGATGTAACACCACAAGGCACAAGGAAGCGTCTAGACGATGAGTACTTCTCAGTTCGACACCATGGTTCAGGATTCTCAGAAGAAGGTGAAGGAATCCCAGCAGAAGATCACCGAGGTCACCTCTCGTATCGAGGCGGCCCGCAGCAGGATCGAAGCCGGGAACGCCACCGGCATCGATATCGAGAATGCGACCCTGGAGGATGTTCATGCTCATAACGAGACCATGAACGCCAACATCGCCGAGCTGATCATGGGGCTGGATGATACGACGGTCGCTTTCTCGAAAGACTTCGATGAGATGCGTACCAAGACAGGAATGGAAAAGCTGATTGGCATCTTCAGCAAGGGCAAGTCCGAATCCATGCGCCAGGAGCGGATTCGTACGGCGAGCATCGATGACAAGCTGCAGGACCTGATCTCCAAGTCCGACATCATCGTCAAGCTGCTGGATGAGCAGTTGCAGGTGCTCGAGGAGCAGTACGACAAGGTGCAGAAGAACCTGAACAGCACCCTCGATGATCGTGAGGCCGTCGTCGAGGAGCTGGAAGCCGTACGCGCCGAAATCGAAGCACTCGACCCCACCATCATCGATCTCGAGAACCAGATTTCGGTCGAGCAGGATGCCGGTACACGCACCCGCCTGGAGACCGACCTTGCCGAGACCAACGCACGCTACAACACCCTGGTACAGGACGAGCAGGTCAATATTGCTCGCTCCCAGACCCTCGAGCGCTACATCGAGAAGGGCAAGACGTGGCTCGATAGCCTCCAGAACCAGGCCGCGACACAGAAGGTACTGATCAACAAGCTGCAGACAGACACCCAGCAGCGCGTGGTGCTCTACGATGCCCTGACCAAGTCGCTCAAGACCGCACAGCAACAGGACATTGCTCACCGCATCAATGAGATCGGCTCCCAGACCGACCAGGAAGCCCAGACGGCCATGGCGGCCATCGGTACTGCCACCAATCAGCGCATGGCGGACATGCTCGAGGCCCATGAAGGGCAGATGGTCTTCGCCCGAGACGTGCTGGAGAAGAAGGCGCGTGCCGACGAGCGCTTTGCCCGCCGTTTCTCCACCATCGTCGAGAAGCACGACAAGAACCTGTACGGCAACTGATCAGGAGTGAGCGCCACTTCCGGCAAGCCCCCCTATGAATGCCCCTGCCGTCGGCAAGGGCATTCATAGGCCGTTGGGTCGCGCCTGCCGGACTCGTGGATGAGCCACCTGTTCTCTGCTGTCCCAGGGAGGGATAACGATGACCGCGCCTGGTCACGATCATATCGAGCTGACCGACACCCACGCCTCGCGTCGCTACTTTCGGAGGTTCGGCCTGATCCTCCAGCACCTGGTACGCGTGGCCGGTACCATGCACGCCAACGACCAGCTCAGCCGCAAGGATGTGCAGGTTCTGACCGATTATCTGACGCGCCTGGACTACACCTTCAATGCCCTGAGCACCAAGTACCTGATGGTCGGCTGTGGCCCTTCGCGAAGCCTTGGCAGCCTCACCGTCGACAAGCGTGACAGCGGATTCCCGGTGGCCACCGAGCTGATGAGAATGGCCAACGATGCCCAGCAGGCATCGCGCCACCTGGCCGACATGCCGGACGCCGACGAACTCAAGGCGCAGATGATCCGCACCATCATCGCCGACCATGAGTCGCCGACACGCCTGCAGTTCGCCATGTCGCAACGCCTCTACTATGAGGAGCTCACCAGGGGATACCTGTTCTGGGCACAGAATGACCCGCAGTGGGAAGCCATGGGAAACGAAGGGAACCGGCGCCGATTCCTGATTCACTGGGCGGTCTACGACAGCCAGGTCAACCTGCCGGTGATCTACCTGATGGAAGTCGAGGACAGCGGGAAGGTGGCGCTGCCGAAGGATGGGTTTCGCTGGCCGGGTGTCCAGGCCCACCTGATGTCACAGTCCATGGCTGGCCTGACCCTGCTGACCATCGCCCGCGGATTCGATGCCGATTTCGATGACCTGCATCCCAAGCGTCTGCGCCGCTACCACATTGGCCCCATGTATGCCTCGACCTATACCGAACAGTCGGGGCCATTACGCCAGATACTCGAGCAGGCCTGCTCGAGCGAAGAGGACGACTGGGCACTCGCCTGGACTCAGGAAGAGCTGGACAGCGACGGCACCCGTGAAGAGCGCAGCGGCTGGTTCGGCAAGGCCCAACGCGAGATCTACGCCCTGGATCCCTTCAGTGACGGCACGGCCCATACCGGGGCCACCCGTACCCAGCGCGCCATCATCCTTCCGCAGCGCCCCTTCCAGGTGCTGGCCGAACTGTCACCGCCCGGCTTTGGCGACGTGCACAAGTTCGTGGTCAGCCCGTCAGGGCAGGTACTGCGCTACTGAACGGCTCCGATAACTCGGCCCTAATATCAGCCCGACTATCGGCCCTAATATCGGCCCTATGGGCCACGCGATAGAACGAACCATAGACAGCCGCGGCAGGAACGCCCGGTATCGAGGATACGATGAGCTTGACCAGCGACCAGATGGAACTGCGCGAAGACGACATCCGCAAACACTATGCCGCCGCCGAAGGAATGCTCGAGGGATTCGATCACAGTCCCCGCATCGCCCGCCCGCGCCACCAGGAGCAGGCCGCGCCTGCCGAGCGCTCGCCAGGCATCCCCCGCACCCGGCGGCTGCGCTCAACCACACCGGGCCTCGCCACACGCACCACCGCCCGTCCCGATGGCGTGCACCTGATCGAACGCATCACCGCCTGCGACGACCAGGACCCCCTGACCTCACCGCTGCAGGCGACCGCCCAGCGCGGCCTGCGCCGCGCCATCGCGATTGCCCTGGCGGTTGGTGAGGCCTGGTCCGCTCAGCATGGCCTGGCCGAGATGAAGCGCACCAATCTCGCCGGTTCGCTGGCGTCGTCACGCCGCACGGAGTTTTCCGAACTGCTGGCCGCCGAAGCACTGATCGTGGTCCATGTGCTGGCCAATGCCAGCGCCTGGCTACTGGCCGAGCACGGCGACGAGGCCCAGGTGGAGGTCGGCGAGCCGGAAGAGCTGCTGACCGACAACGCCCAGTTGGCGATGCATGGCGTGTTGTGGGAGCTGGACCAGATGATCGCCCTGCATGCCAGCGACGATACGCACCTGATCGCCACCCTGTCGGCCTGGTCCGAGCAACTGCTGGACAAGGTCGCCCTGCGGGCACAGAACGCTCCGCGCCTGGGCTCATTCACCTCCAGCGTATGGCGGGTCGAGGCCGACGACCTGACCCTGCGCGGCTTCGAGGCGGCCCGTCGCGGCGCCACCGGCAACCTGAGCATGGTGTTCAAGCAGCCCGAGGAGGTGATCGGCAACCACATCGCCAAGCACCAGGCCCAGCGTCTCGCCCGAATGGTAATGGCCTACGATTTCGAACGCCGCCTGAATCCCTTCGCCGAGATGGGCGGCTTCATCTTTACCTTCATGGGTGACGGCAAGCCCGGTACCGGCAAGACCACCTTGATCCAGATGATGGCGGGCCTGATACACGACTACTGTCAGGTCGCGGGCTACCCATTCCGTTACCAGAATTTCGGCGTCGACAATATCGACAGCTACCAGGGTAAATCCGGACAGAATGCCAAGGCCTTTATCCACAACGTCCTGGATCCCTCGGTGATCGGCTTCGGCACCATCGATGACATCGACCAGATCGCCGGCAAGCGCGGTGACCGCCAGTCATCGGCGGGCCAGCAGGAAGTCACCGCCGTACTGATGGAAGCCTTCGCCGGCGCCAATACCGTCGTCCGTGGCAACTGCACCTTCGGCATGTTCTCCAACTATCCGGAGAACGTCGATGACGCCCTGCGCCAACGCGCGGGCGCACGTTTCCTGGTGGATGGCCCCCAGTCGCGGGAAGACTACGTCGACATCCTCAACCTGCTGCTCGGCAGTAATCACGATATCCCGCTGGGCGAGCACCAGCTATACGCGGCCCAGAGCATCAAGCAGGCCGTCGCACGCTCCTTCGAGTCCCATAACGTCCCCCAGGAGCCACGCCTGATAGACGTCTTCGAGCGCGCCCAGAACAAGCTCGGGGAGATCAACGACATCGCCAGGCTGGGGGCCTATCTGAAGGAAATCCAGCAGGCCGATGAGCGCTTCACTGGCCGTGCGATCAAGAACATCACCGATGCCGTGAAGGTTCGCGCCATGGACTTCGACCTGCCCGACGAATGGATGGAGAATCCGGAGCTGTTCCTGTTCAAGGACTACGATACCAAGCGTGCGATGATCGATGAGCTGCGCACACCGATCACCACGGAAATGGTCATGCAGGAAATCAACCGTTACGCCGACAGCGAATTCCGCTATGCCGACAAGTCCGATGAGGCCGCCATCGATGCCATGGTCAGGGACCTGGGGCGCCAGCAGGAGGCACATCGTCGCTTCCAGGTAACGAGGAAGTGATGTCATGCAGCGCTTGATCGAAAAGGGCCTGATGTTCGGCAACCTCTTCCATGTCGGCTCGCCGGCGCTGGTTGACCGCTACAATCGCGCCCTCGAGCACCTGACAGGCCGCACCACCGACCTGGATGACTTCCATATCGACATCTCCGGATACTCGCCGGAGATCGGCGATGAACTCGAGGATCACGACTACCTCAATCACGGCGGAGTGAACCGGCAGTTCATTCTGCTGGCGACCGAGCAGAAGCGCTGCCCACTGCTCAATGCCAGCTTCTCGACCAGCCGCCACATCCTGCGTCGTTTCATCGATGCCAACGAACGTCAGCTGTTCGCGCTGACCGCCACCGACGCGATTGCCGGCGAGTTGGAAAACTCGGTGTTCTCGATCGACACCATCGAGCAGTTGTTCGATATTCGTCGTGTCGTGGTCGAAGCGGATACCACCTCGGGTACCATCGCCCATGCCGACCACCTCGCTCGGCTGGTGGAGCGCTTTCATGCCGGGAAGGATGCCTGGTTCGATAACGACCTGATCGAGGAAATGGTCGACACCGCCAGGCGGACCGGCGATGTCACCCGCAACCCGGTTCATCTCGAGCACGAAGTGTTCGAGCAACGCAGTTGCTGGACCTCGCTGTTCGGCGGGCTCTACCTGTTTCAGGACGTTGAATCATCGGGGCTGATTGCCTGCGGAGACAGCCCGAACCAATCGCTGCCGGTGGCCCGGGTGATGGAGGTCGCCAATCGCCGGGCCGTGGCCGAATTCCTGCGCGACAACGACCTCGCCGAGCCTATCGTCAAGGTTCGTGGCGCCGAGGAGGCCGCCATTCTTCGCCAGAAGCAGGATTTCATCCTGGCATCGGTGCTGGCGGAGCAAGCGATTGATATCACCGGTCGCTCCCGCGCCGAGCTGCGCCGCCTGGCGACTCGCCATGGCATCACGCTGCCCGCCGAATACGAGGGCCTCGCGGCGGTGCTCCGCTGGGCCGAGTCGGGCGCTGCCAGGCCGACAATCAGGCTCGACCATCCAGCGTACTTCTACACCCTCCGCGCCACCGACACGCCATCGAGGGATCTGGTCAACATGCTGCTGGCCGAACTGACACCGATGGACATCCTGCAGCTTTACATCTGCCACAAGGACGAGTTCTACCGCCGCTATCGCAGTTGGCCACAGGCCGCCAGGAACTATGCGGCCGACTTTCTCGAGCGCGAGTACGTTATGAACAAGGCAGCGAGCCGCGCCGCCTTGTTCGGTGGCAATGAGGGGCGATAGGTGATCGCCTTTACTCGTCTGCTGGTCGTGGTTCTCGTCCTGCTCACGCTGTGCTATGGCATCGTCAATCTGTACCTGTATGTCAGGTGGCGCAGTCAGTTGAAGCGTGAATGGCTGGAACGGGAACGACAGGGCCGCCACGACGAGTTTCTTCGCCGTGGTCTCCGCCGTTGCCGTCGCCGCTGGCGGCCCGTGCTGATCGGGCTGATATATGTCCTGCCAATCACGGCATTGACACTGCTGGTCTATATCATCAATTTCACGTAAGGGGCCGGAACATGGTCATCGCAAAGTGGGTATTCTGGATCGTCTTCTGGGCCGTGTTCGGTGCCTTTCTTCACTACAGCCTGCCGCAATACGACGTCGTGCGCATCGTCAGCACCTTCGAGAAGCGCCAGGACATCGATGACTGGACACGCATCTTCTGGTCCAACCCGAATGACCTGGCCAACACCCTGAGAAACCGCGACGTGCAATTTATTCAGGGGGTGCACCCGAACGGCCGAGCCATCGTCTACCGCAACGAGGATACCGGCTGGAGCTGGCCCCCCTACTTCAAGTTCGATACCGCCAACCTGTACACCGAGGCGAGTGACAGCATCTCGACCCGCACCGACCCCCAGTGGGTCGCGATCATGCACTATGGATGGCGCAACGAGTTCTTCTCGATTTTCCCCAATGCCGTCTCGATCAAGGCCGTGGATGGCCCCGACGACAAGCCTTTCAATTGGTTCACCTATGGCTTTCTGATCATGCTGGCGGGTCTCGTCGCCTACCTGTGGCGCTGCTGGATTCGCTTCAAGCAACGGCGTATCGACCCGGTGCTGGAGAACATGGAAGATAGTATCACCAGCGCCGGAGACGCCTTCTCCTCCCGCCGCCATCGTTTACAACGCTGGTTGGATACCTGGAAGTCGAAGAAGTAGACCATTAGGAAAACCGTCGGGGCTGCCGTAGGCTGCCCCAAGTGCCTCGTTATCCCGGATCGAGGAGTCAATCCACGGTGACTCACGCCTATGTCCGCCCAGGGCACCATAAGGCCGCTCATCGGCCTATGGCTCTCCGGCCACCGGTGAAGGAATGAAACTGATCCTTAGCCGCAAGGGCTTCGACTCCGCCGCCGGCGGCGTGCCGAGCCCCATCCTGCCGGATGGCCGGCTGCTGGCCCTGCCGATCCCGGATGCCACCTCGACGATTCGCTATGGCGATATCGCCTTCGACGGCGCCCCGCTGACTAGCCTGGTCACGCCGCTGACCCGCGGCAGGGTCAGGCCCGAGGACGGCGCCCACCTGGATCCCGATCTGATCGGTGACATGCTGCCCCGGGCGCCCGGCTGGCGACCGATCTTCGGCCAGAGCGGCCAGGCCCAGGGGCACCTGCGCAATCAGGGGGTCGGCCCCGGGGATCTGCTGCTGTTCTTCGGTCTCTTCCGGCGTGTCGAACACCGGAAAGGCGACTGGCACTGGGCACCAGGTTCCAGGCCCTGTCATATCATCTGGGGCTGGCTGCAGGTCGAGTCGGTGGTAGCGGTGGATCAGGCCAGGGGAGGCGACTACGCCTGGGCGCACTATCATCCCCACTTCCGACGCCGGCCCGATCCCAATAACATGCTCTATCTGGCCCGCCGCCGACTCGCCCTGCCCGGGCTCGGCGAGGCCCTGCCCGGCGCCGGGATCTTCCCCCGTCTCGCACCGGAACGCCAACTGACCGCCCCCGACGCGGAGCGGGTCTCCCAGTGGCGGCTACCCGCCTGGTGCTATCCGGGCGATGGCCGCCCACCCCTGAGCTACCACGCCAATCGCCAGCGCTGGCGACAACATGACGGCCATACCGAGCTAAGCGCGGTAGCGCGCGGCCAGGAGTTCGTCCTCGACGGCGATGACTATCCGCAGGCCCTGCCCTGGGCGGGCGAGCTGATCCGCCATCGGGATCGGTAAGGCCACCCGGTACGATAGCGGCCGACGCAGAGGCAGGCGTCGCCTTAGGTTTTGTACGAAAAGTCGGCGAGCGATGGCCAGACAAGGCAAAAATCGGCGAAAAGACGGAGTTTACGCGGTGTAAATGAGTACTTTGATCGGACTCGCGCACGAGCCGATTTTTAACGCCGTATGGGCGAGCGCAGACAGTTTTCGTACAGAGCCTAGTCGTGCATATCGCCGAACGCCTCGACCACATACCCCCCCAGGGCCTCGCTGGCCTGGCCCGCGCCGTCCCGCCTGACCAGCTCCAGCTGATAATCGCCGAGGGGCGGCAACAGCTTCTTGTCGATCCGGCGCAGCGGCGGCCGGATCAGGGCCAGCGGGAAGGGCGAGACCGCCAGGTCGGCGAGCATGGCGGCTTCCTGCCCGGCGCAGTGTTCGCAGGTGTAGGCGATGCGGTAGCTCACTCCGGCGCGGTCGAGGGCGTCGAGGGCCATCCCGCGCCAGGCGCAGCCATGGTGGGCCAACGCCACCGGTAGCGGCGAACGCTGGGCGGCGATTCCGCCGTCGCGCCCGGCCCACACCAGCGGCTCGCTGTGCACGATCTCGCCACGCACGCCTTGCCCCGGGTTGCCGGCGGTGACCAGCACCAGGTCGAGCTCGCCGGCATCCAGACGCGCCAGCATCCCCGCGCTGCTGCCCACCACCACGTCGACCTGCACCGCCGGGTGCGAGCGGGCGAACTGCGCCAGTACGCCGGGCAGGATGCGCGTGCCGACGTCGTCGGTGGTGCCGATGCCCACCCGCCCCTCCAGCGATGGCGCCAGGAACTGGGTCACCGCCTCCTCGTTGAGCTTGAGCAGCCGCCGCCCGTAGCCCAGCAACACCTCG